>CAYWKV010000074.1:0-3287 GCA_964458835.1 uncultured Gammaproteobacteria bacterium | reverse complement strand
ACCATGCCCTCGGACAGGCCGAACTTCATCTTGCGCGGGGCGAGGTTGGCCACCATCACCGTCAGGCGGCCCTGCAGATCCTCCGGCCGGTAAGCCGACTTGATGCCGGCGAACACGCTGCGGGTCTCGCCGCCGAGATCCAGGGTCAGGTGCAGCAGCTTGTCGGCGCCTTCGACGTGCTCGGCCTTGACGATGCGCGCGATGCGCAGGTCGATCCTGGCGAAGTCGTCGATGGAAATCTCGGGGGCGATGGGGCTGTCGGTCATGGCGGAGGCGGTGGCCGGCGTGTCCGCCGCCGTCGGCGCCAGGCTTTCCCTGGAGGCGTCCTGCACGGCGGCCACGGCGGCCGGGTCGACGCGCAGCAGCAGCGGTTCATAGGCGCGGATAGTATGGCCGGTGAGCGGCTCGGCCAGGTTGACCCAGGTCATCGGTTCGATGCCGAGGAAGGCCTCGACCTGTGCGGCCATGCGCGGCAGCACCGGCTTGAGGTAGGTCATCAGCACCCGGAACAGGTTCAGGCCGACGCTGCACACGTCCTGCACGGTCTGCCCCATGCCCTCCTGCCTGGCCAGCGCCCAGGGCTTCTTCTCGTCGATGTACTGGTTGGCGCGGTCGGCCAGGGCCATGATCTCGCGCATGGCCTGGCCGAACTCGCGCTTCTCGTACAGCCCGGCGATCTCCTCGCCGGCGCGCACGAAGGTGTCGTAGAGGTCCGGTTCGGCGCAGGTCTGCGCCAGGCGGCCGTCGAAGCGCTTGCTGATGAAGCCGGCGCAGCGGCTGGCGATGTTGACCACCTTGCCGACCAGGTCGGCGTTCACGCGCAGCTGGAAGTCATCGAGGTTGAGGTCGATGTCGTCGATGCTGGAGCCCAGCTTGGCGGCGAAGTAATAGCGCAGGTATTCCGGATTCAGATGGTCCAGCCAGGTGCGCGCCTTGATGAAGGTGCCGCGCGACTTGGACATCTTCTGGCCGTTGACGGTGAGGAAGCCGTGCGCATGGATGGCGGTGGGCATGCGGAAGCCGCTGCCGGCCAGCATGGCGGGCCAGAACAGGGCGTGGAAATAGATGATGTCCTTGCCGATGAAGTGGTGCAGCTCGGCCGTGGAATCCCGCTTCCAGTAGTCATCGAAGTCGAGGCCGGTGCGGTCGCAGAGATTGCGGAAGCTGGCCATGTAGCCGATGGGGGCGTCCAGCCAGACGTAGAAATACTTGTCCTCCGTGCCCGGAATCCGGAAGCCGAAGTAGGGCGCGTCGCGCGAGATGTCCCATTCCTTCAGGCCGTCCTCGAACCATTCGTCGAGCTTGTTGGCGACCTCGGCCTGCAGATGGCCGGCGCCGGTCCATTGGCGCAGCAGGGGGCCGAAGTCGGCGAGCTTGAAGAAGTAGTGCAGGGATTCCTTTTCGATGGGCCGGACGCCGGAGATGGCGGACACGGCATTCTTCAACTCGGTCGGCGCGTAGGTCGCGCCGCAGGCCTCGCAGGAGTCGCCGTACTGGTCGGCGGCGCCGCAGCGCGGGCACTCGCCCTTGATGAAGCGGTCCGGCAGGAACATCGCCTTCACCGGGTCGTAGGCCTGGGTGATGGTGCGGGTGGCGATGTGGCCGGCGTCGCGCAGACGCGTGTAGATCAGTTCGGCGAGCGCGCGGTTCTCGTCGGAATGGGTGCTGTGGTAGTTGTCGAAGCCGATCAGGAAGTCGGCGAAGTCGGCGCGGTGCTCGGCGCCGATGCGCTCGATGAGCTGCTCCGGCGTGATGCCTTCGCTCTGGGCGCGCAGCATGATGGGCGTGCCGTGGGCATCGTCGGCGCAGACGTAGAGGCACTCGTGGCCGCGCAGCTTCTGGAAGCGCACCCATATATCGGTCTGGATGTACTCGACCAGATGGCCCAGGTGGATCGGTCCGTTGGCGTAGGGCAGGGCGCTGGTCACCAGGATGCGGCGGGTGCTGGCGGGGCTGTCGGCCATGTGGGCGCGGTCTCCGGGCGATGGAATTGCCATTGGTCAATGTTCCGGTGCGGTGGCCGCGGGGCAACCGTCCGAAAGGCCGGGATTATGCCACAGCCGGCCGGCAGCGTGCCCGATTCCGCCGGGATATCGCCGTATTTCCCCACGCCGTCGCGTGAAGACAGCCCCATGGGGGTTGTGTACAATCCGCGGTCAGTTTCGTAGACCCCTGTCGGTCCGCGTTCGGCGGAGTCGACCCAGCACAGAGGACAGAGTCATGGCAGAAGTGTCGCGTTTGCAGGTGGAGACCGCGCTCAAGGAGTACGTGGACCCCTATCTGGAAAAGGACCTGATCAGCGCCGGCAGCATCAAGGACATCGCCGTCGACGGCGGCAAGGTCAAGGTCGACGTGGTGCTGGGCTTCCCCGCCAAGGGCTATGAGGCCGATCTGACGGCCCGGATCAAGGACAAGGTCGGTGCCATCGCCGGCGTCTCCGATGTCGCGGTCAGCATCACGACCAGCATCGTCTCCCATGCCGTGCAGAAGGGCGTCGAGCCGATCAAGGGCATCAAGAACATCATCGCCGTGGCCTCCGGCAAGGGCGGCGTCGGCAAGTCCACCACCGCCGTGAACCTGGCCCTGGCGCTGTCGGCCGAGGGCGCCAGCGTCGGCATCCTGGACGCCGACATCTACGGTCCCAGCCAGCCGCGCATGCTCGGCGTGCACGGCAAGCCGGAGTCCAAGGACGGCAAGACCCTGGAGCCGATGACCAGCTACCACCTGCAGGCCATGTCGATCGGCTTCCTGGTCGACGAGGAGACGCCGATGATCTGGCGCGGCCCGATGGTCACCCAGGCCCTGCAGCAGCTGCTCAAGGATACCAACTGGGACAACCTCGATTATCTGGTCATCGACCTGCCGCCGGGTACCGGCGACACCCAGCTGACCCTGGCCCAGCAGGTGCCGGTGTCGGGCGCGGTCATCGTCACCACCCCGCAGGACATCGCCCTGCTCGACGCCCGCAAGGGTCTCAAGATGTTCCAGAAGGTCGAGGTGCCGGTGCTCGGCATCGTCGAGAACATGAGCATCCACATCTGCTCCAACTGCGGCCACGAGGAGCACATCTTCGGCCAGGGCGGCGGCCAGCGGATGTCCGAGCAGTACGACGTGGACTTCCTCGGTGCCCTGCCGCTGGACATCCGCATCCGCGAGGAGACCGACAGCGGCAAGCCCACCGTGGTCGCCGAACCGGACAGCCGCATCGCGCAGATCTACCGCGACATCGCCCGTCGCACGGCCGCCAAGCTGTCGATGCAGGCCAAGAACTACGCGGCCAAGTTCCC
>CAYWKV010000073.1:10304-12912 GCA_964458835.1 uncultured Gammaproteobacteria bacterium | reverse complement strand
CGGCCCCTGCCTCCCGAAAGCAGTGCTCTACCAGGCTGAGCTACACCCCGAAATCAATATGTTCTACTGACTGAAAATTCCGCGAGGGCGTACAGGGCGTCCCGGTAGGGAGACGCGGGCAGCGTCTGGAGCGCCTGCATGGCCCGATCGGCTGCCGATCGCGCGGATTGCGCAGTGTACGCGATGGCCCCAACCGATTCAATGGCCTTTTGGACGGCGTCGATGTCGTCGCGGCCGCCCTGTTCGATGGCCCTGCGCACCACCGCGACCTGCTCGGGGTTTCCCTTTCTGAGCACATAGATCAGCGGCAGGGTCGGCTTGCCCTCAGCGAGGTCGTCGCCGATGTTCTTGCCGGTTTCCGTCGCGTCCGCGCTGTAGTCGAGCACGTCGTCGATGAGCTGGAAGGCCGTGCCGAGGTGCATGCCGTAGGCCGCCATGGCCTCTTCGATCGCGGGCGGCTGTTCGCCCAGTACGGCACCGATGCGGGCCGCGGCCTCGAACAGCTTGGCGGTCTTGCAGCGGATCACCTCGAGGTAATGCGCCTCGGTGGTGTCCGGGTCGTGGCAGTTGAGCAGCTGCATGACCTCGCCTTCGGCGATGGTGTTGGTGGTCTGCGCCATGATCTCCATGATGCGCATGCTGCCGACCTCGACCATCATCTCGAAGGCGCGGGAATACAGGAAATCACCGACCAGCACGCTGGCCTCGTTGCCCCAGATGGCGTTGGCGGTCTCGCGGCCGCGGCGCAGGTCCGAGGCGTCCACGACGTCGTCGTGCAGGAGCGTGGCGGTGTGGATGAACTCCACGATCGCGGCCAGATCGCAATGCCGCCGTCCGCCATAACCGCCGGCGTGCGCGGCCAGCAGCACCAGCAGCGGGCGCAGGCGCTTGCCGCCGCTGTTGATGATGTACAGGCTCAGCTGGTTGATCAGCAGGACATCGGACCGCAGCCGCTCCTGGATGAGCTCGTTGACGGCCTGCATGTCCGCCGCGACCAGGTCGCGGACCTGATCCAAGCTCATGAGTGGGCTGTCTTTTCGCAGTGGTTCGCGCATCGGCTGGGTTGACCTTGACCGCCTGGCCGGAGTCCCGGAGAGGCCCCGGCCTCGCGGGCGACGGGCCGCCTAGTGTAACCCCAGGTCCGTGCGCAGACCAAGCGAATCAGTTTGACCTGGGACAGCCCCGCCTATAGAATTGGCGCCCTTTCAAGGCTGTGGCGCGCGGCGCGCGGGCCACTGGGCAGGTTTTCGGAGATTTCGCGATGTATGCTGTGATCGTCACCGGCGGTAAGCAATACCGGGTCGCACCCGGCGACACCCTCAAGATCGAGAAGCTGGAAGCGGCCGAGGGCGAGGCGGTGGAATTCGACCGCGTGCTCATGGTTGCCGATGGCGATGCCGTCAAGCTCGGCACCCCGTACGTCGCCGGCGGCAAGGTGAGCGCCACCGTGAAGTCCCACGGCCGCCACGACAAGGTGATGATCGTCAAGTTCCGTCGCCGCAAGCACCACATGAAGCGTCAGGGCCACCGTCAGCATTTCACCGAAGTGCAGATCACCGGCGTCACCGCGTAAGGCATTCGAGACAGAGGCAGGCAGCAATGGCACACAAAAAGGCAGGCGGCAGTACGCGCAACGGCCGCGATTCGGAATCCAAGCGACTCGGCGTCAAGCGCTATGGCGGTGAGCAGGTCGCGGCGGGCAACATCATCGTCCGCCAGCGCGGCACGCATTTCCACCCCGGCCTGAACGTCGGCTGCGGCAAGGACCACACCCTGTTCGCCAAGGCAGACGGCAAGGTGCAGTTCGTGACCCGCGGCGCGCGCAACCGCAAGTTCGTGGACGTGGTCGCCGCCGAGTAACGGTCCGACGCGGTTCGTGCATACGAGGCCCCGTCCTGGACGGGGCCTTTTGTTTTGCCGGCCGCCGGGTAAAGCGGTAACTTCTACCGCAAAGGGCACGAAGGATAAACGCAAACAGCTTTGCCACGAAATCCACGAAACCCACGAAAGTTGAAAGGGCGGGTTCACAGAAAACACCTTTCGTGGATTTCGTGGGTTCCGTGGCTCAAGAAAGGGGTTTGTCCGTGTTTTCCGTGGCTATGGTTTTCTCCTTCGCGCGCCTTCGCCTTCTTTGCGGTAACAGTCCCCAAGGTCCGGATCTGAATCAACGAGCATGAAATTCATCGACGAGGCGACCATTCATGTTGCGGCCGGCGACGGCGGCAGCGGCTGCGTGAGCTTCCGGCGCGAGAAGTTCATCCCGTTCGGTGGGCCGAACGGGGGAGACGGCGGTGACGGCGGCAGCGTGTTCATGGTCGCCGACGAGAACTTCAACACACTGGTGGATTTCCGCTACGAGCGTCGCTATCAGGCGCAACGGGGCGAGAACGGCAAGGGCAACGACTGCACCGGCAAGAAGGGCAATGATCTGGTGGTCCGTGTGCCCGTGGGCACCATGATCTACGACAACGATACCGGCGAGCTGATCGCGGATCTCGTCGCTGCCGGGCAGAAGGTGCTGGTTGCGCAGGGCGGCTGGCACGGCATCGGCAACAACCGCTTCAAGAGCTCCAACAACCTTGCGCCCCGCCAGTCGACGCCAGGCCCC
>CAYWKV010000073.1:0-10294 GCA_964458835.1 uncultured Gammaproteobacteria bacterium | reverse complement strand
CGTGCAGCGCGAAATGCGCATGGAGCTGAAGCTCCTGTCCGAGGTCGGCCTGCGGGGCATGCCCAACTCCGGCAAGTCGACCCTGATCCGCGCGATTTCCGCGGCCCGGCCGAAGGTGGCGGATTATCCCTTCACGACGCTCTATCCCAACCTGGGCGTGGTGCGCCTCGCGCCGCACCGGTCCTTCGTTGTCGCCGACATTCCCGGGCTCATCGAGGGCGCCGCCGAAGGGGCCGGTCTGGGCATCCAGTTCCTGAAGCACCTGGCGCGCACGCGGCTGCTGCTGCACCTGATCGATGTCTCGCCCTACGGCGGCAGCGGCGACCCGGTCGACGACGCCCGCAAGATCATCGCCGAGCTGGAAAAGTACAGCGCGGAGCTGGCGGCCAAGGAGCGCTGGCTGGTGCTGAACAAGATCGATCAGCTCCCCGAGGAGGAGCGCGAGGCGCGCTGCCGGATGGTCGTCGACGGGCTGGGTTGGAGCGGGCCCGTCTTCCGCATCAGCGCCCTGAGCGCCCTGGGAACGCAGCAGCTGGTGTACCGCATCATGGAGCACATCGAGGCGCACGCGCCGCCGCCGTCGGACCCGGTGACAGACGCATCCCCCTTGGATTAACGTAGCGCCCCATGAACGCACGCGTGAAACTCGGTACCAGCCGCCGCTGGGTCATCAAGATCGGCAGCGCCCTGCTGACCAACGACGGCCGTGGCCTGGATTTCGACGCGATTGCCGGCTGGGTGGAGCAGATGGTCGGACTCAAGCGGTCCGGGCGCGAGCTCGTGCTGGTGTCGTCCGGCGCGGTCGCCGAAGGCATGTGCCGCCTGGGCTGGAAGAAGCGCCCGCACGCGCTCTATGAGCTGCAGGCCGCCGCCGCGGTGGGGCAGATGGGGCTGGTGCAGGCCTACGAATCGCGCTTTCTGAAGCACAATCTGCACACCGCGCAGGTCCTGCTCACTCACGACGACCTCGCCGACCGGCGCCGCTATCTGAATGCTCGCAGCACGCTGCGCACGCTGCTCAAGCTCAACGTCGTGCCGGTGGTCAACGAGAACGACACCGTCGCCACCGAAGAGATCAAGTTCGGCGACAACGACACCCTCGCGGCGCTGGTGGCCAACCTGGTGGAGGCCGATCTGCTGGTGATTCTCACCGATCAGAAGGGTGTGTTCGACTGCGACCCGCGCCTGAACCCCGATGCCAGGCTGCTCACCCAGGTCGCGGCCGATGATCCGGAGCTGGAGCGCGTGGCGGGGGGCGGCGGCAGCGGCCTGGGGCGCGGCGGCATGATCACCAAGGTGCGCGCGGCCCGGCGCGCGGCACGTTCGGGCGCCAGCACGCTGATCGTGTCCGGGCGCGAACCGGACGTACTGCGCAAGATCAGCGAAGGTATCGAAGTCGGCACGCTGCTGACGCCGGTGCAGGGGCCGATCGCGGCACGCAAGCAGTGGCTGGCCGGGCAGATGGCGGCACGCGGGCGCCTCGTCCTCGATGCCGGCGCGGTCGCGGTGCTGCGCCAGTCGGGCCGCAGCCTGCTGCCGGTCGGCGTGACGGCGGTGGCCGGCGGCTTCAAGCGCGGCGAGCTGGTGATCTGCGCGGCGCCCGACGGCGCCGAGGTCGCCCGTGGCCTGGTGAACTACAGTGCCGAGGAGGCGCAGCGCATCATCGGCCAGCCCAGCGACCGCATCGAGGCCATCCTCGGCTACGTCGACGAGCCCGAACTCATCCACCGCGACAACCTGGTGCTGGTGTAAGAAAGATCTTTAGCCACGAAACCCACGAAATCCACGAACGGTGTTTTTTTGTAAACCCGCCTATTCAATTTTCGTGGATTTCGTGGGTTTCGTGGCTAAAAATGGTTCTGTCCGTGTTTTCCGTGGCTGAAGATGTTTGCTTGGCATGCCTTCGGTGCCAAAAAAAACCGGCCAGTGGCCGGTTTTTCAGTGGCTGAAGGCTGGGCACCCTCAGCCGGCGGCCAGCGCCTTGAGACGCGCGTTGAGGCGGCTCTTGTGGCGGGCGGCCTTGTTCTTGTGGATGAGACCCTTGCGCGCCATGGCATCGATCACCGGCACGGCGGCAGTATAGGTGGCACGCGCAGCGTCGGCGTCGCCGCTGGCCAGGACCTTGACCGTCTTCTTGATCTCGGTGCGCAGCTTGGAGCGCTGGCTGGCGTTCAGGGCGCGGTGCTTCTCCGCCTGGCGGGCGCGCTTTCTCGCTTGTGCAGTGTTGGCCAAGGTACGACTCCTTAATGCGTGGATCCGAAAGGAGGCGTACTATGCGGACTTTTGCGCCGCTTGTCAACGGCGCGGCGGCCTGGCCGGGCGTCCTTGCAGGCCCTCTGGCGGCGTCTGCGTCACGCAATAAAAACACTTATCAATCAATTATATATACTCATTCTGCGGAGTCTGGCATGGGGCGGGGTTTGGTCCGGGATACGGCGGTCGTCAGCGCCATGACGCTGCTGTCGCGGATCCTGGGATTCGCGCGTGATCTGATTCTGGCGCGCCTCTTCGGGGCGGGGTTCGCGATGGACGCCTTCTTCGTGGCGTTCAAGATCCCCAACTTCCTGCGCCGGCTGTTTGCCGAAGGGGCCTTCTCGCTGGCCTTCGTCCCCGTGATCGGCGAATACCGCGCCCAGCGCGACCACGACGCGGTGCGTACGCTGGTCGGGCGGGTGGCCGGCACGCTGGTCGGCATCCTGGTGATCGTCAGCATCCTCGGCGTCCTGGGGGCGCCGGTGGTGGTCGGCATCTTCGCCCCCGGCTTCCTGGACGAGCCTGAGAAATTCGAGCTCACCGTGCGCATGCTGCGGGTGACCTTCTCCTACATCCTGTTCATTTCGCTCGCCGCCTTCGCCAGCGGGATCCTCAATACCTACGGGCGCTTCGCCATCCCGGCCTTTGCGCCGGTGCTGCTGAACGTCGTGCTGATCGCGGCCGCCTGGTGGGTCGCGCCGCAGCTCGAGACGCCGGTCATGGCGCTGGCCTGGGCGGTGGCGGTGGGCGGCGTGGTGCAGCTGCTGGCCATGCTGCCGGCGCTGCGGAAGCTGCGGCTGCTGGTCCGGCCGCGCTGGGGCTGGCGGCACGAGGGCGTGCGGCGCATCCTGCGGCTGATGGGGCCGGCGGTCCTCGGCTCGTCGGTCGCGCAGATCAACCTGCTCCTGGACACCCTCATCGCCTCGTTCCTGGTCACCGGCAGCGTGAGCTGGCTGTACTACTCCGACCGCATGGTGGAGTTCCCGCTGGGGGTGTTCGGCATCGCGCTCTCGACCGTGATTCTGCCCAGCCTGTCGCGCACCCATGCCCAGGCCGAGCCGCAGGTGTTCCGGCGCATCCTCGATCAGGCGCTGCGCTGGGTGGTGCTGCTGGGGACGCCGGCCGCGCTGGGGCTGCTGCTGTTGTCCGGCCCCATCATGGTGGCGCTGTTCCAGTACGACCAGTTCGGCGCTCACGATGCGCGCATGGCGGCCTTGAGCCTCATGGCCCTGTCGCTGGGCCTGCCGGCGTTCATCCTGGTCAAGGTGCTGGCGCCGGCCTTCTACGCCCGCCAGGACACGCGCACCCCGGTGCGCATCGCCGTCACGGCCATGATCGCCAACATGGGGCTGAATCTGGCCTTCGTGCTGCCCATGGTGTATTTCGGCATCCCCGGGCCGCACGCCGGTCTTGCCTTGGCGACTGCGGCCGCCTCCTGGCTGAACGCCTACCTGCTGTACCGGCGGCTGCGCGCCGAAGGTGTCTACATGCCCCTGGCCGGCTGGCGGCCGGTGCTGCTGCGGGTGCTGGTGGCGGGGCTGCTCATGGGCGCGCTGCTCTGGTACGGGGCGAGCGACCTGCAGCAGTGGCTGGATCGCGCCGGCACGCACCGCCTGATGGGCCTGGGGCTGCTGATCCTGCTGGCCGGCGCGGTCTATCTCGGCGTACTGCAGCTGCTCGGCCAGAATCTGCACCTGCTGTGGCGCCGCCCCGATCCCTCCCGTCCGGAACAATGACAAGCCGCGGCAGTCCTTTATAATCACGCCTCTGGCGAAACGGGGCGTTCGGTCCTCGTGCTGTGGGGCGGCATGCGATTAATCCGCGGTTTGCACAATCTGGATCCGGCGCTGCGGGGCTGTGCCGCCACCATCGGCAATTTCGACGGCGTGCACCTCGGCCATCAGGCGGTGCTGGGGCAGCTGGCGGAACGGGCCGCCGAACTGTGTCTGCCGACGACGGTGATCCTGTTCGAGCCGCAGCCGCAGGAATATTTCACGCCCGATCAGGCGCCGCCGCGCCTGACGCGGTTCCGGGAGAAACTGGTCGCCCTGCGCCGTTTCTCGGTCGACCGGGTGCTGTGCCTGCGCTTCGACCGGCGGCTGGCGGAGCTGTCCGCCGACGACTTCGTCCGGCGCGTGCTGGTGGACGGTCTCGGCGTGCGCTACCTGGTGGTCGGTGACGACTTCCGCTTCGGCAGGGGCCGCACGGGTGATTTCGACCTGCTGGTGCGGGCCGGCCGCCGGGCGGACTTTCCGGTGGTGAACATGCACAGCTTCGAGCTCGGCGGCGCGCGCGTGAGCAGCACCCGCATACGCGAGGCCCTGGGCGCCGGCGATCTGCAGGCCGCGGCGCAGATGCTCGGCCGCCCGTACCGGATGCTGGGCCGGGTCGCGCACGGCGACAAGCGCGGCCGCACCATCGGCTTCCCGACCGCGAACCTGTTCCTGCATCGCCGCAGCACGCCGGTGCAGGGCGTGTTCGCGGTGGAGCTGTACGGGCTGGACACCGAGCCGCTGTACGGCGTCGCCAACGTCGGCACCCGGCCGACGGTGGACGGCACCCGCAGCCTGCTGGAGGTGCACCTGTTCGATTTCAGCGGCGACATCTACGGCCGCCAGGTGGCGGTGGATTTCGTGCGCAAGCTCCGGCCCGAGAAGCGCTTCGGTTCGTTCGCCGAACTCAAGGCGCAGATCGAACAGGATGCCGAACAGGCGCGGGCATTCTTTCGGGAACGAAATTTTAACCACGAAGGACACAAAGGGCACGAAGGTATCTGAACTGAAACCCATCGACCTCAGACGATGGCGAGGCGTTCCGAATTGCGCTCACTGAGGAGACCGTCCGGGTTCCTGGGGAATCTCTGATCAAACCGTCGCGCCGTCATTGCGAGCGAAGCGTCCTAAAGGATACCCTTCGGTAAAGCAATCTCCTTCGACGACAGATCAGCAGCTTGGAGATTGCCGCGTCGCTGCGCTCCTCGCAATGACGGATTCATCAGAGGTTCCCTAGGTATTTCCCTCGTGTCCTTTGCGTACTTCGTGGTTAAAGTAGATTCTCCCTGTAAGCGAAACCGAAAAACCAGGACACCGATGTGGCCGAATACAAAGATACGCTGAACCTGCCGAGCACGGATTTCCCCATGAAGGGCAATCTCGCGAGCCGCGAGCCCGAGATGCTCAAGCATTGGGACGCGATCGGCCTGTACAACCTCATGCGCGAGGCGGGGGAGGGGCGGCCGCGCTTCGTGCTGCACGACGGTCCGCCCTACGCCAACGGCGAGATCCACATCGGTCATGCGGTCAACAAGATCCTCAAGGACATCATCGTCAAGAGCAAGACGCTGTCCGGTTTCGATGCGCCCTACGTGCCGGGCTGGGACTGTCATGGACTGCCCATCGAGCTGAACGTGGAGAAGAAGGTCGGCAAGGCCGGCCGCAAGGTCGATCACGCCGCCTTCCGCGCCGCCTGCCGCGCCTACGCCGCCGAGCAGGTCGCCCGACAGAAGACGGATTTCATCCGCCTCGGTGTCAGCGGCGACTGGGAACATCCCTACCTCACCATGGACTTCCTGTTCGAGGCCGACATCATCCGGGCGCTCGGCAGGATCGCGGCCAACGGTCATCTGACGAAGGGCTTCAAGCCCGTCCACTGGTGCACGGACTGCGGTTCCGCCCTGGCCGAAGCGGAGGTGGAGTACGAGGACAAGACCTCGCCGGCGATCGACGTGCGCTTCGCCGTGCTCGACGGTGAGGCGCTGCTGTCGCGCTGCCAGGTCGATCAGGCCGCCGAAGGCTCCGGTCCGCTGTCGGTGGTTATCTGGACGACGACACCCTGGACGTTGCCGGCGAACCGTGCCGTGGCGCTGCATCCGGAACTGGATTATGTCGTCGTCCAATGCGAAGGCCCACAGGGCGTCGAGCGCCTGGTGCTGGCGGATGCGCTGTATCGCGCGGCGCTGCAGCGCTACGGCATCTCCGACTACCGGGTGATCGCCAACTGCAAGGGCGCCGATCTCGAAGGCCTGAAGCTGCGGCATCCGTTCTATGCGCGCGAAGTGCCGATCATCCTGGGCGACCACGTGACGACCGACGCCGGCACCGGCGCCGTGCACACCGCGCCCGGCCACGGCCAGGACGACTACGTCGTCGGCCAGCGTTACGGCATCGAGGTCGACAATCCCGTCGGCGGCGACGGCTGCTTCCTGCCGGATACCGAGCTCTTCGCCGGCAAGCATGTGTTCTCCGCCAACGACGACGTGATCGAGACCCTCAAGCTGCGCGGTGCGCTGGTCCACGAGGAGAAGATCCGCCACAGCTATCCGCACTGCTGGCGCCACAAGACGCCGATCATCTTCCGCGCCACGCCGCAGTGGTTCATCGGCATGGACCACAACGGCCTGCGTGCCAACGCGCTGCAGGAGATACAGAAGGTCCAGTGGCTGCCGGGCTGGGGCAAGGCGCGCATCGAAGGCATGGTCGAGAAGCGGCCGGACTGGTGCATCTCCCGTCAACGCACCTGGGGCGTGCCCATCGCGCTGTTCGTGCACCGGCAGACGGGCAGGCTGCACCCCGATACGCCGCGGCTGATCGAGGAGATCGCCCTGGCCGTCGAGCGCAAGGGCATCGATGCCTGGTTCGAGCTGGACGCCGCCGATCTGCTGGGCGACGAGGCGGCCGATTACGACAAGGTCACGGACACGCTGGACGTGTGGTTCGATTCCGGTGTGACCCATCACGCCGTGCTCGACCGGCGCCCGCAGCTGGGCCGCCCGGCCGATCTCTATCTGGAAGGCTCCGATCAGCACCGCGGCTGGTTCCAGTCTTCACTGATGGCCTCGGTGGCGATGACCGGCGCGGCCCCCTACCGCAGCGTGCTGACCCATGGCTTCACCGTCGACGCCAAGGGTCAGAAGATGTCCAAGTCCAAGGGCAATGTGGTCGCGCCGCAGAAGGTGGTCAACAGCCTCGGCGCCGACATCCTGCGCCTGTGGGTGGCTGCGACCGATTACCGCGGCGAGATGAGCGTCTCGGACGAGATCCTTAAGCGCACGGCCGACGCCTACCGCCGGCTGCGCAATACGGCGCGCTTTCTGCTCGCCAATCTCAACGGCTTCGATCCGGTCGAGCACGCGCTCGCGCCGGAGGAGATGCTGATTCTGGACCGCTGGGCGGTCGAGCGCGCGCGGCTGCTGCAGAACGACATCAAGCGCGCCTACGAGAACTACGAGTTCCATGTCATCTATCAGCGCGTGCACAACTTCTGTGCCGTGGATATGGGCAGCTTCTATCTGGACGTCATCAAGGATCGCCAGTACACCTGCAAGACCGACAGCGTCGCGCGGCGCTCGGCGCAGACGGCCATGTATCTCATCGTCGAGGCGCTGGTGCGCTGGCTGGCGCCCATTCTGAGCTTCACCGCCGACGAGATCTGGCGCTATATCCCCGGCGAGCGCCAGCAGTCGGTGTTCCTGGAGACCTGGTTCGAGCTGCCGGAGATGTTCCTCGCCGGAGAGCCGGAGGGGCAGCGCTTCGGCATGGACTTCTGGAAGCAGGTGATGGCGGTGCGCGAGGCAGTGGCCAAGGAGCTGGAGCGCCTGCGCGTGGCCGGCGGCATCGGCTCGTCGCTGGATGCCGAGGTCGATCTCTACTGCGGCCGCGAGATCCACGACCTGTTGCTGCGCCTGGAGGACGAACTGCGTTTCGTGCTGCTGACCTCCTATGCGCGCGTGCACCTGGTCACGACCCCGCCGGAACTCGCCGAACACGTCACGCTGGCCTCGGGCGACGAGCTCTGGATCGCGGTGGCACCGAGCGGTCACGCGAAGTGCGTGCGCTGCTGGCACCATCGCGAGGATGTCGGTCAGCATGCCGGGCACCCCGAACTCTGCGGGCGCTGCGTCGAGAACGTCGCCGGCGATGGCGAGCGGCGCCGCTATGCCTGAGGCGGCCGGCACGCGTTCCGCCTTGCGCTGGCTGTGGCTGACCGCAGCGGTGATCGTTCTTGACCAGGCCACCAAGCTCTGGGCAGAGGCGGCGCTGGAAAACCGCGGGCCGATCGAGCTGCTGTCCTGGTTCAACCTGGTTCTGGCCTACAACACCGGCGCGGCCTTCAGCTTCCTGGCGGCCGCGGGCGGCTGGCAACGCTTCCTGTTCATCGGCATCGGCGCGGTGGCGGTGGTGATCATCGTTCTGTGGCTGCGTCGCCTGCAGGCGCACGAGCGGCTGACGGCGGTCGGCCTGGCCCTGATTCTGGGCGGCGCGATCGGCAACGTGATCGACCGCGCCCTGTACGGCCACGTGATCGACTTCATCGACTGGCATTACTGCGGCTGGCACTGGCCGGCCTTCAATATTGCCGACTCGGCCATCACCGTCGGCGCGGTGCTGGTGGTGTTGGCCGGGCTGCGAGGGCGTCCCGCGGGCGGTGCGGCATGATCCATCCCTCGCAGATACAACCGGGCAGCCGCGTGCGCCTGCACCTCGCCATCCGGCTCGCCGACGGCACAGTGGCCGAAAGCAGCTTCGGCGACGAGCCCCTGGAGATCGTCATCGGCGCTGGCGCGCTGGCGCCGGGGCTGGAAGTGGCGCTCTACGGCATGCGTCCCGGCCAGCGCCAGACCCTGACGCTGCACCCCGAACAGGCCTTCGGGAACCGTGATCCGGAAGCGGTCGGCTGGCTGCCGCGCAGCCGGTTCCCGGCGGACATGAAGCTCGAGCCGGGTGCGCTGGTCGGCTTTACAGGACCGGAGGGCGAAGAGGTCGCGGCCCTGGTGGTCGCCGCCGAAGCCGAACGGGTGCAGATCGACTTCAACCACCCGCTGGCGGGAAAACCCATCATCTTCGAGTCGGAAATCCTCTCCGTGGAGCCGCCGCCGGAGCGCCTTGAGGCCGACTGAGCCGGTGCCGCGGCGGTGTCAGAAGATCAGATCGGCCACGGAAACACACGGAACAACACGGAAAATGGCTCATCGCATAAAGCCCGGCAACCTGACCGGGGCTGCCCAACTTTAAATATACTGAGCTTTTCATGTGGTTCCGTGTGTTTCCGTGGCCAATAGGGTTTTGTCGCTATAATCCCCGGCACACACTCAACCGGAATGCACCCCATGCAGCTGTTGCTCGCCAACCCCCGCGGCTTCTGTGCCGGCGTCGACCGCGCCATCGAGATCGTCGAGCGCGCGCTGGCCCTGTTCGGTGCACCCATCTACGTCCGCCACGAGGTCGTGCACAACCGCTACGTGGTCGACGACCTGCGCAGCCGCGGCGCCGTCTTCATCGAGGATCTGGCGGACGTGCCGGATGGCGCCACCCTGATCTTCAGCGCGCACGGCGTGCCGCGCGCCGTGCAGGAGGCCGCCGCGGCGCGCGACCTGCGGGTGTTCGACGCCACCTGTCCGCTCGTGACCAAGGTGCACATGGAGGTCGCCCGGCACGCCAAGGCGGGCCGCGAATGCATCCTCATCGGTCACGCCGGCCATCCCGAGGTCGAAGGCACTATGGGACAATACGATCGTGCGCAGGGCGGTGATATCTATCTGGTCGAAGACGTGGCCGGTGTGGCGACGCTCCCGGTGCGTGATCCCGACAACCTCGCCTATGTCACTCAGACGACTTTGTCCGTGGACGACACCACGCGCATCGTCGAAGCGCTGCGTACCCGGTTCCCGGCGATCCAGGGGCCGCGCAAGGACGATATCTGCTACGCCACCCAGAACCGGCAGGATGCGGTGAAGGCGCTGGCGGACAAATGCGATCTGATTCTGGTGGTGGGTTCGAAGAACAGCTCCAACTCGAACCGGTTGCGCGAGCTGGCCGAGAATCGGGGGGTGACCGCCTATCTGATCGACGCCGTCGAGCAGATCCGGTCGGAATGGCTGGAAGGAAAACGGGCGGTCGGCGTCACCGCCGGCGCCTCGGCCCCCGAACTGCTGGTGCAGCAGGTGGTCGAGGCGCTGAAGGCGCGCGGCGCGGAGCTCGCCGAAGAGCAGCGGGGGCGGGAGGAGACGATTACTTTTGCGCTGCCGCAGGGGTTGCGCGGGTGA
>CAYWKV010000072.1:0-12933 GCA_964458835.1 uncultured Gammaproteobacteria bacterium | reverse complement strand
ACGAGCAATAACCAGAGCTTACCTGGCCATCTTTCCGTGTTGTTCCGTGTGCTTCCGCGGCCAGAAATGGTTTAAGTGCGTGCCACGGGTCCTACGCCGGGTCGCGGCGGGCGCTAGGGGAGGGCGGGGTCGGCACCGAGCAGGCCCAGGGCCTGGGCCATGGTGGCGAGGTCGACGGCCGAGCGGGCCGACATCTTCTGCATGATGCGCGTGCGGTGGGTCTCGACGGTGCGGTGGCTGATGTCGAGCACCCGGGCGATCTCTTTGCTGCTCCGGCCGGCGACCACCAGCACGAGCACGTCGCGTTCGCGGTCCGTGAGCGACGCATACCGCGACCGCAGCGCATCGAGCCCGTCGCGGTGGGCCTGCTGCTGGACATCCGCGGCCAGGGCGGTCCGCACGCGGTCGATCAGCAGCCCGCCCTCGACCGGCTTGGTCAGGAAATCCGTCGCCCCGGCCTTGATCGCCGCCACGCTGGTGGGGATGTCGCCGTGCGCAGTGAGGAAGATGACCGGCAGGCGGATGCCGCGCCGGTTCAGTTCCTGGTGCAGTTCGGGTCCACTCATGCCGGGCATGCGCACGTCCAGGATCAGACAGGCCGGGTGCCGCATGGACTCGCAGGCCGCCAGGAAGGCTTCGCCGCCGGCGTAGGTCGCCACACGGAAGCCCGAGACCTCCAGCAGCATGGACAGCGCGTCGCGCACGGCGGCGTCGTCGTCGACCAGATGGATCGTGGGTATCGCGTTCATGATGCGTCGGCCGGCAAGGTGAAGCTGAAGCGGGTGCCGGTCTCGCACGGCTCGGCCCACAGCCGCCCGCCCTGGGCCTCGATGAGCGCACGGCTGAGGGCGAGCCCCATGCCCAGGCCGTCGGCCTTGGTCGTGAAGAAGGGATCGAAGATCCGCTCCAGCATCTCGCGGGGGAGGCCGGGGCCGGTGTCTTCGACGCTGGCCTGCACCCAGCCGTCGTCGTTGACGGAGGTGTACACAGTGACCGAGGCATCGGCCGCGCCGGCGCCGCGCAGGGCGTCTCCGGCGTTCTGCAGCAGGTTCACCACGACCTTCTCCGTCTGGAAATGGTTGCCCCGCACGCGCGGCAGGTCGGCGGCCAGAACCAGCCGCAGGAGGTGGCCGTTGAGGCAGTCGGCCGCCTCGCACTGCGCCACTGCGTCACGGATCGTGGCGTTGAAATCCATCGCCTCGGTAGCGACTTCGCCGCGGTACAGAAAGGCGAGCAGCTCACGCATGACGTTGCCGACGCGCTGGACCTGCCGGGTGCTCTGCTCGAGGGCGTGCAGCACCCTGGCCATGTCCGTGCCGCCGCCGCGCAGCATCCGCAGCGACGCCTCGGTGTAGGCGGCCACCGCGTTCAGTGGCTGGTTCAGTTCGTGCGCGATGGCCGCGGCGGTCTGGCTGGCCGTGTGCAGATGCATGAGGCGCTCCATCTCGCTGCGGCGCTTCTGCAACTCCTTCTCGGCGCGTTTCTGCTCGGTGACGTCCAGCGCGATCGCATAGAAGCCCAGCACCTCGCGCTGCCGACCGGTATGCGGAAAGAAACGTACATGCAGCCGCCGCGATTCACCGCCGATGCTGAGGGTGTTGTCGAATTCGCGCGCTTCGCCGGCGAGCACGGCTTGAACATGGGGCTGGGCCGCGGCATAGGCCGCACCGAGAAACTCGCGCAGGGTCCTGCCGTACAGTGTGTCCGGTGCGAACCCGAACCATTCGGCGTACCGCCAGTTGGCATAGCGGTAGCGTTCCGTGCGGTCGACATAGCTCAGCAGGCCGGGAAAACCGTTCGCCACCGCCTGCAGCCGTTCCTCGGCTTCGCGCTTCTCGGCGCGCAGCCGCTGCTCGCGCAGGGCGCGCTCGATCACAGTCGGCAGGAGCTTCAGATAGCGGCGTTCAGCGTCCTTGACCAGGTAGTCCTGCGCACCCAGCCGCAGGCTCTCGACCGCCAGGCTGGCGCGGTCCGCGCCAGTCAGCATGATCACCGGCACGGGGACCTTGCCGTCGTCCGTGGCCAGACCGGCCAGTACCTCGGTGCCGCTCAGATCCGGCAGCTGATAGTCGAGCAGGATGCAGTCGGGCCGCAGTTGCTGCGCCAGGCGCAGCCCCTCGCGGCCGGTGTCGGCCTCGCTGAAGCGGAACTCGCTGTCCGTCTGCAGCGCCAGTTCGCGCCGGCAGGCCATGCGATCGACCTGATCGTCCTCGATGATCAGCAGCTGGATGGGCGTTCCGGTCACTCGGGCAGTTCGCTCAGGGTCCAGTAGGTGTCGATGGAACGGATGGTCTCGACGAACTGGCGGTAGTCGACCGGCTTGCGCATGTAGCCGGCCACGCCCAGGTCGAAGCTCTCCATCTTGTCGCGTTGCTCCTCGGACGTGGTCAGCACCACCACCGGGATGCGCTTCAGCCCGGGATCGTTCTTCGCGATCCGCAGGAACTCGATGCCGTTCATGATGGGCATGTTGAGGTCCAGCAGAATCAGGCAGGGGCGCTCGATGTCCGGCGTCTTCAGCCGCTGCAGCGCCTGATGACCGTTCTCCGCGATGTCCAGGCGGTTGGCGACGTGCAGCTCCTTCAGGGCGCGCTGCACAGTCATGACATCGATCTGATCATCCTCGATCAGCAGGATGGGGCGTGCCGTGACTCTCATCATTCACTTCTCCGGTCGATGGTTGTGCCGTTGTCCCTGGGCAGGGTGAAGAAGAACGTGCTGCCCCTGCCGGGCTCGGATTCCACCCAGACGCGCCCGCCGAACAGGTCGACGATCTTCTTCACGATCGCCAGGCCGACGCCGGTGCTCTCGACCCGGTCGCGGGGCTGCAGGGTCTGGAAGAGCTGGAATATCTTGTCGTGCTGGGCGGAATCGATGCCGGGCCCGTTGTCGGCGACGTGGAATCGCCACATCGTGCCGTCGGCGGCGCAGCCGACGCGGATGTCGCCCGCCGGCTTGTCCAGATAGTTGATGGCGTTCGCAATGAGATTCTGGAACAGCTGCTGCATGCGCGTGGGCTCGGCCCGCACGGTCGGCAGCGGGTTTTCGATGGTCACGCGGATCCGCTCCGGGGGGTGGAGGGCGTCCACGACTTCCTCCACCAGCTGCTGCAGATGCACCGGCACGATGGTCTCGCGCACGCGCCCGATGCGCGAGTACTGCAGGATGCCGTCGATCAGGCCGTCCAGGCGGCGCACCCGCTGGCGCAGGAGCCGGAGATAGTCCTGGCCCTGACCGTCGAGGGCTTCGCTGTAGTCGGTCGACAGCCAGTCGGCCAGGGAGCCGATGCCGCGCAACGGTGCCTTGAGATCGTGCGAGACGACGTAGGCGAAGTTGGTCAGTTCCTCGTTGACCGCCTCGAGCGCGACATTGACCTTCCGCAGTTCCGCCGTGCGGACGTGGACGCGGTGTTCGAGTTCGGCGTTGAGGCGGCGCAGCTCCGCCTCGGCGCGGCCGCGCGCGCGGTCGGCGTGCTCGAGACTGGCGGCCATCTCGTCGAAGGCCCGGGCGAGCTGCCCGACCTCGCCATGACCGTGCCGCAGCCCCGTCCGGGCGCCGAATTCGCCACCGGCCAGGCGGTGCGAGGCGGCGACCAGGGTGCGGATCTGCCGCAGCACGAACACGTCGGCGCCCACCCAGGCCGTGGCGACCGCCAGGGTGGCGGCCAGCGCCAGGACGATCAGATTGCGCCACAGCAGGCGCTCCGCGTCACGATAGGCGACGGCGGTGGGGATGCCGACGGCCACGTAGGCGTCCACGCCGTCCTCCGTGTGCCGGATCGGCAGAAATCCGTACAGGCGCTGCACGGCGTCGCTGTCGGCCAGTTCCGCGGTGCCCGCGCGGGCGCGCTCGACGACATGGCGGAACAGCGGCGAATCCCGCATGTCCCGCCCCAGCCAGTCCCGGGGAGTGGGGTAATGGCCCAGCACCACGCCTTCGCGGTCCCAGAGGGTGAGCACGGAGCCGGCCGGCAGCTCGGTCCTCGCCTGGTATTCGCTGAGCCAGCCGAGATCCAGCGCGACGAACAGGATGGCGCGGATGCCGTCCTGCCCGTCGAAGACCGGCACGGCAAAGTGCAGTGCCGCCTGATTGGCCCCGAAGGCCCAGTGGTAGTCGCCGATGCTGAAGGCGCGGCTCTCCATCGCCCGGCGGAAGAAACTCCATTCGCCGACGTTGTCCGGACGCAGCACCGGCCGCACGCTGCAGAGGATCTCGCCGTCCGGCCGGATCAGGGCGGCATTGACATAGCGCCCCTGCGTGCCGACGAGGGGTGCGAGGTGGCTGGCGCAGACGCCGGCGTCGGCCGCGCGCACCGACGGGAGTTCGGCCAGGGCCTGGAGCACATGGCGGGCGTTTTCGACCAGCAGCGCCTGGTTGTCGGCGATCACGTGGGCGGCACGCAGTGCGTTGGTTTCCGCCTCGGTCGCCGCCATGGTGCGCTGCTCGGCCGCGGTGTACACCATCATGCCGAGCGCCGGCAGGATCGCCAGCGCCACCAGCAGGAGCAGGCGCGGGCGCAGACCGAAGAGCAGTTCGGGAACGTGGGAGGAGGGGGCTCGCGGACTCATGGCCAGCACATCGCTGCGGCGGAGCGGTCGCGCACGGACGCCGCCTGCCGGGGAGCCGGGCCGGGCGGTGGTGCGGGATGCGTGGAATCTGCGCCTGCTGACAAGATAGCACCTTGATCGCACGGTTCTTCTGCGAAGGGCGCGGGGGCGCGGCGCCGTTCTTGGGAGAGTATGCAAATCCACCCGGCGGCCCGCAAGTTGAACATACGATAGGTTGATATATGCCGGACGCCCGCAGGCCATTTGACGCGGGCGACGCGCCCCGTGTAGTATCCGCGCTCCGCTGTCGCCCCATAACTGATTGATAGCGGCGCGATTCACTCTCTCGCAGCAAATTCTTTCTCGGAAACCCGCCCCGGCGGCGCGGGTTTCCGGACACCACGTGGCCCCGCGTACAGGTCACCACTGGAGACGCCAATGCCCACCATCACGCTTCCCGACGGCAGCCAGCGCAGTTTCGATCATCCGGTCAGCGTCCAGGATGTCGCAGCCTCCATCGGCCCCGGTCTGGCCAAGGCCGCGCTGGCCGGCAAGGTCGACGGCCGCCTGGTCGACACCTCGTACGTCATCGACCGCGACGCGCAGCTCGCCATCGTCACCGCCAAGGACGAGGATGCCCTGGAGCTGCTGCGCCACGACGCCGCGCACGTGATGGCCCAGGCGGTGCAGGAACTCTACCCGGGCACCCAGGTGACCATCGGGCCGGCGATCGAGAACGGCTTCTACTACGATTTCGCCCGCGACGAACCGTTCACGCCCGAGGATCTGGCCCGGATCGAGGCGCGCATGCACGAGATCGTCAAGCGCGATCTGCCCATCCGGCGCGAGGTCTGGGACCGCAATGAGGCGATCGGGGTCTTCGGCGACATCGGCGAGGCCTACAAGGTCGAGATCATCCAGGACATCATCCCGGAGGGCGAAGAGGTCTCCGTGTACCGCCAGGGCGACTGGTTCGACGTCTGCCGCGGCCCGCACCTGCCCAGCACCGGCAAGCTCGGCAAGGCCTTCAAGCTGATGAAGGTGGCCGGCGCCTACTGGCGCGGCGACGCCAGGAACGCCATGCTGCAGCGCATCTACGGCACCGCCTGGCGCACCCCGGCGGAGCTGCAGGACCACCTGCACCGGCTGGAGGAGGCCGAGAAGCGCGACCACCGCAAGATCGCCAAGCAACTGCGCCTGTTCCACATGCAGGAAGAGGCGCCGGGCATGGTGTTCTGGCACCCCAACGGCTGGGTCATCTGGCAGGCGGTCGAGCAGTACATGCGCGACAAGCTCGATGCCCACGGCTACGAGGAAGTGCGCACACCGCTGGTGGTGGACCGCAGCCTGTGGGAGAAGTCGGGGCACTGGGAGTTCTACCGCGAGAACATGTTCACGACCCAGTCGGAGAACCGCGACTACGCGGTCAAGCCGATGAACTGCCCCTGCCACATCCAGATCTTCAACCACGGCCTGCACAGCTACCGCGACCTGCCGCGGCGCATGGCCGAGTTCGGCTCCTGCCACCGCAACGAGCCGTCCGGCGCGCTGCACGGCCTGATGCGGGTGCGTGGCTTCACCCAGGACGACGCGCACATCTTCTGCACCGAGGAACAGATGCAGGATGAGGCCGAGCGCTTCATCGACCTGGTGCTGGAGGTCTACCGGGACTTCGGCTTCGACGACGTGCTGTTGAAGCTCTCGACCCGGCCGGACAAGCGCGCCGGCTCCGACGAGGTCTGGAGCAAGGCCGAGCACGCCCTGGAGCGGGCCCTCAACGCCAAGGGCCTGAACTGGGACCTGCAGCCCGGCGAGGGCGCCTTCTACGGGCCCAAGATCGAGTTCTCCCTGAAGGACTGTCTGGGCCGGGTCTGGCAGTGCGGCACCCTGCAGCTGGATTTCGTCCTGCCCGGGCGCCTGGGCGCGGAGTACGTGGCCGAGGACAACAGCCGCCGGGTGCCGGTCATGCTGCACCGGGCGGTCCTCGGCTCCCTGGAGCGCTTCATCGGCATCCTGATCGAGCACCACGCCGGCGTGATGCCGGCCTGGCTGGCCCCGGTGCAGGCCGTGGTCATGAGTATCACCGACCGCCAGGACGCGGCAGTGCGGAAAGCCGAAGAATCCTTGCGGAATCAGGGAATCCGCGTGAAATCGGACTTGAGAAACGAGAAAATCGGCTTTAAAATCCGCGAGCACACGATTCAGCGCGTCCCCTACCTGCTGGTGGTCGGCGACCGCGAGGCTGAATCGAATTCCGTGGCCGTGCGCACGCGAGGCGGCAAGGATTTGGGCGCAATGCCGGTGGAGACATTCATCGAGCGCCTGAAGGCCGAGATCGCGAGCCGCGGCCGAACCGTTTTGGAGGGCTGAGCATCAGCGCTGGAAAAGAAAAGTACCGGGTCAACGAGCGGATCACGGCCCGGCAGGTACGGGTCATCGACGCCGACGGCGAACAGGCCGGCGTGATGTCGATCGACCAGGCCTTGGCGCTCGCGGAAGAGGCGGGTGTGGATCTCGTCGAGATCGCACCGCAGAGCGAGCCACCGGTCTGCCGCATTATGGATTACGGCAAATTCCTGTTCGAGCAGAACAAGAAACAGGCCGTCGCCCGTAAGAAGCAGAAGCAGGTGCAGGTGAAGGAAATCAAATTCCGTCCCGGCACCGACATAGGGGATTATCGGGTCAAACTCCGCAACCTGATACGTTTCCTGGAAGAAGGGGACAGGGTGAAAGTGACGCTGCGGTTCCGCGGGCGCGAAATGGCGCACCAGGAACTCGGCGTGGACCTTCTGGAACGGGTGAAGAAGGACCTCGAGGAGCACGGGGTCGTCGAGCAGTTCCCCCGCATGGAAGGCCGCCAGATGGTCATGGTGATGTCCCCGAAGAAGTGAGCCGTCCGTCAGGCCAAAGTCGTCGCACGAAGGTTTCGGGCGGCGCCCTGTACGGATGAATATCGATACGACGAATACGGAGTGCATTCCAATGCCGAAGTTGAAATCCAACCGCGGCGCGGCCAAGCGTTTCAAGCGCTCGGCGAGCGGCGGATTCAAGCGCGCGCAGTCCCATCTGCGTCACATCCTCACCAAGAAGAGCAGCAAGCGGAAGCGTCAGCTGGGCAGCCCGGCCCAGGTGCACGAGTCCGATGTGGCGGGCGTCCGCCGCATGCTGCCCTACAGCTGAGGAGGTAGCACATGGCACGCGTCAAGCGCGGCGTGATCGCACACGCCCGACACAAGAAGATCCTGGATCAGGCCAAGGGCTACTATGGCGCCCGCCGCAAGGTCTATCGCATCGCCAAGCAGGCCGTCATCAAGGCCGGCCAGTACGCCTATCGTGACCGCCGTCAGCGCAAGCGCCAGTTCCGCGCCCTGTGGATCGCGCGCATCAACGCCGCGGCCCGCGAGAACGGCCTGTCCTACAGCCGGCTGATCAACGGCCTGCGCAAGGCCAATGTCGAGATCGACCGCAAGGTCCTCGCGGACATCGCGGTGTTCGACAAGGCCGCGTTCAGCGCCATCGCCGAGCAGGCCAAGGCCAGCCTGGGCTGAACGGCCGCCGGCCCCAGCCGGTACGCCGTGACGCTGGTAGAAAAGGGGAGGGCTGGCAAGGCCTTCCCCTTTTTATTTTGCGGGGTCGGGGTGAGGAGTGAGGAGTGAGGAGTGAGGAGTGAGGAGTGAGGAGAAAAGATCTTTAGCCACGGAATCCGCGGAACAACACAGAAAGATCTATTGCAAAACCTCTTAAGGAAGCTCCGATTTATTCGTCATTGCGAGCGAAGCGTGGCAATCTCGTAATGCGGATTCAGTCGTTTAGAGATTGCCGCGTCGCTGCGCTCCTCGCAATGACGAATAAATCAGAGGTTCCTTCAAGCTACTTGGCGAGGCATGGCGACCGGTGGAAACGGCCCTCGGGCTTGCAGGCATCACGGTATTTTGGTTTTTCCGATAATATGTTTTTCCGTGTTGTTCCGTGGATTCCGTGGCTAAAAACGGGTTTGCCTTTCACTCCTCACGCCTCACTCCTCACACCTCACTGATCCGAAGGTCTTTGGGTATGAACGACACACAACAGATCACCCGCGATGCCGAACAGGCCATCGCCGCAGCCGCCGACCTCAAGGCGCTCGACGACGTGCGTGTGCGCTTTCTCGGCAAGAAGGGCGTGCTGACGGAACAGCTCAAGCAGTTGGGGCAGTTCGCTCCCGAGACGCGCAAGGCGGCCGGCCAGGTCATCAATGCGGCCAAGGCACAGGTGCAGGCGCTGCTCGATGCACGCAAGACGGCCCTGGAAGGTGCGGCCATGGCGCAGCGCCTGGCCGCGCAGGCCATCGACGTGACGTTGCCCGGCCGGGGCGAGGCGCCGGGTGGTCTGCATCCGGTCACGCGCACGCTGGCCCGCATCGAGGCGATGTTCGCCCAGCTCGGCTTCGAGACCGCCGAAGGCCCCGAGATCGAGGACGACTATCATAACTTCGAGGCCCTCAACATCCCGGCGCACCATCCGGCGCGGGCCATGCACGACACGTTCTATTTCGACGCGCACACGGTGTTGCGCACGCACACCTCGCCCGTGCAGATCCGCGTCATGGAAAACCGCGAGCCGCCGCTGCGCGTCATCGCGCCCGGCCGCGTGTACCGCTGCGATTCGGATCTGACGCACACGCCCATGTTCCATCAGGTGGAGGGGCTGTTTGTCGACGAGGACGTGAGCTTCGCCGATCTCAAGGGCGTGCTGGACGATTTCCTGCGCAACTTCTTCGAGCGCGATCTCGCCGTGCGCTTCCGCCCGTCGTATTTCCCCTTCACCGAGCCGTCGGCGGAGGTCGACATCGCGTGCGTGATCTGCGGCGGCGCGGGCTGCCGCGTCTGCAAGCAGACCGGCTGGCTGGAGGTGCTGGGTTGCGGCATGGTGCATCCGAACGTGTTCGAGCACGTCGGCGTCGACACCGAGCGCTACACGGGCTTCGCCTTCGGCATGGGTGTCGAACGGCTGGCCATGCTGCGCTACGGCGTGAACGATCTGCGCCTGTTCTTCGAAAACGATCTGCGCTTCCTGCGCCAGTTCAGATGATCTCAACTGAAACCCATTTCAGCCACGGAAACACACGGAAATACACGGAAGGCGGAGATACAGCGGGTTTTGCATTCCGTGTGCTTCCGTGTGTTTCCGTGGCAAATTTTTTATGGCATATATCTGACCTATGAAATTCAGCGAAAACTGGTTGCGTGAGTGGGTCGACCCACCGGTGTCGACGGAGGCGCTGGTCGCGCAGTTGACCATGGCGGGGCTGGAGGTCGACGGCGTCGAGCCGGCGGCGCCCGAATTCACCGGCGTGGTGGTGGGGGAGGTGCTGGACGTTCAGCCGCATCCCGATGCGGACAAGCTGCGCGTCTGCCAGGTGGCCGCGGGCGGCGAGCCGCTGCAGATCGTCTGCGGCGCGCCCAACGTGGCGGTCGGCATGAAGGTGCCGACCGCGCTGGTCGGCGCGCGCCTGCCGGGCGACCTGAAGATCAAGCAGGCCAAGCTGCGCGGCGTCGCCTCCAGCGGCATGCTGTGTTCGGCCCGCGAACTCGGGCTGGCCGACGATCACCAGGGCCTGCTGGCGCTGCCGGCGGGGGCGCCGGTGGGCCGGGATTTCCGCGCCTATCTCGGCCTCGACGACCACATCATCGAGGTCGACCTGACGCCCAACCGCGGCGACTGCCTGGGTCTGGCGGGCATCGCCCGCGAGGTCGGTGTGCTCAACGGCTGTGCCGTCACGCCGCCGCAGATCAGCCGCGTGGCGGCCGGCTGCGACGACCGCTTCGAGGTGCGCGTCGACGCGCCCGAGGGTTGCCCGCGTTACCTGGGACGTGTCGTCCGCGGCATCGATCCGGCGGCGGCCACGCCGCTGTGGATGCAGGAACGGCTGCGCCGCGGCGGGCTGCGCAGCCTGGGCCCGGTGGTTGACGTCACCAATTACATCCTGCTGGAACTCGGCCAGCCCATGCACGCCTTCGACCTGGCGCGTCTGGACGGCCGCATCGAGGTGCGCCACGCGCGCGCCGGCGAAACCCTGCAACTGCTCGACGGGCGCGGTGTGACGCTGGACGACGAGACGCTGGTGATCGCCGATGCCGCCAAGGTGCTGGCCATCGCCGGCGTCATGGGCGGCGCGGACAGCGGCGTCGGCGCCGACAGCCGCGACCTGTTTCTGGAGTGTGCCTTCTTCAGTCCGGAGGCCATCGCCGGGCGGGCGCGCCGCTACGGCCTGCAGACCGATTCCTCGCACCGCTTCGAGCGTGGCGTGGACTTCGAGCTGCAGCACCGGGCCATGGAACGGGCGACTGCGCTGCTGCTGGAACTGGTGGGCGGAACCGCCGGGCCGGTGATGGAGGTCTGCGCGCCGGAGCGGCTGCCGCGCCGGGACGTGATCCGGCTGCGGCGTGCCCGCATCCGCCGGCTGCTGGGCGTGGAACTGGCCGAGGCCGACATCGAGGGCATCCTGCTGCGGCTCGGCGCCAAGCTGAACGCGACCGCCGACGGCTGGGACGTGGAGCCGCCGTCGTACCGCTTCGACATGGCCATCGAGGCCGACCTGATCGAGGACATCGGCCGCATCCACGGCTACGACCGGCTGCCGAGCCTGCGGCCGCGGGCGACCCTGCAGGCGACGCCGCCTTCGGAGGCGCGGGCGGGCATCGCCCAGTGGCGCGAGGTGCTGGTGCAGCGCGGCTATCAGGAGGCGATCACCTACAGCTTCGTCGATCCGAGGTTGCAGCAGCGGCTCGATCCGGAGCGGACTCCGGTGGCGCTGGCCAATCCGATTTCGTCGGAGATGTCGGTCATGCGCACCAGCCTCTGGGCTGGCCTGCTGCGGGCGGTGCAGCACAACCTGAATCGCCAGCAGGCCCGCATCCGACTTTTCGAGTATGGACTTAACTATATAACTCAAGATAATGAATTAACGCAGAATCCATGCCTGGCAGGTATCGCCTGCGGCAGCCGTCTGCCGGAGCAATGGGGGGCAGAGGGGGCGTCGCTGGATTTCTTCGACGTCAAGGCCGACATCGAGGCGTTGCTGGCCGCGGGCGGTGCGGGCGGGGCATTCGCCTTCCGTGCGGACCGCCACCCGAGCCTGCACCCCGGCTGTACGGCCCGGATCGAACGGGACGGCGAGGCCGTGGGCTGGCTCGGCGTGCTGCACCCGGAACTGGCCGCCGAACTGGACATGCCCGGCAACACCGTGGTGTTCGAGCTGGATGCGCGGCGGGTCGCGGCCGGCGGCATCGCCCGGTTTCAGGAAATATCCCGTTTTCCGGCGATCCGACGCGATCTTGCCTTCATCGTCGATGAACGGGTCACGGCTGGTGAGTTCTGCGCCGCCGCGCGCTCCGCTGCGGGCCCGCTGCTGCGGGATCTCGTGCTGTTCGATCTGTATCAGGGCCAGGGAGTAGAATCGGGACGAAAAAGCATCGCTTTTGGCTTGATTCTACAGGATTCGTCACGCACACTAGCGGAGCAGGATGTGGAGGCGGTCCTGACTCAAGTTCAGGCCGCGCTGAACGCATCATTTGGGGCAAATCTGAGGGAGTGAACCATATGGCGCTGACCAAGGCGGAACTGGCCGAAACCCTGTTCGAGGAACTCGGCCTCAACAAGCGTGAGGCCAAGGAACTCGTCGAGATGTTCTTCGAAGAGATCCGGCAGGCGCTGGAATCCGGCAATCAGGTCAAGCTGTCCGGTTTCGGCAATTTCGATCTGCGCGACAAGAATCGCCGTCCGGGCCGCAATCCCAAGACCGGCGAAGAGATTCCGATCTCCGCACGCCGCGTCGTCACCTTCCGGCCGGGCCAGAAACTCAAGTCCAGGGTAGAGGCATATGCTGGAAGCCAGCAATAACAACGTTCTGCCGCCGATCCCCGGCAAGCGTTACTTCACCATCGGTGAGGTGAGCGAGCTGTGCGGGGTGAAGCCGCACGTCCTGCGCTACTGGGAACAGGAATTCCCGCAGTTGAAGCCGGTGAAGCGTCGCGGTAACCGGCGCTACTACCAGCGGCACGACGTGATCATGATCCGCCAGATCCGCAGCCTGCTGTACGAGCAGGGCTTCACCATCGGCGGCGCGCGCCAGCGCCTGTCGGGCGACGAGGCCAAGGAGGACGTCACCCAGAGCCAGCAGATCATCCGCCAGATGCGCGTGGAGCTGGAGGAATTGCTGCAGCTGCTGCGCCGCTGAGGCTTCCGGTCGTTCCCACTGCAGCGGGATTCGGTTATGATGGCGCCCCGCCCGCGAAGGGCGGTCGCAGTTCGATCACAGTCTTTTTCGGGGCGTAGCGCAGCCTGGTAGCGTACCTGCATGGGGTGCAGGTGGTCGGAGGTTCAAATCCTCTCGCCCCGACCAACT
>CAYWKV010000071.1:0-12978 GCA_964458835.1 uncultured Gammaproteobacteria bacterium | reverse complement strand
TCCTCACTCCTCACTCCTCACTCCTCACTCCTCACTCCTCACTCCTCACTCCTATCGTGGTCTCCGCCGTAATCTGGTATCTTTGCACGGCACCGCGACACCCGGATGTTCGACCCACATGACCAGTCCAGCCGTCTCCCGCCCGCACCGCGGCACCATCTTCGTCGAAGACGCCGAGATCCTTTCCCATCAGGCTTATGCCGGTGACCAGTACATCCTGCGCGTACAGGCGCCGCAGTGCGCCGCCCCTGCCCGGCCCGGCAGCTTCGCGCACATCACCTGCGGCCCGGAACTCCCCATGCGCCGCCCGCTGTCGATCATGCGCGCCGACCCCGTGGCCGGCTGGCTGGAGTTTCTGTACAAGGCGGTCGGCCAGGGCACACGGCTGCTGGCGCGACGCCAAGCCGGGGAGCAGATCAGCGTGATGGGCCCGATCGGCACGCCGTTCCAGCCGCACCGCGAGCGGCCGCGCACGCTGCTGATGGGTGGTGGCGTCGGTATCCCGCCGATGGTCTTTCTCGCCGAACACCTCAAGGCGGACCGGCACTGGCAACCGCTGGTGCTGATGGGTTCGGAGGTGCCGTTCCCGTTCCGGACGCAACCCTCCCGCATCCTCGTGCCGGGCACACCCGAGGGCGTCATCGCCGCCATGCCGCTGCTGGAAGACTGGGGCGTCCCCTCGCGGCTGGCCAGCCTGCAGGGTTACCCCGGCTGCTTCGAAGGCTACATCACCGACCTCGCGCGCGCCTGGCTGGATGGCTTGAGCGATGCGCAGCGACGCGAGGTGGAAATCTTCGCCTGCGGCCCGCACCCGATGCTCGCCGCCACCGCCAAACTCGCGTACGAGTTCGATCTGCCCTGTCAAGTATCGCTGGAGGAGTTCATGGCCTGCGCCGTCGGCGGCTGTGCCGGCTGCGCCGTGCGCGTGGAGACCGAGGACGGGCCGGCGATGAAACGCGTGTGCGTGGATGGTCCGGTGTTCGATGCGCGGCAGGTGTTTCCAGCCTGAGGCGGACCCGCGCGCGGGATAGGGATGAGGGAAGCCGTGTCAGCGGGTTTCCTGTAGCGACACGCCCGCCATCGCATCCGCAAGCTTCTTTGGATCCTCCTCGTCCAACTTGATCATCAGACGCACCTCGTTGGCCGAGTCGGCGTGCTGAATCGCCTCCTCGTAGCCGATCTCGCCTTCCTTATATAGCTCGAACAGAGCCAGGTCGAAGGTTTTCATTCCCTGTTGCAGGGAACGCTTCATCAGGTCCTTCAGCTTGTGTATCTCACCGTTGCGGATGTGCTCGGCGACCAACGGCGTATTGATGAGTACCTCCACTGCCGCACGACGACCCTTGCCGTCTGCGCGGACAATGAGCTGCTGCGCGACGATTGCCTTGAGATTCAACGAAAGATCCATCAGCAACTGGCTGCGCCGATCCTCCGGGAAGAAGTTGATGATGCGGTCCAAGGCCTGATTGGCGTTGTTGGCGTGCAGTGTCGCCAGACACAGATGACCTGTCTCGGCGAAGGCGATGGCGTAATCCATGGTTTCACGGGTGCGTATCTCGCCGATGAGGATCACATCGGGCGCCTGGCGCAGCGTGTTCTTGAGACCTACTTCGTAGGACTCGGTATCCAGCCCGACCTCGCGCTGCGTCACGATGCAGCCACCATGCTGATGGATGAACTCGATCGGGTCTTCCAACGTGACGATGTGGCCTGCGCTGTTCTGGTTGCGATATCCGATCACGGCGGCGAGGGATGTCGACTTGCCGGTTCCGGTTGCACCGACGAAGATCACCAGACCACGCTTGGTCATCGCCAGGCTCTTGATGATGGGCGGCAGGTTCAGGGATTCCAGCGTCGGGATGTGCGTTTCGATGCGACGCAGCACCATGCCCACATGATTGCGCTGATAGAATGCACTGACACGGAAGCGCCCCAGCCCCGGCTCGCTGATGGCGAAATTGCATTCATGGGTACGGTCGAACTCATCGCGCTGGCCGGGCGACATGACCGCATGGACGAGATCCCGCGATTGCGCCGATGACAAGGGTTCTTCCGAGATGCTTTTGATTCTGCCATCGACCTTGATGCTCGGTGGCACGCCTGCCGTGATGAACAGATCGGAGGCCTTGCTGCTCACCATCAGCTTCAGCAGAGAGTTCATGTCCATGGTGTCGCGCTCCCTCTTCCGCACACGGCACGCTTAACGGAAGAGATCCTTGTTGGCCGCCTTGCTGCGTGCATCCGCCTTGGAGACGACGCCTTTCTGTACGATCTCCTGCAGATTCTGATCCAGGGTCTGCATTCCGTACTGCTGGCCGGTCTGGATCGCCGAGTACATCTGCGCGACCTTGTCTTCGCGGATGAGGTTGCGGATGGCCGGCGTGCCGATCATGATCTCATGCGCGGCGACACGGCCGCCACCGGTCTTCTTGAGCAGCGTCTGGGAGATGACGGCACGCAGCGATTCGGAGAGCATCGAACGCACCATGGATTTCTCCGCGGCGGGGAACACGTCGATGATGCGGTCGATGGTCTTGGCCGCGGAACTGGTGTGCAGGGTGCCGAACACCAAGTGACCGGTCTCGGCCGCGGTCAGGGCCAGCCGGATGGTCTCGAGGTCACGCATCTCACCCACCAGAATGATGTCCGGGTCCTCGCGCAGCGCCGAACGCAGCGCCTCGGCAAAGCCCAGCGTATCGCGGTGCACCTCGCGCTGATTGATGAGGCATTTTTTGGACTCGTGAACGAATTCGATCGGATCCTCGATGGTCAGAATGTGCTCGAAGCGTGACTCGTTGACATGGTTCATCATGGCCGCGAGCGTGGTCGACTTGCCGGAACCGGTAGGGCCCGTCACCAGCACGATCCCGCGCGGCTGATCGGCGATGTCCTTGAACACCGGCGGGCACTTGAGGTCCTCCAGGCTGAGGATCTTGGACGGAATGGTGCGGAACACCGCGCCGGCGCCACGATTGTGGTTGAAGGCGTTGACGCGGAAACGCGCCAGATTGGGGATCTCGAAGGAGAAGTCAGTTTCCAGGAACTCCTCGTAGTCCTTGCGCTGCTTGTCGTTCATGATGTCGTAGACGAGCGCGTGCACGGCCTTGTGGTCCAGCGCCGGGACGTTGATGCGCCGGATGTCGCCGTCGACGCGGATCATGGGCGGCAGCCCGGCCGAGAGATGTAAGTCGGAGGCGTTGTTCTTCACGCCGAAGGCAAGCAGTTCTGCGATATCCATTCGTGACCCCTGGACTCAAGTTGTTCTTGACCCGGAATTCCGGACTGGCCAACCTAGGGACCGACCGCCGGGCTCATTAGATAGCGTCAGAGGCCCCGAACCCTTGACCCCCGGAAACGCCGCCTGCTGGCGTCGTTCGCCGGTCGTGAACCCTGCCACAAATCAGCGAAAAGTATAGTGACACGAACAGACGACATCGCGGCACGGCTGCAGGCGGTCCGGAATCGGATCACGGCGGCGGCGCTCGACGCGGGACGGAAACCCGAGAGCATCCAGCTGCTGGCGGTCAGCAAAACCGCCCCGGCAGAGGCGCTGCGGGCGGCCCTGGCGGCAGGCCAGGACGGCTTCGGGGAATCCTACCTCCGCGAGGCCTTGGGCAAGATGGCGGCACTGGAGGGATGCGCCTGCGCCTGGCATTTCATCGGCCCGCTGCAGTCCAACAAGACGCGGAAGATCGCCGAACGGTTCGATTGGGTGCACAGCGTGGACCGCCTGAAAATCGCCGAGCGCCTGAGCGCGCAGCGCCCGGACCGGCTGCCGCCGCTGAATGTCTGCCTGGAAGTGAATGTCAGTGGCGAGGCCAGTAAAGCCGGACTGCGCCCCGAAGACGTCCCGGAGCTGGCTGCGGCCGTCAGCCGGCTGCCGCGCCTGCACCTGCGCGGCCTGATGTCGATCCCGGCACCCAGCCGCGACCCTGCCCGCCAGCACGCCGCCTTCGCCGCCCTGCGCGGGATTCTCGATGCGTTGAACACGCAGGGACTCGGTCTCGACACCCTGTCGATGGGCATGTCCGACGACCTGGAGGCCGCCATTGCCGAAGGCGCAACCCTCGTGCGCGTCGGCACGGCCATCTTCGGGGCACGCGGGTAGGCCGGGCCCCGCCGCACGATGTCGTGCCCCGCTTTGCGTCGAACCCCGTTTGCCGCCAGAATAGCCACCCATGAGAACCCCTCTTCTGAGCTTCATCGGCGGCGGCAATATGGCGCGCAGCCTGGTCGGCGGACTGATCGCGGACCATTGGCCGGCGGACCGTATCCATGTCACGGATCCCAGCGCCGATGCGCTGGCCCGTCTGTCACCGCTGGGTGTCCGGACCGGCAACGACAACCGGGCAGCCGCCGAGGCCGCCGATGTGATCGTCCTGGCGGTGAAGCCGCAAGTCATGGCAACCGTCGCGCGCGGACTTGCCGAGGCGGTTCAGGCGCGCCGCCCCTTGGTCATCTCCATCGCGGCGGGCATCCGCACCACCGATCTCGAACGCTGGCTGGGCGGGAACGTGGCGCTGGTCCGCTGCATGCCCAACACCCCGGCCCTGGTCCAGAGCGGTGCAACGGCCCTGGTCGCCAACGCCCGCGTGAGCGAGGCGCAACGCGACGTGGCGGAAAGCATACTGCGTGCCGTCGGCCTCACCCTGTGGCTCGACGAGGAACTGCAGATGGACGCCGTCACCGCCCTGTCGGGCAGCGGCCCCGCCTACTTCTTTCTCGTGATCGAGGCGCTGCAGGCGGCCGGCGAACGGCTGGGACTGCCCGCCGACGGCGCACGGCTGCTGGCCCTGCAGACCGCGTTCGGGGCGGCCAAGATGGCCCTGGAAAGCGACGAGGACGCCGCCACCCTGCGCCGTCGCGTCACCTCGCCCGGCGGCACCACCGAACGCGCACTCCAGACCCTGGAGGCGGGCGGCATCCGTGACCTGATCGGGCGGGCGCTGGAGGCGGCCCGCGACCGCTCGCGCGAACTTGCAGACGAACTGGGTGGCTGAGATATGGGTCCAGGCTATTTCACGAGTCCGGTCGAATTCATCGTCAACACGCTGTTCTCGCTCTACGTCCTGGCGCTGATGCTGCGCTTCCTGCTGGCCTGGGTGCGCGCGGACTTCTACAACCCGGTGAGCCAGTTCCTGGTGAAGATCACCAATCCCGTCCTGGTGCCCGTGCGGCGCGTCATCCCGCCGATCGGCGGTATCGACATGGCCTCGATCGTGGTGATGCTCCTGGTGCAGATGATCGGCATCGCGCTGATACTGCTGTTGCGGGGGGGCGGCATACCGCCCCAGACGCTGATCTTCGTCAGCCTCGCCGAGCTCGTCGATCTCGCCTTCAAGGTGTTCATCTACGGTATCGTCATCCAGGCCATCCTCAGCTGGATCAACCCCGGCACGTACAACCCGGCGGTCAGCCTGCTGCATGCGCTGACGGAACCCGCGCTGCGGCCGGTACGCCGCATCCTGCCGCCGATCTCGGGCCTCGACCTGTCGCCCCTCCTGGCGATTCTGATTCTGGAAGTGCTCCGGCGCCTGATCGTGCCGCTGATCTTCGCCCTCGCCTGACGGCCATGTCCGACGCCGCAGCGCCCGACTGGTACCGCTGGGACGGGGACGACCTGATCCTGGCCGTGCACATCCAGCCCGGCGCCCGCCGCGACGAGATTGCCGGCCTGCACGGGGAACGCCTCAAGATCCGCATCACGGCCCCCCCTGTGGACGGCAAGGCCAATACCCATCTGCGCCGTTACCTGGCCGACTGTTTCGATGTGGCCGCCTCGGCCGTCGAGTTGCTCGCCGGCACCAGCGGGCGCGACAAACGCGTCCGCATCCGCTCGCCCCGTCGCCTGCTGCCCGGGATGGGCGACCTGGCCGGAACGTGACCCGCGTCACGGCTTTCCCACCCTTCCATCTCCTGCCGTAACCCACTGTTATATCGACTCAAGGAATACCTGTCACGGCCGTTAGTCCGGAGAGCACGCATGCGGCCCCGGCCGCCCTACCCCGGCAAGTGAGGATTGACTTACATGGCTCAGGACCCGTTCAGCCAACGCATGCAGGCGTTCGACACATGGAAGACGAACGTACTGAACACGCTACAAGAATTCCAAGAATGGCTCGACGCTCACGAACTGGATGAAGGTGAGAACGACCTGCGCATCTACGAGACGCTCGAAGCCCTGCGCAAGGACCGGCTGACGCTCGCCTTCGTCGCGGAGTTCTCCCGCGGCAAGACCGAACTCATCAACGCCATCTTCTTCGCCAACTACGGCCGGCGTCTGCTGCCGTCCGAGGCCGGCCGCACCACCATGTGCCCGAGCGAGCTCTTCTTCGACCGAGAGACCGGACAGTCGTATCTGCGCCTCCTGCCGATCGAGACGCGGCGCGAGGAAAAATCCATCAGCGAATACAAGGCCGAGCCGCTCCACTGGGTATCCATACCGCTCGACACCGGCTCGCCCGAGCAAATGGCCGAGATGTTGCGCGAGGTCGTCAAGACCAAGCTCGTACCATTGAAGGTCGCGCGCGCGCTGGGTCTTTACGACGAGGCGACCGACCCGCAATTCAAGAAGACCGGCGAATTGCCGGAGCAGGTCGAAATCCCGATGTGGCGCCATGCCCTGATCAGCTTCCCGCATCCGCTGCTGCAGCAGGGGCTCGTGATCCTGGATACACCCGGACTGAACGCGCTGGGCAATGAGCCGGAACTGACCGTCAACATGCTCCCGGCCGCCCAGGCCGTGCTGTTCGTGCTCGCGGCGGATACGGGCGTGACCCGTTCCGATCTGGATATATGGGAACACCACGTTCACGGCGGCGGCCAGCACCACAAGAACCTGGTGGTCGCCCTGAACAAGATCGACACCCTTTGGGACGATCTCAAGGACCACGGCACCGTGCAGGCCGGCATCGAGAGTCAGCGCCGCAAGGTCGCGGAACTGCTGGGCGTTGACGGCGACCGCGTGTTTCCGGTGTCAGCGCAGAAAGGTCTGGTCGGCAAGGTCCGCGACGATGAGGCACTGCTGGAGCGCAGCCGCCTGCTGAGCCTGGAGAAGTTTCTCGCCCAGGAAGTGCTGCCCAGAAAACTCGAGGTCGTGCGCGACCATATCCTGCGCGAGATCGGCGGGCTTCAGAACGACACCTACAGCCGGCTGGACAACCAGGTCCAGCAGATCGGCAAGGAACTGGAGAATCTGCGTGCACTGCGCGGCAAGAATGCCGATGTCATCCAGCATCTGATGAAGAAATCACGCGAAGAGCAGGCTGCCTATCTGCGCAACGTCGAGGGTTTCCAGTCCAGCCGGCGCGTGCTGCAGAGCCAGGCCAAACTCATGCTCGACGGTCTCAGCCTGGACGCCTTCGACAAACTGATCAACAAGACCCGCAAGGACATGACCGGCGCCTGGACGACGCATGGCCTGAAGAAGGCGATGGAAACTTTCTTCGAGGGTGCCCGCGAGACCATGGAACAGGTGTCGCAGCACGCCGAACAGACCCGCACGCTGATCCGGGCCACCTACCGCAAGTTCCATGAGGAGCACGGGCTGCCGGCAGTAACGCCGAAGGTGTTTTCCGTGGAGCAGTACCACATGGACCTGCACCGGTTGGCCGCAGAAGGCGAGGCCTTCCGCAACAACCCGGTCACAGCCATGACCGAGCAAGGGTTTCTGATCAAGAAGTTCTTCATCTCGATGGTCAGCCAGGCGCGCAGCCTGTTCTTCCGCGCCAATCAGGAAGCCGACATGTGGCTGAAGGACGTGATGAATCCCCTCGTCCAGCAGATCAAGGATCACAAGCGGGTCATGGAGAAGCGCCTGGATACCCTGCGCCGCATCAGCGAGTCGCGCGACACGCTCGAGGCCAAGATCAGCGAACTCGAGAACGCCCGCCGCGACCTGCGCAAGGAACTCGAGACCATCGAACGTCTGCGCACCACGCTCAACGCACCCCTGCCGACAGGTATCGACGACGCGGACGACGCTCCGGTTCCCGTCAGCCGCGCAGTCGGCAACTGAAGACGAGCCGCGCCCGGACCGCACAAGCCGGGCGCCGCTTCCGGTCTGGCGTCGGCTGACGTTCCATCCACCGGGCTGGTGCCCCCTTCGGACTCTGGTCTATAGTTCTACTATCGTCCGGTACCGAGGAGAGTCACCATGCAACATGCCAACAAGCTCCTAACAATGTTGTGTCTGGCCTGCCTGGTTCTGATGACCGGGGGCGTGCAGGCGGAGAATTCTCAGGATTTCGGCGACTATGTGGTGCATTTCAATGCACTGAATACCGACCTGCTGCCGCCCAAGGTAGCGACCGAATACGGCATCAAACGCAGCGGAAACCGGGCGATGCTGAATGTGGTGGTGTTGCGCAAGGTCCTGGGGGCGACCGGCCAGCCCGTCCCGGCCTCGGTGACCGGCACCGCCACGGCGCTCTCCGGCCAGCAGCGGGAGTTGACGTTGCGCGAAATCCGGGAGCCCAATGCCATCTACTATATCTCGGACTTCGGTGTCGATCACGAAGAGACCCTGCGCTTCCAACTGAAAGTCAGACCCGAAGGCGAGAGCGATATCTTCCAGGTGGAGTTCCGTCAGCAATTCTTCAGCCGCTGAAGGCACGCGCCAGCATCGTCACCCCGAACAGCATGACCAGGCCGCCGGCGATGCGCCGCGGCCAGGGGCGCTGCACGAAGCGGCCGAGCCGCGCCGCGGCCACACCCATCAGCAGCAGCGCGGGCAGCGTGCCGATGCCGAAGCTCAGCAGCAGCAGCGCCCCGTCGAGTGCCGAGCCGGACGCGAGCGCCCATACCAGCACGCTGTAGACGAGACCGCAGGGCAGCCAGCCCCACACCAGCCCGACGCCGAAGGCCTGCGCCGGGCTCGTCACCGGCAGGAAGCGCCGCCCCACAGGCTCCAGACGACGCCAGAGCACGCCCCCCACGCGCTCGATGCGCGCGAGTCCGCCCCACCATCCCGCGAGATACAGGCCGAGCGCAAACATGAACAGTCCGGCGAACAGCTGCAGCATCGACTGTGCCTGGTGGACGGATACCAGACTGAAGAGTGCCCCACCCAGGCCGCCCGCCAGTGCACCGGCCAGGGTGTAGCTGGCGAGGCGGCCGAGATTGTAGGCCAGATGATACGGCAGCATCGCCACCGTACCGCGCTGCGTTGCGCCGGCCACGCCCAGGGTCAGCGCCCCGACGATGCCGCCGCACATGCCGACGCAGTGCACGCCGCCAAACAGCCCGACCAGCAGCGCGGACAGCAGCCCGACGTCGGTCAGCATGACACCCCTCCTGCTCCGCCTTGCACTGCCTGCGCAGCCATCCAGCGAAATGCCGTCAACCTAAAACCGCATTTGCCACGGAATCCACGGAACAACACGGAAACACCCGCAAGACCGAAAACTTACAGCGGCCATCCCAGCGCGTAAGCCAGCCCCTTGGGTGGCGGCCATGCGCTCTATGATCTTTGCAGTAATCCTTTCCCGTGTCATTCCGCGGTTTCCGTGGCGGGAGCGGTTTTGGGATCAGAACTCCCACTCGTAGTCCATGATCAATGGCGCGTGATCGGAGAAGCGCACTTCGGTGTAGATCTTCGCGCCCTGCACCCGCGGCGCGAGGCCGGGCGTGAGGACCTGGTAGTCGATGCGCCAGCCGACGTTCTTGGCCCAGGCCTGGCCGCGGTTGGACCACCACGTGTACTGCTCGGGCCGCTGATCGACGACGCGGAAGCCATCGATGAAACCGGCCTTGCCGAACAGTTCGTCCATCCAGGCGCGCTCTTCCGGCAGGAATCCGGAATTCTTCTGGTTGGAACGCCAGTTCTTGAGGTCGATCTCCTTGTGCGCGATGTTCCAGTCGCCGCAGAGGATGTATTCCCGCTTTCTGCGGCGCAGTCCGCGCAGATAGGGCATGAGGCGATCCATCACAGCGAACTTGACCTGCTGGCGCAGATCGCTGGATGAACCCGAGGGCAGATACAGTGAAACGACGCTGAGCGCGCCGACCTGCACCTCCAGGTAGCGCCCCTCCGCATCGAACTCGGGCCAGTCCAGGCCGATGATGACGCGGTCCGGCTGGACGCGGCTGTAGAGCGCGACACCGCTGTAGCCCTTCTTTTCCGCATCATGGTAATAGCAGTGGTAGCCGTGCGGATGGTAAACGGGTTCGGTGAGCTGCGGCTCCTGGGCCTTGGTCTCCTGGATGCAGACGAAGTCCGCCCGCTGGCGGGGCAGCCAGTCGAAGAACCCCTTGCGGGCGGCGGAGCGTATGCCGTTGGCATTGAAACTGATGACGCGCATCGATATTCACCTGTGCAGATCGGCGTGTATGATAGCGCACATCCCCGGCCGCGGCCGGTTCCCGACAGCATCGAGACGGCCATGCAGGACTATCAGCGCGACTTCATAAGCTTCGCCATCGAAACCGGCGTGCTCCGCTTCGGCGAGTTCACCCTGAAATCCGGGCGCCAGAGCCCGTACTTCTTCAATGCCGGACTGTTCAACAGCGGCGCACGGCTGGCACGACTGGGCCGCTTCTACGCGGCGGCCATCAGCGCTTCGGGCATCGGGTTCGACGTGCTGTTCGGTCCGGCCTACAAGGGCATCCCCCTGGCCGCCGCCACCGCCATCGCGCTCGCCGACCAGCATGGCAGAGACACGCCCTACTGCTTCAACCGCAAAGAAGCCAAGGATCACGGCGAGGGCGGCAACCTGGTCGGCGCGCCGCTTTCCGGCCGCGTGCTCATCATCGACGACGTGATCACCGCCGGCACCGCCATCCGCGAATCGCTCGACATCATCAACGCGGCCGGCGCGACGGCCGCCGGCGTGGTGATCGCCCTCAATCGCCAGGAGCGGGGCAAAGGCGAGCGCTCGGCCATCCAGGAGGTGGAGCAGGATCTCGGCATACCCGTGATCAGCATTGCCGCCCTGGACCAGCTGATCGAGTACATCGAGGGCCGGCCGGAATACGCCGATCGGGTCGCGGCCATCCGCGGCTACCGCGCGCAGTACGGGGTTTAGACAAGCCGCGCGCCGCCGTTACTGGCGTCATGTGCAACCAGCGGACGATGGGATGAAGCCCTTTTTCGGTGACAACGGTCAGGGCGACGCGCTCGTGCCGCCGGGCAACCTGCTGCACACGGCACACTACACGCCCTGGCTCTCGTTCCGGCGTGCCACGCTCGTCCTGTCTCGCATACGCCTGCTGTCCAGACTGTTCGCCGTACTGACGCTGCTGTGGGTGCTGGTTGATGTCGCCGTCTTTCCGCGCGATGTCTGGATCGAACTCGCCGGCCTGCGGCTGCTCGCCGCCACGGCCTTTGCCCTGCTGACGCAGTACCCCCGCCGGCTGCGCGCGGCGGGTCAGGCGCGTGTCGCGCTGGCGCTCTTCGTCGCCATTCCGCTGGTATTCTTCGTCGCGGCCACGCCACTCACCCAAAACCTGGCGCTGGCGCCGCCCGGCCAGGTGGTCGCGGCGACGTACGCCTACATCCCGTTCATCGTCGTCACCTGCCTGGCGATATTTCCGCTCACCGCGCTGGAAGGGCTGCTGTTCGCCGGCCCCACGCTCGGCGTTCACCTGGGCCTGGCGCTCGTCTATCCAAACCCAGGCGCCTGGGCGCAGTTCAGCATCGCCTGGCTGATGGTGCTCATCGCGCTGATCGCGACGGTCTCGGCGATGCTGCAGCTGCAGTACATGATCGCACTCATGCAGCGCACCAGCCGCGATCCACTGACGGGGGCCTACAACCGCGAAACGGGAGCGGAACTGCTGGACATCCAGTTCCACATCGCCAATCGTCAGGGCACGCCACTGGCGCTGGCGTTTCTGGATATCGACAACTTCAAGTCCATCAACGACCAGTACGGGCATGATGCGGGCGACGCGGTGCTGCGCAACCTGGCCCGCACCCTGTCCGGCACCCTGCGTGCCGGCGATACGCTGGTCCGCTGGGGCGGGGAGGAGTTTCTCATCATCCTGCCCAACACCGACTGTGCCACGGCGCGCCATGTCATGGCGCGTCTGTACGAGCGCGGACTCGGTCAGCGCCCCGATGGACAGCCGCTGACCGTCAGTACCGGGGTCAGTGAACTGGGGAACGACCGCGCCGATACCATCCAGGCATTGATCGAGCATGCCGACCGGCGCATGTACCAGGCCAAACGCGCCGGCAAGAACCGCTTCATCGTCTGCGGCAACGCCTCAGCCGAGCAGCAGCTTCAGGCCGATCAATAGGGTCAGCACCTCGAATGCCCGCTTGATGAGGCGGTTGCCCTTCACGATCGCGAGATGCGCACCGAGATAGCCGCCCAGCAGCGACCCTGCCAGCAGGGCCGGCAGCCAGCCCCAGTGGATCTGGCCGAGATAACCCAGCATCAGTGCGCCGGTGCCATTCCAGAACACTCCGACCAGCACCAGCGTGTAGGCGACGGCACGGCGGTAATCCAACCCGAACCAGCGGACCAGCCAGAGCGTCACGAACAGCCCCGTGCCGGATGTCAGTGAGCCGTTGAGCACACCGATCAAGAACAGGACGCCGCCCCCGACCGCGTAGCCCGTGGTATCGCGGTGACTGCGGCTGGCCGCCAGCCCCAGCCGGGGATTCAGCCACGAATACAACCCCAGGCCGAGGGTCAGCACCCCCAGCGCCACTTCCGCAGCACGGTCGGGCACCGCCAGGATCAGGTTCGCCCCCAGGAGCACTCCGGGCAGGCCGGTCGCCAGGATCAGCAGGGCGAAGCCGCGCTCCAGCGGCTCCTCCTTCAAGTGCCGCAGGGTGGCGCCGATACCCAGGGCGACGCTGGCGGCTTTGTGCGTGGCCAGCGCGACGGCGAAAGGAAGCCCCAGGAAAATCAGCACCGGCAGTTGGACGAGGCCGGCTCCTCCGCCGGAGAACGCCGAAAACATATTGGCTGTCAGGGCGACGAGAAACAGGATCAGATGTTCGAACCCACTCATGATTCGGCCCCCGTT
>CAYWKV010000070.1:0-13141 GCA_964458835.1 uncultured Gammaproteobacteria bacterium | reverse complement strand
ATTGCTTCGCTTCGCTCGCAATGACGGTACGACGAATTAATCAGAGGTTCCTTAATCAGTTTTTTCTTGGCGTCTTGGCGCCTTGGCGGTTCCCCACACAGGGGTGTCCCCCCGCGCCTTGGCGGTTCATATCTCCCGAATCGGTTGCACAAATCAGGCGAGCCGGGATAATAGCCGGCTTCGCGGCCGTTTCACGACCGCGCTCCCGATTCCCGGCCATTCATCCATGAAGCAGCATCTCGAACAGCTCCTCACCGACGCCGTGCACGGCCTGCAGGCGGGCGGCGGCCTGCCCGCGGACCTGGCCATCGGTATCCAGCTGGAGCGCACCCGCGACCGCGCCCACGGGGATTTCGCCAGCAACGTCGCGCTGACGCTGGCCAAGGCCGCCAAGGCCAAGCCGCGCGACATCGCCGACAAGATCGTCCAGGCGCTGCCGGTCTCGCCGCTGGTCGACCGCGTCGAGATCGCCGGCCCGGGCTTCATCAACTTCCACCTGAGCCCGGCGGCCTACCACACCGTCGTCGGCGACGTGCTGGAACAGGGCGCGCGCTTCGGCCGCAGCGACCTGGGCGCCGGCCGTTCCATCCAGGTCGAATTCGTCTCCGCCAACCCGACCGGCCCGCTGCACGTCGGCCACGGCCGCGGCGCCGCCTACGGCGCGGCGGTCGCGGATCTGCTCGAGGCCGTCGGCTACCGCGTGCACCGCGAATACTACGTGAACGACGCCGGCCGGCAGATGGACATCCTGGCCGCCAGCGTCTATCTGCGCTATCTGGAACTGTGCGGCGAGGAACTCGCCTTCCCGAGCAACGGCTACAAGGGCGATTACGTCTGGGACATCGCCGCCACCCTGCACCGCACCCGCGGCGACGCGCTGCGCCACGCCACGACGCAGATGTTCGAAGGCGTCCCCGCCGACGCGGGCCAGGGTCCCGATGAGGGCGGCGACAAGGAAGCGCACATCGACGGGCTGATCGCCCGTGCACGGACGCTGCTCGGCCCCGAGCGCTACCGCGAGGTGTTCGACCTCGGCCTGAACACCATCCTCGACGACATCCGCCGCGACCTGTCGGAGTTCGGAGTGCAGTACGCCGAATGGTTCTCGGAGCGCTCGCTCACCGAAGACGGCACGGTGGCTCGCACCATCGAACGCCTGAAGAACAGCGGCCATGTCTACGCGAAGGACGGCGCGCTGTGGTTCCGCTCCACGGACTACGGCGACGAGAAGGACCGCGTGGTGGTGCGCGACAACGGCCAGACCACCTATTTCGCCTCCGACATCGCCTACCATATGAACAAGATGGAACGCGGCTATTCGCGCGTCATCGACGTGTGGGGCGCCGACCACCACGGCTATGTGCCGCGCGTGAAGGCCGCGCTCGCCGCCATCGGCGACGATCCGGCCAAGCTCGACGTGCTGCTGGTGCAGTTCGCGATCCTCTACCGCGGCGGCGAGAAGGCGCAGATGTCGACGCGCTCCGGCGAGTTCGTCACCCTGCGCGAGCTGCGCCAGGAAGTGGGGCGGGACGCCTGCCGGTTCTTCTATGTCATGCGCAAGTGCGAGCAGCACCTCGATTTCGATCTGGACCTGGCGAAATCGCAATCGGCCGACAATCCGGTGTACTACATTCAGTACGCCCACGCACGCGTGTCCAGCGTGCTGCGCCAGCTCGTCGACAAGGGCTTCGTCTGGGACGCGACGGAGGGCACCGCGCACCTGCATCTGCTGAACGAGCTGCACGAAATGGATCTGATGGTCAGCCTGTCGCGCTACCCGGAGGTGGTGGAGAGCGCGGCCGTGAACCACGAGCCGCACCAGCTCGCCCATTACCTGCGCGAACTGGCCAATGACTTCCACACTTACTACAACGCGTACCAGTTCCTGGTCGAGGACGGCGCACTGCGCAACGCGCGCCTGAACCTGATCCAGGCGACCCGCCAGGTGCTGGCCAACGGTCTGGGATTGCTGGGCGTCTCCGCGCCCGACAGCATGTAGCGCAGCATTTATCCTGGAGATGGCAGTTGCCACGGAAGCGCACGGAAGACACTGACAAGAGCATACACGCCGCATGACAGCCCACCTCACCCGCCAGGCGCCGAGTCGCAGGCTGGGGTGAGCACGGCGGACCCCGACGACGACCGCCCTGCGGAAAGGTGTGTCGGGGTTCGGCGCATGGCGCCTCACCCCGACCTACGCGGCGGTTTCGTTTCAGCGTCTTTCCGTGTGGTTCCGTGGCTGAGACGGGTTTTTCAGGCTTATAGAATCGGATGGATCGCGGCCGCGACGCGGCGGCGGCAACGCAGACATGGCACGCGATTACAAACACAGGGCGAACGGCCGTTCGAAGCGCAAGCAGGTACCCGGCTGGCTGTGGCTGGCGGCGGGCCTGGCGATCGGACTGTTCGTCGCCTTCCTGGTCTATCTGCAGCAGCGCCCCGCTGCCGCACCGCAGAAGCCCGTCGCGGCTGCGGCGCAGAAGCCCCTGCAGACGCCGGCGCCCGTCGCGCAGAAGGATGCGCGCGAGGTCAGGAAGACGCCCAATGCCGCGGTGCCCCCGCCGCCCAGACCGCGCTTCGATTTCTACACCATCCTGCCCGAGATGGAAGTGGTCGTGCCCGAGCAGGAGATCACCGGCAAGCAGCGCGAAGGCGTGCGCCAGGTCGAGGCGCCCGGCACCTATCTGCTGCAGGTCGGCTCCTTCCGCACCCTGCAGCAGGCCGACCAGCTGAAGGCGAAGCTCGCCCTGATCGGCCTGCAGGCCGGCATCCAGACGGTGACCATCAGCGAGCGCGAAACCTGGCACCGCGTGCGCGTCGGCCCGTTCAAGGATCTCAACGCCCTCAACACCGCCCGCGCGCGGCTCAAGGAAAACCAGATCGACGCCATCCTGCTGCGCGTCGGCGAGGGTTAGAGGACGGGGGACAGACTTGAGTCTGTCCCCCGTCCTGCTCACCCGAAGTGGCAGACGTAGTCCAGCAGTTCCGTCACCTCGATCTCGAAATGCGAATTGCCGGGCACGCTGAAGCCGTCACCGGCCGCATACTCCGTCCAGTCGCCGGCGTCAGCCAGCTTCACCCGGCAGCGGCCCTGCGTCAGCTCCATCACCTCGGGCGCCTCGGTGCTGAAGCGGTAGACGCCCGGCAGCATCACCCCGAGCGTCTTCATCTCGCCGCTGTCGGTGATGATGGTGCGGCTGGTGACCTTGCCCCCGTGATAGACGTTGGCCTGCTTGCGGATCTCGACGTTCCTGTAGCTCATGAGCATGTTCCCGATGGTGCGTTGAAAAGACTGGATGGCCACGAAATCCACAAAAGGCCTCGAAGCGAAAACCCGGCCACGGAAAACACGGACAAAGATCTATAGCCACGAAACCCACGAAATCCACGAACGAATCTGGAATGGGTTGAAGATCAACTTTCTTTCGCGGGTTTCGTGGGTTTCGTGGCTATAAATGGGTTGGCACTGGTCCGTGCTTTCCGTGTTTTCCGTGGCCGGTTTTCCCTAATGAATTTTCGTGGATTTCGTGGCCATTAATCATCACCCCTCCCGAACAGCCGCCGCTTTTCGCGGAACAGCGCCGAGATGTCCTCGTCGCCGAAGCCGGCATCCATGAGGCGGCGGTAGTGGATCAGCGTCATCTCCACTACCGGCAGGCTGACGCCATGGCGTTCGGCGATGGCGCGGCAGATGGCGAGATCTTTGTGGTGCAGCGCCAGGCGGAAGCCGGGCGGGAATTCGCCGCGTACCATCGAAGGTCCGCGCCGCTCCAGGAACCAGTTGCCCGCCGCGCCGGAGGTGATCACCTCGATGACCTTGTCGAGCGGCAGGCCCTCGGCCTCGGCGAGGGCGAGCGCCTCGGTGACGGCCTGATTGATGCCGGCGGCCATGATCTGGTTCACCGCCTTGGGGGCCGGGCCGCGGCCGCCCGGGCCCTTGTGGGTGATCGGCCGACCGATGGGCGCCAGCACGGGCCGCGCGCGCTCCAGTGCGTGCGCGTCGCCGCCGACCATGATCGCAAGCGTGCCCTGGCGCGCGCCTTCGACACCGCCGGACACGGGCGCGTCGAGAAAACCGCAGCCGGCCTCGGCCAGGCGCCGCGCGACCTCGGCGGCGGTCGCCGGTTGCACCGTCGAGGTATCGATCAGCAGCTTGTCACCGTCCACGCCCGGCAGCAATTGATCGATCACCGCGAGCAGATCGGCATCGGCCGACACGCAGGTGAGGATCACCTCGCAGTGCCGCGCGAGATCGGCGGGCACATGCGCCTGCCGCACGCCCAGCTCCGCCGCCAGCGCCGCGGCCCTGTCCGCCGTGCGGTTCCACACACCCGCGAGCAACCTCGCGCGTGCCAGATTGCGCGCCATCGGCGCGCCCATCGCACCGAGACCGATCACGCCGACGTTGGTGGTTGTATCAGGCATGGTTGATGTTTAACCGCCAAGACGCCAAGAAAACCGTTCTTGAGTAAAAAAACGGTGGAGCTGATAGGGTACGGGAACAGATACTGTTCGCGCCGGTTGTTACATTAATCGCTTTTCCTTGGCGTCTTGGCGCCTTGGCGGTTCAATCAATCTATTCTTTGCGCCTTGGCGGTTCGATTAATCTATTCTTGGCGCCTTGGCGGTTCAAAAATTCTTGGCGCCCTCGGCGTCCTGGCAGTTCAAACCAACAATCTCTCAATCTTCCAGATAGGTATAGCCGGTGAGACCGGCTTCCAGCTCGGCGGCGAAGAAGGCGCGCTCCTTGTCGGACAGCGACGCCGCGGCGAGCTTGTCGTGATAGGCCGCCTTGAGGGCCTCGGTGTCGAAATGCACGTAGCGCAGCAGTTCGTCGATGGTGTCGCCGTGCTCGGGCTGCGACAGCGCGTAGCCGCCGTCGGCGGTCAGAGTCACGTTGACCGCGTCGGTGTCGCCGAACAGGTTGTGCATGTCGCCGAGGATCTCCTGGTAGGCGCCGACCAGGAAGATGCCCAGCAGATACTCGTCGCCCGGCCGGTAACCGTGCACCGGCAGCGTGCTCTCGATGCCGTCGGAGTCGACGTACTGGTCGATGCGCCCATCCGAATCGCAGGTGAGATCCTGCAGCACGGCGCGGCGCGTCGGCTCCGTGTCCAGCCGGTGCAGCGGCACGATCGGGAAGATCTGGTCGATGGCCCAGACGTCGGGCATGGACTGGAAGATCGAGAGGTTGATGAAGTACTTGTCGGCGAGCTTCTCGTTGAGCTCGTCGAGCGCCTCGCGGTGCGCGGGCCGGTTGCTGTTGAGCAGGCCGCGCACGCGCTGGCAGATGGCGGCGTAGAGCTGCTCGATGCGCGCGCGCTGCTCCAGGCTGATGACGTTGTGCAGGTACATGGCCTGCGCCTCGCCCAGCCAGTGCACGGCATCGTGATAGCCCTCCAGCACCGAGCGTGCATCCAGGCCCTCGAGCACGTTCCACAGGTCCTGGATGATCAGCGGCTCGTCCTCGTGCGGCGGCGCGACGGGGCCGTTGCCCGGTGCCTCTTCGCTGTCGATCACGTTGGTGATGAGCAGCGCATGATGCGCGGTCATGGCGCGGCCGGATTCGGTGACGATGTCCGGGTGCGGAAGCCCGTGCTCGGTACAGGTCTCCCACAGCGCGTGCACCACGTTGTTGGCGTACTCCTGCACCGAATAGTTGACCGAGCAGAAGCTGCGCGAATGCGTGCCCTCGTAGTCGATGCCCAGGCCGCCGCCGACGTCGACGGTGGCCAGCGGCACGCCGAGCGCGTGCAGCTCGGCGAAATAGCGCGCCACCTCACGCATGCCGCGCTGGATGTCGCGGACGTTGGCGATCTGCGAGCCGAGATGGCAGTGCAGCAGCTGCAGGCTGTCCAGCAGCCCGGCCTCGCGCAGGCGCTCGACCAGGGTCAGCACCTGGGCGGCGTTCAGCCCGAACTTGGCCTTCTCGCCACCGGTGTTCTGCCACTTGCCGGCGCCGATGGAGGCCAGGCGCACGCGCAGCCCCAGCAGCGGCTCGATACCCAGCGCGCGCGACTCCTGGATCACCAGATCCAGCTCGGAGAGCTTCTCGACCACGATGAAGACGCGGTGGCCCAGGCGCTTGCCGATCAGCGCCAGGCGGATGTACTCGCGGTCCTTGTAGCCGTTGCAGACGATGGTCCCGCCGGGCCGCGACAGCGCCAGCACCGCCATCAGCTCGGGTTTGCTGCCGGCCTCCAGGCCGACGCGGTCCCCGCCGTGACCGAGGATCTCGGCGACGACGCTGCGCTGCTGATTGACCTTGATGGGGTAGACGGCCGTGTAGCGCCCGCCATAGCCGACCGTCTCGCGGGCCCGAGCGAAGGCCTCGCAGAGGGTGTCGACGCGGTCGCGCAGGATGTCGTTGAAGCGCACCAGGACGGGCAGGGTCAGGCCCCGGTCGCGGCAGGCGCGGGCCAGTTCGTAGAGATCGACCGTGGGGCTGCCGGGCGTCCGGCGCGGCCGTGCGACCAGGTGGCCGCGGCCGTTGACGTCGAAATAGCCGCCGCCCCAGTGTTCGAGGCTGTAGGTTGCACGTGCGTGATCGAGGGTCCACATAGTGCCGGAAAGATACTCGATAGGCGGTTCCGGCGGAAGGTGCGCGGGTGATCTAGGGGGGTTAATAGCCACGGAAATACACGGAAGGGTGAAAAGCGCAAGCCCGGGACTCCGGGCGCTGTCCGGGATGAGGGTTGCCGCATTCTTCCGTGTTGTTCCGTGTGCTTCCGTGGCCATTCACGTCTTTAATCACCCCCCCAAATCCGGTATCTTGGGCGCCCCGATTTTCCCCTCATCCCAAGGTGCGACTATGACCCTCGGCAACGACTGGTTCACGGAAATCCACGCCGACGGCGGCTCGGCCTTCTCGCTCAAGGTGACGAAGAAGCTGCACGACGAGCAGAGCGAATTCCAGCGCATCGAGGTCTACGCCACCGAGGAATACGGCAACCTGATGACCATCGACGGGCTGTACATGGTCTCGGGCCGCGACAATTTCCTCTATCACGAGATGATGACCCACCCGGCGCTGTTCACCCACCCGGCGCCGAAAAGGGTCGTTATCATCGGCGGCGGCGACTGCGGCACCCTGCGCGAAGTGCTCAGGCACCCCGGGGTCGAGGCGGCCTGGCAGGTCGAGATCGACGAACGCGTCACCCGCGTGTCGGAAATGTATTTTCCCGAGCTGTGCGAGAGGAACGGTGACCCGCGCGCGCACCTGCGCTTCGAGGACGGTATCCAATTCATGAAGGACGCCGCGCCCGGCAGCATCGACGTGGTGATCGTCGACAGCACCGATCCGATCGGGCCGGCCGAGGGCCTGTTCACCGAGGCGTTCTTCCGCGACTGCTTCCACGCGCTCGGCGACCAGGGTGTGATCGTGCAGCAGAGCGAGTCGCCGCTGTATCACGGCAAAATCCTCAAGGCCCTGCACGGCGCTATGCGCGCCGCCGGCTTTGGCCAGACCCAGACGCTGTTCTTCCCGCAGCCGGTGTACCCGTCCGGCTGGTGGAGCTGCACCATGGCCGGCAAGAATCTCGATCTGAAAACCTTCCGCGAAGCCGACGCACGCGCCAAGCCGTTCGAGACCGTCTACTACAACGCCGACATCCACCGCGCAGCCTGGGCCATGCCCGAGTTCTTCCGCCGTCTGCTGGAGAGCTGAAAGCATTCGGACGGCCACCAAGTCCGCGATGGGTTTCAAGGCCAAAACTTGCCACGGAAAACACGGAAAGCACGGACAAATGCCAACCCGTTTATAGCCACGAAACCCACGAAATCCACGAACAAATCTGAAATGGGTTGAAGATCAAATTTCTTTCGTGGGTTTCGTGGGTTTCGTGGCTATAGATCTTTGCCCGTGCTTTCCGTGGCGGGTTTTCCGCGGGCGCTCAGGCGCCCTGCCGTTCGCGCAGCTCGCGCCGGCTTTGCAGCCAGCCCAGCAGGGCGCCCAGCAGCAGCGGCCGGCTGATGCAGTAGCCCTGCGCCCGGTCGCAGCCGAGCGCCTCCAGCTCGCCGAGGATCGTATGATCCTCGACGCCCTCGGCGACCACCGTCAACCCCATGTTGTGCGCGAGCCCGATGGTCGAGCGCACGATGACGCGGTCGTTGGCGTCGGCGCCCATGTCGGCGACGAAGGAGCGGTCGATCTTGATCTCGCCGGCCGGGAGCTTCTTGATGTAGCTGAGCGAGCAGTGCCCGGTACCGAAATCGTCTATCGAGATGCCGACGCCGGCATCCGCCAGTGCACCCAGCACCTGAATGGCGTATTCCGGATCGGCCATGACGCCGCTCTCGGTGAGCTCCAGCGTCAGCGAGGCGGCCGCGACCTGCCAGGCCTCCAGCGCCTCAGTGACCACCTTCATCATATAGGGGTGGTGCAGATTCAGCGGCGACAGGTTCACCGACACGCCGAATCCGAAGCCTTCGCGCTGCCACACCGCGCAATCGCACAATGCGCGGTTGAGCACCCATTCGGTCAGCCGCTGGATGATGCCGGTCTTATCGGCAACCGGAATGAACACGTCGGGTCCAAGGCGGCCTTGTTCGGGATGCAGCCAGCGCACCAGCGCTTCGACCCCCACGACCTCGCCGCTGCGGACGTCGATCTGCGGCTGGTATTCCACAAACAGTTCGTCGCGATCCATGGCGCGGAGCAGATCGCCCTCGAGGTTGAGATGCACCAGTCCGGATTCGTCCAGCACGGCCTCGTACAGGGCATAGCCGGCGCGTGTGCCCTTGGCGTGGTACATCGCCAGATCGGCGCGTCGCATCAGCGTGTGTACGTCGCCGCCGTGCTCCGGGTAGCAGGCGATGCCGATGCTCGCGCCCAGCATCAGGCGGTGCCCGGCGATCAGGCACGGGCCCTCGATGGCTTCGAGAAACAGCCGCGCCGTGCGCTCCGCCTCCGCAGACGTGCACATGCAGCTCAGGAGCGCGGCGAATTCATCGCCGCCGATACGGGCCACCACGCAACCCTCGCCGTCGTCATGGATACAGGCATGGCTGCCGTTCAGCGCCGTGACCGCCGCACGCAGGCGCGCGCCGATCTCGCGCAGCAGCTCGTCGCCGACGTGGTGCCCGAGGGTGTCGTTGACGGCCTTGAAGCGATCGAGATCCATCAGCAGCAGGGCGAAGGGCCGCTGCGCGGCCGCAGCTCCGCTCACCAGAGCGGCGAGACGTTCGTGGAAGCGATTGCGGTTGGGCAGGCCAGTGAGCCCATCCAGGAAGGCCATGCTCTCCAGCGTCGCGTAGACGTCGTTGAGCTCGGTGGCCATGCGGTTGAAGTCGGATGCGAGCGCCTGCAGCTCCGCCGCACCGCGCGGTGGCACGGCGCCCAGCAGGCTGGACCGGTCGTGCCCGACGTGGCGCAGCTGCGCGGCGAGCAGACGCAGCGGCTTGACGGTGGTATTGCGGAAGATCAGCAGCGCGACCGTGATGGCGGCCAGGGTCATGAGCGCCGCCGCCAGCATCAGCGCCTGCCGCGCGCCGCGCAGCTGGGCGTGCAGCTGGCGGTAATCATTGGCGACGGCCACCTCCAGGAGCGGTTGCCGCTCCGCATCCGCGACCGTCGTCTCGGCAATCAGCGCATCCTGCAGCGTCTCGGCCTCCGGCCAGTCCGGTGACCGGAATGCGGCCGCGGCAACGCCGGGCTCGCGGATGCGCAACGGCATGCCCAGGACCGTCTCCAGCGACAGCAGCGTGGGCAGCGGGTCGACCACCACGGCGAGATAGCCCTTCGGCCACAACCCGCCCAGCGGGACGATCACCATCTGCATGGCGCCCGCAAACGACGGGCACAGATCGGCGATGACCTGGGCCCGCCGCGGACCGTCGCGGCCGCGCGCCCGCTCGACCAGCCCGGGGCAGACCGGGTCACCGTCCGCCGCGACGGCCTCGTCGGCCACGGCCTGCGCCAGCAGGCGGTAATCGGCGTCGAACACGATCAGCCGCTCCAGCTTCAGCACGTTCGCCGTTACGAAATATTGATGGAACTGTCGCTCCAGGGTGCGTTCCAGCGCCGCGCGGTCACGGGCGTCGAAGGCCTTGCGGAGCATGGCATCCGTCTGCAATGCGACGCCCAGATCGCGCGCATGCGCTTCGGTGCCGTCGAGGAGATCGGTGATCTTCAGGTCGACCAGACTTACGAGTGAGGCGCGCTGGTTCTCGACCACCAGATTGCGATGGATGTTGCCGGTGAACAGCGCCAGTACGAGTCCGAGCAGTCCCATCAGCCCGATCATCAGACCGATGATGGTGCGGATCGATAGCGGTCCCCTGGGCAACCACCGCATGCGCCTGTCACTCCTTCAGGAACGGATAACCCTTCTCGCTCCATTCCTTGAACCCGCCACGGAACCAATAGAGGTTACTGTAGCCGCAGGCCCGGGCAATCCCGATCGCCGCCACGCTGCGCCCGCATTTCGGGCCGTTGCAGTAGAAGAGCACCGGATGAGTCTTGACAGGGACGACGGCCGCGAGCCTTTCGCAGTCGGTCTCGACGTCGGGGAGGCTCAGCGAGCCCTCGATGTAGCCCTGCTTGCGGTCCATCGCGATCCGCGAGTCGACCAGCACCAGGTCCTCCACTGTGCGGACGGTTTCGATCAGGCCCTCGGCGTCGACCCGCACGACGCCTGGAATCTCCTCGGGGGCGCGCACCCCGGCGGCGGCCCACGCCGCGGCGGCCGATGCCCACAGCAACACACCCCAGAGTACGCGCAGATGGAAGCGCAGACGGCTGAACATGAGATATCCCCCTCGATCACGCGGCCCGACCCGACCGGCGCACCGGGGTCGTTCCGGCACCGGTCCGGCGATGAACAAAGAAGCGGCGCAGAGACGCCTTTCATCGGCCCGCCGGCTGGCAGCCTGAAGGCCGGCCGGCGCCCGCGGATTCAGGACCGCGCTTCCCGCAGGCGGTCCAGCCGCAGGCGCTGGCGCTCGTCGAACAGCCGCCTGGACGCGATCGCCACCGCACCCAGTGTACCCAGCCCGGTCCCCACCGCAATCAGGAACATGATCAGGATCTGATACTTCACCGCTTCCACCGGGGGCGCACCGGCCAGGATCTGGCCGGTCATCATGCCGGGCAGGCTGACCAGGCCGGCGCTGGCCATGGCGTTGATGATGGGAATCAGGCCGGCGCGCACGGCCTCGCGCTTGTAGTCGCGCAGGGCCACGCGCGCCCGCCCGCCCAGCATCAGCCGCGCCTCGATCTCGGCGCGCTGCCGCCAGGCCGTCTGGGTGAGGCGGTCCATGGCGATGGCCACACCGCTCATGGTGTTGCCGAGCAGCATGCCGAGGAGGGGAATGGCGTATTGCGGCGCATACCAGGGTTGGTTGCCGATGATCACGGCCAACGCGAACAGCGTGACCGCGAACGACGACAGGAACATCGACACGGCGCCGACGCCGAAGCTCCAGCCGCCGCGCAGCCGGCGCTCCTGCCGTGCGGTGACCTCGCCGCCTGCCACCAGCAGCATGAACAGCGCCATCAGCGCCACCCAGCCGGGATGCGTGGTGCCGAACAGGGCCTTCAACACCAGGCCGACCAGGAGCAGTTGCACCGTGGTGCGTGCCGCCGCCACCAGGATCTGGATCGCCAGCGAACGCTGCAGGCGCGCCGACAGCAACGCCAGCAGTATCACCAGCACCGCGGCGACGGCCAGATCGACGGCGTCGAGATGGATCATGCCGAAAACCCCATCGGCCACGGAACCACACGGAAAAACACGGACCGGATCATACGCTTCACACGACAGCGCCCCTCACCCGCCGGAGGCCGGGGTTGCGGGGTGCTGTTTCAGTGCGGTCCTTTCCATGTACGCCCGGGGCCGGCATGGGTTTTTGGGAAACGCGGATCGATCGGGCATTCCCGTCATTGCGAGCGAAGCGTGGCAATCTCGTGAGGCGGAAGCAGCCGCTCTGGAGACTGCCACGGCGCTGCGCACCTCGCAGTGACGGATTATTCAAAGGTTCCTCCCGGTCATGCCGTCGCTCCGGCCCCCGTCGCGACACGCCCGCGCTCCAGACGGACATGGCCGCCGGCGACGCGTTCGATCTGCTCGGGATCGTGGCTGACCCACAGCACCGCAGCCTGGTGTTCGTGCCGGTAGGCGGCGATCAGCGCCTCCACGCGCGTGGCGCTGCGCGCATCCAGATTCGCAGTGGGCTCGTCGAGCAGCAGCACCTGCGGCGTGTTCGCCAGCAGGCGCAGCAGCGCCAGGCGCTGGCGCTCGCCGCTGGACAGGCGCTCGATGCGCCAGCCCGGGGTCTCGTCCGGCAGACCGACCGCGTCGAAGTCCGGCTGCGCATCGCGGGGAAAATGCTCGGCCACGGTCTCCGCCCACCAGCGGCTGTCGGCGGGCAGCAGGGCGACGCGGCGGCGCCACAACGGCGGCGCGATGCGCTGAGCGGCTACCCCATCAAGAAACGCACTGCCGGTGTGCACATCGAGATCGGCGATGGCGCGCAACAGGCGGGTCTTGCCCGCGCCCGACGGCCCCGACACGCACAGGCACGCGCCCGCCTCCACGACCAGATCGATCGGCCCCCAGCCGTCTCCGCCCAGTGCTGCGACGCGTAGCCGTTCCACCTGCTCCAGGTTCCGAAAACCTCAAGATGCGCGGGCTTTACCCGCCCTGGGACGCAAGGTATGGTGCCGCGATCCACCGTCAGACCACCCTGCTCGAAGGAGGCAGCATGGCACAACCGGAGATTCCACAGAAGGCCCCTTACGCGCTGGAACTCGACGCCGGCACGTATCACTGGTGTGCCTGCGGCCGGTCCAGCAAGCAGCCGTTCTGCGACGGCTCGCACAAGGGCACGGAGTTCCAGCCGGTGCGCTTCGAACTGACGGAAAAGAAGAAGGTCTGGCTGTGCGGCTGCAAACATACCCACGACCAGCCGTATTGCGACGGGACGCACAAGAAGCTCTAGGGTTCGGGGTTCGGGGTTCGGGATTCGGGGGGCTGTCGTACCTGCGAAAGCGAGCCCATGCACCTGTAGGAGCGGCCTTGGCCGCGAACGGTTCGGCGGGTTGCCGGTTCGCGGGCAAGCCCGCTCCTACAGGGGACAGGCTTGACACCTGAACGGCGCACCCCCTGCCAATCCCTAGCCCCTAATCTCTAGCCCCTAATCC
>CAYWKV010000069.1:0-13153 GCA_964458835.1 uncultured Gammaproteobacteria bacterium | reverse complement strand
GCCGGCGCGGGCTCCGTGGCGGGCGGCGTTGCCGGCGCGGGCTGCGCAGTCTCCGTATCGGCGCTTCCTTCCGGCGGCGCGGCCGGCCCGGTGCCGCCGTTCGCTGCATCGATGGCCGCATCGGCATTGGCGGCGCTGGGATCGGCAGGCTCCTCCAGAACCACCTGCGGAGCGGGCTCGGGCTCGGCGGGCGGCTCCGGCAAGGTCAGCGGCTCGATGCGATCGCGCACGATGCTGTCCGGTTCGGCCGGAAGATTGCTGCCCACCGGTCCGAGCTCGTCCTCGGGGGATTCGAACAGCATGGGCACGAAGATCACCGCCAGGGCCACCAGTACGATGGCGCCGATGACGCGCTGCTTGACCAGATTGTCCACGTCGTTACCTCGCTGTGGTGCCGGGCCGTCGCCGCCCCCCGGCGACGGCTTCGAGTCCGCGCATTATAGGCCCGGCGGCAGCAGCTCCGCTATGGTGTGGAAGGACCCGAACACGACGATGCGGTCCCCCGCGACGGCCGCCGCGCGCGCCGCCGCCAGCGCCGCGTCCACGTCCGCGCAGAGCGTGCGCTGTGGCTCGGGCACGGCCATGCGCGCAGCGAGCGCCACAGCGCTCTGACCGCGGTCGCCGCCCAGTCCGCCGAGAAACCAATGATCCACCACCGACCCTAGGGCGGTGGCGATGCCGGCGGCATCCTTGTCCGCCAGCATGCCGCAGACCGCCAGCGTCCGGCCGGCACAGGGACGCTCGCCGAGCGTGGCGGCCAGAGCCGCCGCGGCGTGCGGATTGTGGGCAACATCGAAGATCGTCTCGACGGCGCCGGGGACTACCGTGAAGCGCCCGGCCACGCGCGCCTGACACAGGCCATCGTGGATCGCCTGCAGCGTGATCGGCAGACGCTCGCCGAGACTGCGCAGCACCATGAGCACACCGGCGGCGTTCTGGAGCTGGAAGCCGCCGGGCAGTGCCGGTGGCGGCAGGCCCGTGAGCTCTGCGCCCGGCCCCCACCAGTCCCAGCACCCGACGCCGGGGCGGTAACCGTACTGCTGCCCCAACGCGAACCACAGCGCCCCGACCGCGGCGGCGACGGCCGCCACGCTGTCCGGCGGCTGCGGGTCGGAGCACACCGCCGGGCGCCCGGCACGGAAGATGCCGGCCTTCTCCCGGCCGATGGACTCGCGATCCGCGCCCAGCCACTCGATGTGATCGATGCCGATACCGGTCACCAGCGCACAATCGGCGTCCAGCACGTTGACCGCGTCCAGTCGCCCGCCCAGCCCCACTTCGAGTACCGCGACATCCAGATCGGCACGTTGCAAAAAGTCCAGCGCGGCCAGCGTGCCGAATTCGAAATAAGACAGCGAGACATCGCCGCGCGCCGCATCGATGCGCGCGAAGGCCGCGACGATGTCGGCATCGTCCGCCGCCCGCCGGTCGATACGGATGCGTTCGTTGTAACGCCACAGATGCGGAGAGGTGTAGGCACCAACGCGGTGGCCGGCACAGGCGAGGATGGCCTCGAGCATGGCCACGCTGGAACCCTTGCCGTTGGTGCCCGCCACGGTGATGACGGCATGCCGCGGCGCGAGCAGTTGCATGCGCCGCGCCACCGCCCGCACCCGCTCCAGCCCCAGATCGATGGCCTTAGGATGCAGCGTCTCCTGCCAGGCGAGCCATTCGGCGAGGGTCTGAAAGCGCATGGTCAGAAGTACGCCAAAGAGAGTGTCAACACGAAGGCGCGCGAAGGAAAACCTTCGATAGCCACGAAATCCACGAAACCCACGAAAACTGAATTGGGCGAAACCCCGCTTTCTTCCCCGTTCGTGGGTTTCGTGGATTTCGTGGCCAACAGGGGTTTGGATTCCCTTCGCGCGCCTTGGTGTTGAAATGCATTCAGGCCGGCTTGCGGTGCAGCAGGATGCCGAGCAGGCTGGCGACGCGGTCGCGCAGATCGCGGCGATCGACGATCATGTCGATGGCGCCGTGGGCGAGCAGGAATTCGCTGCGCTGGAAGCCCTCCGGCAGGGTCTCGCGCACCGTCTGCTCGATGACGCGTGGGCCGGCGAAGCCGATGAGCGCGTTCGGCTCGGCGATGTGCACATCACCGAGCATGGCGAGGCTCGCCGACACGCCGCCCATGGTCGGATCGGTCAGTACGGAGACGTACGGCAGCCGCGCCTGGGCGAGCTTGGCCAGCGCCGCGCTGGTCTTGGCCATCTGCATGAGCGAGAACAGCGCCTCCTGCATACGCGCACCGCCGCTCGCCGAGAAGCACACCAGCGGGAGATTCTGTTCCCGGCACAGGTTCACCGCACGCACGAAGCGCTCACCGACTACGGCACCCATGGAGCCGCCCATGAAGCCAAACTCGAAGGCGCAGGCCACCAGCGGCACGCCCTTGACCTGGCCACGCATGACGATGAGTGCATCCTTCTCGTCGGTCTTCTTCTGCGCCTGCAGCAGGCGATCCTTATATTTCTTGCTGTCCCTGAACTTCAGGACGTCGACCGGCTCCACCTTGGCAGCGATCTCCTCGCGCGGTTCGCTGTCGAGAAAGGCATCCAGCCGGCGGCGCGCGCCGATGCGCATGTGGTGCGCACATTTCGGGCACACCTCCAGATTGCGCTCCAGCTCGGTCCGATAGAGCACGGCGCTGCAGGCATCACATTTGGTCCACAACCCCTCCGGCACGGTGCGTTTGGCACCGCCTTCGGTACGGATACGCGTCGGCAGCAATTTTTCGAACCAGCTCATAGTCAATTCCGATCAGAAGATTTCAAGCCAAAAACCGTGTTTGCCACGGAAACACACCGAAAAACACGGACAAGTTCATACGCTTCACACACCGGCCCTCTCCATCTGCCAGGCGCTGAGCCGGGGCTTCCCGACGAGGTTTCATTTCAGTGTCTTCCGTGTGCTTCCGTGGCTGAAATAAGTTTTTAGGTTCAACTGGTTGCGGCCTTGCGCTGCTGCGCATCCATGGCCTGGCGCATATCCCGGAGGACGGCACCGACACGGTCGGCGATGCGATCCGGCTGGTCAGCCAGCTCGGCGATATGCTTGATCAGCGCGCTGCCGACGACGACGGCATCGGCGACGGCCGCGACGTCGGCCGCGGCGCGTGCATCGCTGATGCCGAAGCCGACGCCGAGCGGGATATCCGTCAGCCGGCGGATGGCATTCAGGTTGGCGGCCACCGCCTGGACGTCCTGGCGGTTCGCGCCGGTGACACCCTTGAAGGACACGTAGTAGAGGAAGCCGCCGGCCTGCGCCGCGACCCGGCGCGCGCGCTCGTCGCTGGTGTTGGGCGACAGCAGGAAAATGGGATCGATCTCCGCCTGGCGCAGCTCGGCCAGCAGACCACCCGCCTCCTCCGGCGGCAGATCCACCGTCAGGACGCCGTCGACGCCGGCGGTGCGCGCCGCCCGGGCGAACTCGGCATAGCCCATGACCTCGACGGGATTGAGGTAACCCATCAGGATGACCGGCGTGTCCTGATCCTGCTCGCGAAAGCGGCGCACCATGTCGAGCACACCGCGCAGATTCACGTGGTGCCTGAGCGCACGCTCGCAGGCGGCCTGCACGACCGGACCGTCCGCCATGGGATCGGAGAACGGCACACCGAGCTCGATCAGATCGACGCCGGCCGCGACCATCGCATGCATCAGCGGCACGGTGACGTCGGGGTGGGGATCGCCGGCGGTCACATAGGGAATGAGCGCCTTGCGGCCGGTTTGCGCCAGCTGGGCGAAGCGTGCGGCGATGCGGCTCATACGGTGATGCCCTCGCGCGCGGCCACGGTGTGGATATCCTTGTCGCCGCGACCGGAAAGATTGACGATGATGATCCGGTCCCGGTCCAGGGTCGGCGCGAGCTGCATGGCGTAGGCCAGCGCATGGCTGGATTCGAGCGCGGGGATGATGCCCTCGACGCGGGTCAGGCTGTGGAAGGCCTCCAGCGCTTCGGCGTCGGTGACCGGGACATAGCGCGCACGGCCGGTATCCTTGAGCCAGGCGTGTTCGGGACCGACGCCGGGATAGTCCAGACCGGCGGAGATGGAATGCGTCTCGATGATCTGGCCGTCGTCGTCTTCCATCAGATAGGTGCGGTTGCCGTGCAGGACCCCGGGCCGGCCCGCGGCGAGCGGCGCGGCATGGCGGCCGGAGGCGATCCCGTCGCCGCCGCCCTCGACGCCGTACAGCGCGACGCCCTCGTCATCCAGGAAGGGATGGAACAGCCCGATGGCGTTGGAACCGCCGCCGACGCAGGCGATCAGCGCATCCGGCAGGCGCCCGGCCTGATCGAGGATCTGCGTGCGCGCCTCGCGGCCGATCACCGCCTGGAAGTCACGCACCATGGCCGGATAGGGATGCGGGCCGGCGACGGTGCCGATGATGTAGAAGGTGTTGTCGATATTGGTCACCCAGTCGCGCATCGCTTCGTTCAACGCGTCCTTGAGCGTCTTCGAACCGGACTCGACCGACACCACCTCGGCACCGAGCAGGCGCATGCGGTAAACGTTGCTGGACTGACGCCTGATGTCCTCGGCGCCCATGTAGATCACGCATTCCATGCCGAGCCGCGCGGCCACGGTCGCGGTGGCGACACCGTGCTGGCCGGCACCGGTCTCGCCGATCACGCGCGTCTTGCCCATATGCCGCGCCAGCAGGCCCTGGCCCATGGTGTTGTTGATCTTGTGCGCGCCGGTGTGATTGAGATCCTCGCGCTTGAGGTAGATCTGCGCGCCGCCGAGTTTGGCGCTCCAGCGTTCGGCATGATAGAGCGGCGACGGACGGCCGACGTACTGGGCGAGATCGCGGTCCAGTTCGGCCAGGAACTCGGGATCGTCGCGCAGGCGCTCGTAGGCGAGGCGCAGCTCCTCGATGGGCTCCATCAGCGTCTCGGCGACGAAGCGGCCGCCATAGGGTCCGAAATGCCCGTCGGCATCCGGCAGGTCGCGCCAGCTCGCGGGCTTAGGCGCCGTATTCGTGGTCGGCACGTTGCACTCCTCGAATGAATTCCATCATCTTGGCCGGATCCTTGATGCCCTTGGCCGCTTCGACGCCGCTGCTGACGTCCACCGCGAACGGCCGCACCTGCCGCACGGCATCGGCGACGTTGCCGGGATGCAGGCCGCCCGCCAGCACGATCGGCGCCGGCCGCTGCACCGGCACGCGTGACCAGTCGAAGCGCTCACCGCTGCCGCCCGGCACCGCCGGGTGATAGGCATCGAGCAGAAAGCCGGCGGCGCTGGGATACGCATCCATGTAGGCGACGACGTCCCGCTGCGGATGCATCCGCACGGCCTTCAGATACGGGTGCCCGAACTGCACGCAGTAGGCCTCGGGCTCTTCGCCGTGGAACTGCAGCAGGTCCAGGGGCAACTGCTCCAGAACGGCCTCGACCTCGGCGACGGCGGCGTCGACGAACAAGCCCACGCGCGCGACGAACGGCGGCAGCGCCGCGGCGATCTCCCGCGCCTGTCCGACCGTCACCACCCGCGGGCTGCGCGGGTAGAACACCAGACCCACCGCGTCGGCGCCCAGCGCCGCCGCGCGCACACCGTCCTCCGGACGGGTAATGCCGCAGATTTTAACCCGCGTCCGCACGCTGGAGCCACCCGCTTCCAAACTGATTTTCCATGAATCTGCCGCGATCAGGCCGGGAAACGGCTATTGTGCCACCGTCCGGCGACCGGCCGCCACTCACCCCATGCGGGGCGGCGGCACGGCCTGTGGGAGCCCGAAGCATTCCGGGTACCGCACCTGCACCCGGTACAACCCGCCCGCCGGCGCGGTGACTCCGCCGGCGGTACGAGTTCCGGGGCATGGCAAAGTGAACCGCCCCGGGTTTCGAGGAGGCTCGAACTTCCGGGAAAATGGAGCCGTGAAAAAGACCGGCAAGACGAAGAAGTTTTCCCCCGAGGTCCGCGAGCGTCGAGCCGATCTGCAAGGTCTTGCAGATCGCCCCGTCATGCTGCCGGCGGCATGCGGTACGGCTGCGTAACCCGGATTTGCGCAGTGCGCGCGCCCAGCGGGATGATGAACTGCTGGCCCCGAGCCAGCGGCTCTGGCACAGCAACATGCACCGCAGCCGGTCCAACGACTGCATCACATCAATCTGTATCGGTCAAGGCTGATAGGGTCGATGAGAGGGTCAATAGGATCAAGACCCTAGATCCCCTGCGCCGGCCCTTCCGGTCGCCTGCCAGCGTCGCGAGACGGTTGCCGGGCGGGGAGCACCGATCCTGCAGCGCTCCGGGCGCGGCCCGCGGGCAGATAATGCGGCGTTCAGCCCCGTTCCCTGCAGTAGGCGTAGACCTGTCTCGGATTGCAGTAGAAGGTACCCCTGCCTGGGATATGACCCACGCCCAGTTCGGCGGGAATGTCGCGGTTGCCCGGATATTCCCGGTCGGTCGGATGGATGCCGTAACCGCAGCCATAGGCGCGGTAACCCGACACCGTGCCAAGGCTCCTTATGTTGTCGCCGCCGCAGGCCTGGCGCACGGCCACGATGCCGGACTGGCTATCGAGTGCACCGCTCATGTTCTGCAGCGGCCCCCTGCAGAGCCAGGCTCTGCCGCCATTGGTGGGCGGCGCGCACAGCGTAATGCCCTCAGGGTAGGCGACCGGGCGGTTGCGCGCTTCCTCCTCCTGCCGCTTCAGTGCCTCCTCCAGCTGCCGGCTGCGCTCCTGCGCTGCCCGCTCCGCCCGCTCACGCTGGGCGGCCTCCTCCTGCCGACGGCGTTCCGTTTCAGCCTGCTGCTGCCGCTGGCGCTCGGCCTCGGCCTCGGCGCGGCGCCGGGCCTCGTCCGCGCGGCGCTGCTGTTGCTGCTGTTGTTGCTGCGACTGTTCGGCGGTATTCGAGCCAACCTGCGGTGTTTGCCGAGTCTGTTGCTGGGCGCGCTGCTGGCGCTCGGCCTCCTGTCGTTCATGCAGCTGACGCACGCGCTCCATCTCGGCCGCACGCTGACGCGCCTCTTCATCGGCGCGTTGCTGCGCCTGCTGCTCGCGCTGCTGATCGGCCTGTGCCTGCCACTCCGCCACCTGCTGGGCCTGCTGGGCCATGCGTTGCTGACGCGCACTCCATTCGCTGGTGAACCCTTCCGAGAAGCCCTGCGCGATAGCACCGACCATCGCCTCTCTATACGCCGCATCGTCCGCCACCTGCTCGTGCAGACTCGCCAGATTCTCTCGCGCCGAGGGATGACCGCCGGCGATAGCCTTGCGAAACCACTGATCCGCGACCGCGACGTTATCCTTCCAGTAATAGAAACCCAAGCTATTCATGGCATAAATATCGCCCTGATCGGCCGCCTTGCGGAACCAGCCGGCCGCCTCTCGCTGATTGGAGGCAACGCCGAGGCCGTCGTTGTAAGCCTCGCCGAGCTTGCGCTGAGCGTACGCGTCGCCCTGCTCAGCGGCCTTTCGATACCAGCTCACTGCCTTAGGCCGGTCTTGAGGCACACCGCTGCCCGTGTCATACAGATCGCCCAGGCGCGCCTGCGCATCAGGCACCCCCTTATCGGCGGCCTGCTGGTAAAATTCGACGGCGCGGTCGATATCTGTGGCCCCTCCCCAGCCTTTCTCATAGGCATCACCCATGAAATAAAGCGCAACGCGATTACCCTGCGCGGCAGCCTTGCCGTACCAGGCAAGCGCCTGTGCGTCATCCTGTTCGACGCCCTCCCCATAGCGATACAGACTACCTAGCGACAACTGGGCAGAAGCGTCGCCCTGTTCTGCCGCCTGCCGATACCAGCGCGCCGCTTGCGCAAAATCCTGCACCACCCCGCCCCGTCCCTGACGGTAGAGGAAGCCCATATAATTCTGACTTTCCGCATGGCCCTGTTCGGCTGCCCGCCGAAGCCAGTTCACCGCCTCCGCATACAGGTTCGCATCGCTGCCGAAGGCAGCCAGACCCATTTGGAGCTGCGCGTCCGCCAGCCCCTGTTCCGCCGCCTGTTTGAACCAGGCTTTGGCTTGTACCGGATCCTTGGCCAGGCCATCGCCATCCGCGTAACGCTTGGCCAGGCGGTATTGCGCCGCGGCATCGCCGCGCTCGGCCGCCAGGCGCTCCGCATTGATCTGCTCCTCCCGTTTGCGAGCCTCAGCCGCCTCCGCGGCGGCCTGCGCCAGTTTCTCCTCGGGAGTCGCCAGTGCGGCGTAGGTGATCGTCTCACTCACCCGCGCAATGGCGCCATTTTCAAGCTTTACGCTGCGGTGCTCCAGCACGCCGGGCTTCGGCGCTGCAACCTGCAGCGGAAACTTCAACAGCCCTGAGCAGGTGAACAGGATCGAGCCGTCGCTCTGGATCTGCCCGATGCGCGTACTGCAACTGGACATTTTGGAAACCATGCGCAGCTCCCCGGCCTTCTCGCCCCGGGTAATGCTGCTAATGATCGATGAAAGCTCGCTGCCGTCTGCGGCCTTATAAATCCAGCGTTCGCTGAGTTCTCTGCCGGGAATGGCCCATTCGATGGAAACCTCCCGCTGCTGGCCATCCTGCTCGGTGGCCCAGCTGTGTCCGGCCAGGTCGGCATAGACGCCCCAGTCAGCGGCATTGATCGGCTCGGCCTGGGCGGCGATGAGCTGGCGCTTCTCGGCCTCACTCGGCTCGACCGTCAGCTTCACCGAATCGACGACCTGCGTGACGGTGTCGCCCTCCAGCTTGACGGTCTGCAATTCCAATGCATCCGGGCCGGCGCTGGCGAGCCGTTCCGGCCATTTCAGCAGGCTGGTTCTGCAAACCAGCAGCAGTGACCCATCGCCCTGGATGCGACCGTCGCGGTTACAGCGCCCGCCCAGCGTTTTAATGGCCAGTTCACCTGGACTCGTCCCTTGTTGAATCGTGTTGGTGATGTTGCGCGCGACATTCGCAAAGCGCGCGTCGAGGTCGATCCATTTTTCGACCAGCGCCTTTCCCGGCTCCTGCCACTCCACGGTGACGCGGTAATTGCGCTTGTCCCTTTTACCGAGCCAGCTCTTGCCAACCATTTGTCCGTACGGCCCCCACTCGGCGGCACTCACTTCCGACTCGGGCGCGGCATGGGCTGCCGGCGTCAGAACGACAAGGGCACAGATCAGCGCGGTGAAGCGCACGGCGGCGAAAAGGGGCATCTCTGGTTGCTCCGCAGAAGGATGCCCCAGTCGAGAAAAGGGGCAGAAGAGATTGGTATATACGCAGCATAAACGCCCTTTCCCCTGAAGGCCAGAGGGTATCGAGCGATCATTTGCATTGGCACCAAACCAGCTTTCGCCACAATCCCATCACGAATTCCACCGCCTTCACCACAATACCGCCTCTCCACCCCGCTTCCCGCACAACGCCAGCCATCGGACCAGGTAACAACCTATGCGCCTCTATCGGTGCCGCAGCATTTGATGAACGGTCCAGTGAAACTTACGCCAGCAAGCCGAGAGGCGGTGCCGGTCTTCGAGCGGCTTCAAGAGAGTTATCCGGTGAATCAGCTGTGCAGCCTGTTTGGCGCTCACCGCAGCAGTTACCGGGCCTGGCATGCCCGGCCGAAGATGCTTTCCCCTGAGGAGTGGCGGCTGCGCGCGCGTGCGGAAGCTGCGCACGCACTCAGCAACGGTTCGGCCGGTGCGCAAACGATCGCGAAAATGTCACGGCGGAGGGGCTGCCCTTAAGCCATTATCGTGCCGCGCGGCGCATGCAGGTGCTGGGACTGGTGAGCAGCCGACAGCCGACGCACCGCTACCAGAAAGCCGAGCAGCCGCACCTGGACATTCCCATCGGCAGTTCGATGTCGCTGCGCCGAACAAGGTCGGGAACAGGCGACATCACGCATATCTGGAGCGCTCGGCGCCGGGCCTATCTGGCACTGGTCCCGGATCTGTTCGCACGACATCCGGAGGCCGTTGACGGCCGACAGCGAACTGGCGAAGAAGGCGTTCTGGAGTGCCTATGAACCCGTGGCCAAAATGACTTGACCACTACACTTGCGGCTCGACGAAAAGACCCGGAGGGCGCGGACATGCTGTAGACCGAAACGTAGGCAGACAATGGAACTATCGCGAAACGCGCGACACAGACGAACGACGGCATTCGACATCCCTGCCCCTTCCCGGCTTGTTGTTGTTCCCGGGGTCTGATCCCTGCACCCCGTTTCCGGATTCTCTAATGTGCCGTGCGATGTCCGTCAAGATCCTTCTGGATGCCGGGATGCACGCCTTGCGGGTACGTGCCTTCGATGCCGACCCGGCCTACGATCTGAATTGAATCACGATGGCCGCGTCACCAGCTCGAGTGAGGGACTGCATTCTCTGAGAACGCGGGCGGGCGGGCCGTCTGCGGCAATCCGAAACGTTCGGGGTACCGCACCTGCACCCGGTACAACCCGCCCGCCGGCGCGGTGACTCCGCCGGCGGTACGGTCGCGGGCGGCCAGGACCTCCGCGACCCAGTCGACGGGCCGCTCGCCCCGGCCGACCGCCAGCAGCGTGCCGGCGATGTTGCGCACCATGTGATGCAGAAACGCATTGGCCGCGACGTCCAGATAAATGAATTCACCCTCGCGCCGGACGTCCAGCGCCTGGATCTCGCGCCGGGGGTGTTTCGCCTGACAGCCCTGGGCGCGGAAGGAACTGAAATCGTGCTCGCCGTGGAGACAGACCGCGGCCGCGGCCATGCGCGCCGCATCCAGCGGCCCGTGCTCCCAGCACACGCGCCCGTGCAGCAGGGCCGGCCGGACCGGACGGTTGAGGATGACGTAGCGGTAGCGGCGGCCGGTGGCGGAAAAGCGCGCGTGGAAATCCTCGCCGACCGGCTGCGCCCAGTTCACGCACACCGCGGGCGGCAGGTTGCAGGTCGTGCCCAGCACCCATGCCCGGGGGCTGCGCACGGACTCGGTGTCGAAATGCACGACCTGCGCCGTCGCATGCACACCGGCATCGGTGCGGCCCGCGCAGACGAGTTCGACTGGCTGGTCCGCCACCTTCGAGACGGCCTCTTCCAGCACCTGCTGCACGCCGACCGCATGCGCCTGGCGCTGCCAGCCGCTGAACCGGCTGCCGTCGTATTCGATGCCCAGTGCGATGCGCATGCCCTTCGACCCGGAAACGCCTGACCGGCGCGCATGGTAGCAGACCGGCCACGGACGTGCCCTCACCCCGGCACGGCCAGGACCGCGAACAGCAGCGCCAGACACAGCGGCCACAGCCACTGCCGGGCCGGTACCGGAGACCGGTCCGGCACATCGATCGGGCCCCGCGCCGCGTCGGCCCGTTGCAGAGTCGCACGCAGGGTCTCGCCGGCAGTACCCGCCAGACGCTCCAGACGCGACCGGCCGGTCTGCCGCCGCAGGGCGTCGCGGGCCAGATCCTGCACCTGCGGCACGGCCTCCAGCGCCAGAATCAGGCGTGCCGCGAAACGCCGGTCGTCCAGACCCAGGCGGCGCACCGGCGCGCCGAACCACAGCAGCCCGCCGATCAGCGCGCCGCGCGGCGTGGTCGCGAGCAGCAGATGCACGGCGGCCACGATGGCCACCAGCGCCGTCACCCGGAGCGCGCCCAGGCGCATCCCGTCGGCGCTCGGCGACCAGCCTCCCAGGACCGGCAGCAGCGGCTCACCCGGCGTGAATCCGCCATAGACCAGCAGGATGGCCAACAACAGCCAGCGCACCCGCCGCAGCATGCGGCCGAAGCCGCGGACCTCGAACTCCGGAACACGGATCGCGGCGGCGATCCAGCCGGCCAGTACCGCGAGGGCACCGGCGAGCAGCAGCAGAGGCCGCCCGGCCGCCAGGGCGGCCGCCAGCACCAGCAGAGTCAGGATGCGCACCGGTGGCGCCATCGGTGGTGGACCTCCGAAGCAGGCGTCTGTCGCGACGCCGGGCAGGGCCTATAAGAACGGGGAAGGATAAACCCAAAACGCATTTCAGCCACGGCAGCGTGCCGAAGGTGCCGATGCGCATCCGCAAACCGTATTGGCCACGGAAGCACACGGACGAGCTCATATGCCTCACCCAACGGTCTGACTCATCCGCCCGCTGTCCGAGCCGGGGCTTGGCAGCGCCGTTTTCATTTCGGTGTCTTCCATGTGCTGCCGTGGCTGAAACAAGTTCTTCGGGATAAAACGGCGCGTGGCCGGTAGAGGGGCCGCTGCATGACGCGCATGATCGCGTCCGTGTGTTTCCGTGGTCAATACGGTTGCCGGAAACAACGAAACCCCGCCGAGGCGGGGTTTCACTGGGGCCGGGATGGCGGGGCCTCCGGCTACCCGGAGGCGTCAAGACACCTTCCGCAGCAGCGACTCCGCCTCCGAACGCTGGGTGTCGCTGCCCTCCTCCATCACCTCCTGGAGGATGCTGCGGGCCCCGTCGGGGTCGCCCATCTCCATATAGGCGCGGGCCAGATCCAGCTTGGTCGCCACCTCGTCGGACGTGGCGAGGGTACCCTCGCCCGCGGCCTCGTCGTCCTCGGCAGCGGCGCTCAGGTCGAATGCCAGATCATCCGTGACCGCCAGCTCCGCCTCCGCGACCGAGTCGGGCTTGCTGAAGGACTCGAATTCACCCAGGTCGAAATCCAGCGCGTTGTCGTCACCGCCGACCATCGACGTTGCCGGCGGCTCCAGGCCGGCATCCGCGCTGCCCGCGCCCATGCCCGCCAGGTCGAAGTCGAGGCCGTTGTCCTCGACGGTCTCCTCGCGAACAGGCTCAGCGACCGCAGCGGGCGCGGCAACGGCCGCGGCCGCCGCAATGGCAGCGGAGGCGCGCCGACCACCGGGCTGATACAGCGGATTCGACGGACGCAGTTCGCGCCCCATGTCGGCCACCCGTTTCCAGATCGCGTCATCCTGGTTGCCCAATTCGGCCAGCAAGGCCTCCGCTTCGGCGTCGAACGCCCCACTATTCTGGGCGGCGGACAGGACCTCGAACAGCTTCAGTCTGAGATCGCTCCGCTCGGGCGCGCGCGCCACGGCGTTGCGCACCAGTTCTTCGGCCTGCTGGTAGCGCCCATAGGCGAGATAGACGTCGGCCTCGGCGACCGGGTCGGCCTCGTCCTCGTTCTGGATCGCGCCCATGTCGCTGACGGCGAAATCCGTGAACAGGGACGAATCCGAATGGCTGGCGGACTTTGCCGCCTCCTCGGCCTCCCGCTAGGCGGGCGCCGCACACACCGCCGCGGCCGCCACCCTTG
>CAYWKV010000068.1:0-13182 GCA_964458835.1 uncultured Gammaproteobacteria bacterium | reverse complement strand
CGCTTCGAGGATTTCGAGCTGGTGGGTTATCAGCACCATCCGCACATCAAGGCGCCGGTGGCAGTGTGAGTGCGACGGCGGTTTCACGGCCTCTGGGGAGTGGACACTGATGCTGTCCATCGTCGTCGCCATGGACCGCAACCGCCTCATCGGCTGCGGCAATGCGCTGCCCTGGCGCTTGCCGGCCGACCTGAGGCACTTCAAGGCCGTGACCATGGGCAAGCCGATCATCATGGGACGCAAAACCTGGGAATCCATCGGCCGGTCGCTGCCGGGACGGACCAATATCGTCGTCAGCCGTGATCCGGCCTATGCGGCGCCGGGCTGCACCGTCGTGCCGTCCGTCGAGGCGGCCCTGACGGCCGCCGCCGGCGCGCCGGAGATCATGCTCATCGGCGGCGCGCAGCTCTACGCAGAGCTCCTGCCGCGCGCCCAGCGCATCTATCTCACGCGCATCGACGCCGCCTTCGAGGGCGACGCCTGGTTTCCCGAGCTGGCAGCGGCCGACTGGCGGGAGGTCGAACGCAGCGATCATGCGCCGGACGAGCAGAATCCCCACCCATACAGCTTCGTGCTGCTCGAACGCCGGCTTCCGGTCTAGCGTGCATTATTCATGAACGCCCGTATCCATCCCTGTTCGATGGCGATGGCGGTGCTCGGGATGAACCGCGGGATGCTGGAGCCGTTTTCCGGCGAGCCCCTGGATGTCGCGGAATTCCTGGCCGACGGAGTCGGCAGCCAGACCTGGCTGTTTGGAGCCGCATCACTTACCGGCCGCATCTGTGCCGGCCGCGCGCACGACACCCGGACGGTGCCTCGGACCCCGGCGCCGCTGTGTACGCTCTCACGCTGTGTATCCCGACTCTAGGTTCTAGAATCAGACTGTGACCCACCCTGGCAGCGTTCAGCGCGGATTCAGATCGCGGGTGCATACTGATCGACAACAACAGACATGATTTCGGATGTGACACTCGACAAGGAGAAGCAGACATGCAACGCAGAGGTTTCAATCGTGTTGCGGTAGCGGCTGCCGCGCTCGTGGTTGCCGCGCCGCTGGTGGCCACGGCTGCCGGTCCGGGCAGTGCCCAGGGTCAGGGTCAGGGACTGGAACGCGCCCGCGAGGTGACCGAGCAGGCCCAGGAACGCTACGAGGAGCGCGAGCAGATGCGCGACCGGGCCCGCGATGGCTCGGGTGAGGAAACCTACAAGGAGAAGGCGAAGCAAAAGCAGAAGGGCGACCGCGATGCCGACGGCGATCGTGACCGCGACCAGGACCGGGATCGCGACCGGGTCCGTGAGCATCGCGATGACGACCAGGGTCAGGGCGCGGGCGAACAGACCCGCAAGCGCTGGTGGTGGCCGTTCGGCGGCGACTGATCGGCGCGCCGCCCCGGAGCGAACGATCGTGGCGGGCACCGCATGCCGCGGTGTCCGGCCTCCCTTCGTCAGTCGTGCTCGGGGACGCGGGCGCCGGGGCAGGGAATGCGGGTCCAGCGCGGCGCCCCGTCCAGGCGCAGTGCGGTGAGTTGTCCGCCCCACAGGCAGCCGCTGTCCAGCGGGAACACCCCGGGGTCGTCGCGGTGCCCCAACGTCGACCAGTGGCCGAAGACGATGCTGAGCGGCCGGCTGTGCCGCCGGGGGATTTCGAACCACGGCCGGTAGCCTGCCGGCTGGCTGCCGGGCGCGCCCTTGAAGGCCAGGCCCAGGCGGCCGTTCTCATCGCAGTAGCGCAGCCGCGTGAAGCAGTTGGTGATGAAGCGCAGGCGTTCCCAGCCGCGCAGGTCGTTCGTCCACATGTCGGGCTCGTTGCCGTACATGTGCGCGAGATAGTCCGCGTAGCCGTCCCCACTCAATACCGCCTCGACTTCCCGGGCGCAGCCCTGGGCCAGTGCAAGATCCCATTGCGGCGGAAGCCCGGCATGGATCAGGGTGTAGCCCAATGTTGTGTCATGATGCAGGAGTGGCTGTCTGCGCAGCCAGTCGAGCAGCTCCATGCAATCGGGCGCGTCCAGAATGGGGTGCAGGGTGTCTTTCGGCCTGACACGCGCGGGGTCGCAGGCGGCGGCGAGCAGATGCAGGTCGTGATTGCCCAGCACCGTGAGCGCCGAGGCGCCGAGGCCGCGCACGAAGCGCAGGGTCTCCAGCGACTGCGGTCCGCGGTTGACGAGGTCGCCGGCGAACCACAGGCGGTCGGCGGCAGGGTCGAAACGCAGCTTGGTCAGCAGGCGGTCCAGTTCGTGAAGACAGCCCTGGACATCGCCGATGGCGTAGACGGCCATGGGACGGCGTCAGTGCAGCACGCGCGGCACCGACAGGGTGAACGCGGGGATCTCGGCATCGAACTCCACGCCATCGTCAGCGATCATCTGGTAGCTGCCACGCATGGAACCGACGGCGGTTTCCATCACGGTGCCACTCGTGTACTGGAAGGACTCGCCCGGCCGCAGGTGAGGTTGCTCCCCGACCACACCTTCGCCGCGCACTTCCTGGACCTTGCCGTTGCTGTCGGTGATGATCCAGTGGCGGTTCAGCAGTTTCGCAGGGGCGTCGCCGGTGTTGCGGATGGTCACCGTATAGGCGAATACGTAGCGATGGTTCTCGGGGGCGGACTGCGCCTCCACGTACATCGACTCCACGCTGACTTCGACGGCGTAGTTCGGCGATTGGCCCATCATGCACCTGCTGATCGACTGGAAGGACGGCTAGGATACGCCGGGAACGGCCGTGGTTTCAAAATTCCTCAGCGGCCCCGCGCAATCTCGTTCCGTGCCGGACGCGCGGCATACAGCGCGGCGCCCAGCAGGCCCGGCGCAGGGTGCGTGACGACATGTACCGGTATGCGTCTCAGCAGCGGTTCCATGCGTCCCTTGGCGAGGAAGGCCTGCAGGAATCCGCCGCTCTGCAGCGCCGGCAGGATTTTCGGCGCGATGCCGCCGGCGACGAACAGCCCACCGAACGGCAGGCAGGTGAGCGCGAGGTTGCCGGCCTGCGCACCGTAGATGCGCACGAACTCCCGCAACGCATCGGCGGCGAGGGGGTCGGTGCCGGCCAGAGCGGCCCGGCTCACCGCCGCAGCGGGGTCGTCCTCGGACCGCGGCGATTCCGGAGCGGCGCGCTGTCGACGCAAATAGTCATGGATATACGCCAGTCCGGCCCCCGACAGCAGACGCTCATAGGAGACATGGCCGAGGCGCGCCTGCAGGTCGCGCAGCAGCGCCAGCTGCAGATCGTTCTGCGGGGCGAAGTCGGCGTGGCCGCCCTCGGTCGCGACGACGTCGTAGCCGTCACCGCACGGCATCAGCAGCGCCTGGCCCAGGCCGGTGCCCGCGCCCAGCGCGGCGCGCGGCGCGCCCGACCGTGGATCGCCGGTCTGCAGGGTGGCCAGATCATCGGGCCGCAGGGCGGCAATGCTGTGCCCGACGGCTTCGAAATCGTTGATGATCTGCAGCGAGCCCAGGCCGAGCTCCGCAGTGAGCACGCGGCTATCGAGCGTCCAGGGCAGGTTGGTGACGCGCGCGCTCTGACCCCATTCATGGCGGCTGACGGGGCCGGCCACCGCCAGGCAGGCGTGTCGCGGGCCTGCCCCGACCGCATTCAGAAAGTCCCGGAGAATCGACGTCAGATCCGGATAGGCGGCACTCGCGTAGTGCTGCTCGTGGAGTGCGTGCGGCCGGCCATCGGCGATCTCGGCCAGCTGTACGCGCGTGTGCGTGCCGCCGACATCGACGGCCATGACGAGGTCTGCATTCATCCCGGAAACCGCATTGGCCACGGCAGCACGCGGAAAGGCACCGAGGGAATCATACGCTCCCCACCATGACCGCACCCTCGCCAACCAGCGCTTCACGGCCCTGTGTCACGGCGTTATCTTCCGTGTGCTTCCGTAGCTGAGGCGCGTTTTTCAGATTCATGAGGCTAGATTTCCGGCCGCGGCGCGATCGAGGTGCCATTCGACGGCACCGCCAGGCTCGATGCACTCCACGGGCAGTCGGGCTGCCTCCGCCGCGGACGGACCGCAGATGCGTGCCATGATGGCTGCCTTGTCGGTACCGGCCACGAGGAACAGGAGATGCCGCGCGGCGTTCAGTACCGGATAGGTCAGCGACAGCCTCCAGCTGTCCGGATGCGGCGCGTGCACGGCCGCCACGCTGCGCTCCCGCTCCGCGAGGATCCCCGTACCCGGAAACAGCGAACAGGTGTGACCGTCCGTACCGAGACCGAGCAGGATGAGATCGAACACCGGCCTCCCGGCGGCGTCCTGCGGCAGGTGCGTCGCCAGCACCCGGGCATACGCCTGCGCAGCCTCCTCGATATGGGCGGGATCGGCGGGCATGCGGTGCACCTGCGCGGAAGGCGTCGGGATGTGGTCTATGAGCGTTTCGCGGGCCATGCGGAAATTGCTGTCGGGATGCTCCGGCGGCACCGCGCGCTCATCGCCGAAATACAGATGCACGCGTCTCCAGTCCAGCCGTGCCCGGCGTTCGGGCTGTGCGAGCGCGCGGTACAGCTGCCGCGGTGTCGTGCCGCCGGAGAGGGCCATGTGGAACGCGCCGTGCCGCGCGATGGCATCCCCGCCGATGGCGATCACGCGCTCGGCCGCGATCTCGGCGAGGCGTGTCGCGTCCGGGTGGACGTAGAGCGGATGGTCGCAGATCCTGTGCTGCACTGACATGAGGGCGTTGTCGGTCGGACGTTCGCGCTATGGTGGCATGCGAGCCACGCGATGGCGAGCGTCGCTCAGCCGTTCGTGCCCGACAGCCGGGCCGTTTTCTCCGCGATGGACTGCAGCAGGTTGTGATAGGAGGCGGCGAAGGCGGCGACACCGTCGTCCTCGAGCTGGCGCGTGGCAGTGTCCAGACTGATGCCCAACGACTCCAGTTCCATCAGGACCTGCTCCACCTGCGCCGGATCGGCGGGCAGCGTCTGCGCGACCTTGCCATGATCGTTGAAGGCGGCGAGGGTGCCCGGGGGCAAGGTGTTGATGGTGTCGGCACCGATCAGCGGCTCGACGTACAGCAGGTCGCTATAGGCCGGATTCTTGGTGCTGGTGCTGGCCCACAGCAGACGCTGGATCCGGGCGCCGGCCGCAGCGAGCGCATGGAAGCGTTCGCTGCCGAAGATGGCCTGGAACCGCTGGTAGGCGAGGCGCGCGTTGGCGACGGCGACCTGCCCGAGCAGCGCCTGTGCCCGTGCGGCGCGGCCGGGTTCCGCCTGGGCGATGATCGACTGCAGCTGGCGGTCGACGAGGCTGTCGACGCGGCTGACGAAGAAGCTGGCGACCGAGTGGATCCGGTGCAGGGGCTGGCCGCGGCGCAACCGGGATTCGAGGCCGAGCAGATAGGCGTCCGCGATCTGCTCGTAGCGGGCGATGGAGAACAGGAGCGTCACGTTGACGTTGATCCCGCGGTCGGTGAGTACCTCGATCGCGCGCAGCGCCTGACGCGTCGCGGGAACCTTGATCATCACGTTGGGTCGCTGGGTGCGCTGGAACAGGGCCTCGGCCTCGTCGATCGTTGCTTCCGTGTCGTGGGCGAGATCCGGCGACACCTCCAGGCTGACCCAGCCGTCGCGTCCTTCGCTGCTGCGGTGCAGGTCCGCGAACAGATCCGCGGCCTCGCGGATGTCGCCGATCGCCAGGTCGTAGAAGATGTCCCGGGCCGAGGCCTGGGGATGCTGACGGCGGGCGGCCGACAGGGCCTCGTCGTATTCGCGGCCGCTGGCGATGGCCTTCTCGAAGATGCTCGGGTTGCTGGTCAGGCCCGCGAGGCACTGCTCGGAGATCAGCCGCGCGATGGCGCCCGAACGCAGCAACCCGCGCTGGATGTTGTCGTACCAGATCGTCTGACCGAGTGCCTGGACCGCGCATGAAGCCGGTGTCGTCATGGATCCCTCCTGGACAATGATGGTGTGGTGTGTCGGCATCCTGCCGTGGGTAACAACGGACTATATTGAGAGTAGACCAGTCCATTGCATTCGACCGGGGGAAGCGCCCCATTGTTCCCGCTTGTGTACCCTCCCGGCGCGGGTGTCGCGGACCGGCAGACGCGTCGGACGACCGGAGGTGTCACATGTATCTCAAGCACGTGTCCAGCGGTGACCTGGTGGAGATCCTGGATCTGCCGGATCTGTTCAATCCTTTCCAGGACAGTGTCCAGGGGCGGATCCATGCGGGCGAGGAGTTGCAGGATCCGGCACCATTCGCCAAGACCGGACTGGTCTTCCCCTCAGGCGAGGCCCTGCCCCGTTGCTGGTGGGATGCCGGCTACCGCGGCCAAGTGGCTGCTCGATAATATCTAATAAAATCCGAAAATTATATATTTCCTTGGGGGCCGGCCGGCCGCCCCGCCATGGCCGCCGGCCGGTTTCCGCCATCCGCATTTCGTCCCGCCGGTCATTCTGTCTCGAAAAATGTGAAGCCGTTTCCCTTTTGGATTGAAGGAGATCGGCGCGCGGCCGTTAAGACCAGGGCAGGCGTCCCGGCCCTGGCCTCTTGCTTCCCGAACGTGAAGGTCCGGGCCTTGCATGGCGAAATACCCGAAATCCGTCCGGAATCGTCCATCGGAAGACTCGATATGAGATACCGCAGCCACCGTATGCGCAAACCCGATCCGCTGCTGTTGTTGGCGCTGATCGTGGGTTTGGGCGTGGTGGTGACGACGGCCGCCCAGGCGGCCGGGCCCGAGGAGCGGGCCGTCCGTGCGGAAGGGCTCTATGCTGCCGGGACCCGGTTGATGCTGGATCCGCGCAAAGGTCTGGCGGAGCGTATCGCACCGCACTGGCTGAACAACCTGCTCGAGCGCCCCGCTGTTAGACAGTTGATCGAGAAACGCGGCGGAGCGGGCCGGCCGTTCGGCGCCAAGGGTCCGGAATTCGTGCTGAGCCTGCGCCCCGCACTGAAGGTCTCGGCGGAGGAGGGGGGCGATCACGGCATCGGCGGTATTCCCGAACGGCGCCCCGATCTGTACATCGGCCTGAGCAGCCACTGGTAAGCTCCGCCCGCCCCGGTCCTGCCGAAAGTTCCCTGAGAACATTCCCCCGTCATCCCGGCGCGCGGATGCGCACCGCCAGCACATCGCAGCCGGCGCCGTGCAGTACGGCATTGGCGGTCGAGCCCAGCAGCCGGCCGATGCCATGTCGCCCATGGCTGCCGATCACGATCAGATCGACGCCCTGCGTTGCCGCGATGCGGACGATCTCCTGCTTGGTGGCGCCCAGCTCCACCCATTGATTTACCGGTCCACCGACATCGATGTCCGCCGCCATGGCCGCCAGCCTGCGTTTGGCGGCCTCGACCATCTGCGCCTCGAGCTGCACGTCCTGCGGAAGCACCAACTCGCTGGCGAGGTCGAACTGCAGAAACTCCACGACGTGCACCAGACTGAGCCGCGCCCCCAGGGCGCGGGCCCGCGCGGTGGCGCGGCCCAGCACCTGCCCGCTGTCGCTGCCGAAGTCGACGGCGGCCAGGATGTGTCGATAGTCCCCCATGGTGATTCCCCTTCATGGTCGTTGTGGAATCAGTATATACGCGGGGCTGTGAGGGCAGGGCGGCTCGATGCGGTGCGACAGATCTGAACAGCACCTCGATTTATCATAAAAACAATCAGTTCAGCCACGGAAATACACGGAAGGCACCGAATTGAAACCACGTCGCGCAGCTTCGGCCCGGTGCTCGACGGGGGAGCCGTGCTGTGGGGTGAAGCCTGTGATCCTGTCCGGTGTGTTTCCGTGTGCTTCCGTGGCCAATACGGTTTCTGGATTGATCCGGGTTTTTTTAAGAGGAAGCGGCGTTCGCGAGTCGCGCGAAGGCCGCCAGGTCCAGCTGTTCGGCGCGGATCTGCGGATCGATGCCGGCCGCCGCGATGGCCTCCGCATCCACCATGCCTTTGAGGGTGTTGCGCAGGGTCTTGCGCCGCTGCGAGAAGGCCTGACGCACCAGCGCCGCGAAGCGCTGCTCGTCCCGTACGGCCACCGGCGGCACGGCATGGGGGACGAGGCGCACGAAGGCCGACTCGACCTTGGGCGGAGGACGGAAGGCGCCGGGCCCGATGTTGAACAGCGGCGTCACCGCACAGCGGTACTGCAGCATCACCGACAGACGGCCGTAGGCCTCGCTGCCCGCGGCCGCCGCCATGCGCTCGACGACCTCCTTCTGCAGCATGAAGTGCATGTCGGCGATACAGGTGGCCTGCTCCAGCAGGTGGAACAGCAGCGGCGTCGAGATGTTGTAGGGGAGGTTGCCGACGATGCGCAGCCGTTCGTCGCCCCCGCGCAACGCGCAGAAATCCAGACGCAGGGCATCGCGGCTGTGCAGGATCAGTTCTCCCGCGCCCGCCGCTGCCGCTCTGAGCGGCTCGAGCAGGTCCCGGTCCAGTTCGACCGCCTGCAGCCGGCCGCAGGCCGCCAGCAGCGGCAGGGTGATCGCGCCCTGGCCCGGGCCGATCTCGACGATATCCTGGCCGGGACGCGGGTCGATGGCGGCGACGATGCGCTCGATGACGCCGCGGTCGTGCAGGAAATTCTGGCCGAAGCGCTTGCGGGGTGTGTGCGCCATGGGACCGACTCTAGGCCGCCGCCGCGCGACCGGCCATCGCCAGTGCCACGTCGATGGCCGTGTGCAGGCTGCCGGCGTCGATCCGGCCGGTGCCGGCGAGGTCCAGCGCTGTGCCGTGATCGACCGAGGTGCGGACGATCGGCAGCCCGAGCGTGACGTTCACCGCACGCCCGAACCCCTTGTATTTCAGCACGGGCAGGCCCTGGTCGTGGTACATGGCGAGCACGGCGTCGGCATGGTCGAGGTATTTCGGCGTGAACAGCGTATCGGCGGGCAGCGGCCCGACGAGCTCCGCCCCGCCGCCGCGCAGCGACTCCAGCACGGGCTCGATGACGTCGATCTCCTCGCGGCCGAGGTGGCCGCTCTCGCCGGCGTGCGGATTGAGTCCGCAGACCAGGATGCGGGGGTGCGCGATGCCGAAGCGGGTGTGCAGCTCCGTGATGAGTATCCGCAGCGTCGCACTCAGATCGTCGCGGGTGATGGCGGCGCTGACCGCCGCCAGCGGCAGGTGCGTGGTGGCGAGCGCCACGCGCAGCCCTGCCGTCGCCAGCATCATCACCACGCGGACATGGCCGCAGCGTTCGGCAAGATATTCGGTGTGGCCGGTGAAGGGTATGCCCGCGTCGTTGATGACGCCCTTGTGGACCGGACCGGTCACCAGGGCGTCGAACACCCCCGCGCGGCAGCCGTCGACGGCGCGATCGAGGCAGTCCAGCACATAGCGTGCGTTCGCGGGATCCAGCCGGCCGGGAACGGCCGCCGCCGCGAGTGGCACCGGGAGCACCTGCAGCCGGCCGGCTCGGTGCGGTCCGCGCGGGTGGTCGGGGTCGAAGGTCCGCAGTTCGACGGCCACGCCCAGAAGGCGCGCGCGCTCCTGCAGCAGGTCGGCGTCGGCGGCGACCACCACCTCGGCCGGCAGGTCGGAGGTGGACAGGATGAGGCAGAGGTCGGGGCCGATGCCGGCGGGCTCGCCCGCGGTGACGATGATGCGCGCCGTTTCGGGGCCGGGCACGGTGCTCACCGCCGTGCCGGCCGTGCCGGCTCACTCTTCGGTGCGGTATTCGACATAGGCCTCGTCGCGCAGACGGCGGATCCACAGGGCCAGCTCTTCGTCCAGCTTGCGCTTGCGGATCATTTCGCGCGCCTTGTTGCGCTTGAACTCGTCCGTGCTGTCGTGGTCGCGCCGCTCCAGGACCTGAATGATGTGCAGGCCGAAGCGCGTCTCCACGACGTCGCTGACTTCGTTCGGCTGCAGACGGTTCATGGCCTCCTCGAAGCGGGGCACCAGATCGCCGGGACTCACCCAGCCGAGATCGCCGCCCTTGGAGGCGGACACCTTGTCCTTGGAGTGGGAACGGGCCAGTGCGGCGAAATCCTCGCCGCCGATGACGCGCTCGCGCAGCTGTTCGAGACGCAGGCGCACCTCGGTCTCGGACATCAGCTCGTCGGGTTGCAGCAGGATGTGCCGCGCATGTGTCTGGGTGATGACGTGCCGGTCATCGCCGCGCGTCTCGATGAGCTTGACGATGTGGAACCCGCCCGTGCCGCGGATCGGGTCGGTGATGCCGCCCGGCTGCATTCCGTACACGGACTCGGCGAGCAGCGTCGGCAGCTGGCCCGCCTTGCGCCAGCCCAGGTCGCCGCCCTCGAGCGCGGTCTGGCCGGCCGAGACCGAGACGGCCGTATGCGCGAAGTCCGCGCCGGCGCGCAGCTGCCGCACCACGTCGTTGGCCTTGGCCTCGGCGGCCTGGATGACCTCGGGAGAGGATCCCTCCGGCACGGCGATCAGGATGTGCCCCAGGTGATATTCACGCTCGCCGCCGCCCCAGGCCTGCTCGTTGGCGAGCAGGTTGTCGATCTCCTGGTCGGTGACGTTGATGCGGTTGCCGACCATCTGCTGATGCAGCCGCGACAGGATGATCTGATTGCGTATCTCCTCGCGGAAGGCGACGAAGGAATGGCCCTCGGCCTCCAGCGCGGCGCGGAACTGCTCCAGGCTCAGGCCGTTCTGGTCGGCGATGTTGCGCAGACTGGCGTTGAGGGTCTCGTCGTCCACCTGGATGTTGTTGCGCGCCGCCAGTTGCAGCTGCAGCTGGTCGACGATCACCCGCTCGAGCACCTGCTGGCGCAGCACGTCCTCGGGCGGCATCTGGGTGTTCTGGGCGGAGAGCTGTTCACGCACGATGCGCAGCCTCGCCTCCAGCTCGCTCTCCAGCACCACGTCGTCGTTGACCACGGCGACGATGCGGTTGAGTTCATCGGCGGCGCCGGCGCCACCGGTCGAGAGGGCTGCCGCGAGGGCGAGGAACATCGGCAGAAGTCGTCTGCGGAGCAGTTTGCTTAGGGATTCGGGCACGGGATTCAACCTACTGATTGCGCGGATAGCCAAGGATACCATCTTCCAGGAGGGCCTCGATCGGATCGCCGAAGCTGGTCAGACCCTTCAGCTCCAGTTGGACCAGGATCGCGTCGTTGCGTTCACCGTCCGTATCATGCACATAGCCGCGGCCCATGAGGCGCAGGATCCAGCAGCAGCTCTCGTATTCGATGCCGGCCAGGCCCTCCAGCAGCTCGCGGTCGGGCAGCGAGTAGTTCCAGCGGACCACGCCGTGCCAGCGCGGCGTGAAATGCCACAGCGCCGAGGTGTCGATCTGCTCCAGCTCGCCGCTGCGGTAGCGGTAGGAGAGATTCCACAGATGGCGCGGGTCCGGGCGGTACTGCAGGCGGACGCTGCTGCGGTCGGTCTTGGATTCGTGCGGGTCCCACTGCACCCCGGCGGTGGCCTTCCAACTGCGCGTCAGCCGCACGTCCAGCTCGCCGACGAGGTTGGATGCGCTCTGGTCCGCCACGGGCCGGTGCGGCAGTGTCACCTCGCGGTCGCGGAAGTAGAGGATCTCGCCCACGCTCACGCTGAGGTGCTGCACGCCGCTCTCGGGATCGAGCAGCCGGCTGGTGACGGCCAGGGTCAGCTGATTGGCGTCGCCCATGCGGTCGGCGCCGCTGAAACGGTTGTCCTCGAACATCTGCTGGAAGCTGAAGTCGCGCAGACCGGTGTCGAACACCGGCAGCTCATCCTGGTCCTTGTCCGGCACGTACAGGTAATAGGCGCGCGGCTCCAGGGTCTGGAGCAGGCCGTTGCCGAACAGCCGCGTGTCGCGTTCGAAGAACAGGCCGCTGTCCAGGCTGGCGATGGGCGTGGTGCGCGACGGTTCGGTCGGCAGGCCCGTCGCGCGGTCGTCGAGGCTGTACTGGGTATGGCGCACGCCGAGCGAGGGTGTGACGAACCAGGCCGCGCCGCCCAGCGGCAGGCTCGCCTTGGGCTGCAGGTCGAGACGTGTGCCTTCGTCGCGCAGATCGTGGTCGTGGGTGAACTGCACGACCTCGCTGTCGAGGCTGAGATCGAGCCCGTAGGGCTGGCTGCGCGGGCGCATGGACAGCAGCAGCTGCGGCAGGCGCCGGTAGGGCTGATTGATTTCGGCGATGGTGCGGTCCACGGTCTGGTAATCCTGGACGCGCCCGGTCAGCGACCAGCCCTGGCCGAACCAGGTGGCCTCGGCGAGGCGCTCCAGGTGGGTGATGCTGCTGATCTCGAGGCTGTTGCCCAGATCCTCGAAGTAATACTTGTCCGAGACGTCGTCGGCGCGGACGGTGGTCCGCAGCTGCGGCAGCGGGCGGCCGTCATGCCGGATGGTGAACAGTGAGCGGTCCTCGTCGCCGAACTCGCTGTCCGAGGGCAGGTATTCCAGCCCCAGCTCACCCCGGTTGGTCGGATTCAGGTAACGGAACTCGCTCTGCATCTGCACGCCGCGCTTGCTCATCAGACGCGGGGTGATGGTGGCGTCGCGGTGCGGCGCGATATTCCAATAGTAGGGCACGGTCAGTTCCGCGCCGCTGCTCTCGGAGCTGCCCCAACTGGGCACCAGGAGGCCGCTCTTGCGCCGGTCGTCGATGGGAAAACTGATGTACGGTGTGTACAGGACCGGTACCGGACCGAGTTCCAGGCGCGCGTGGCGGGCGCGGCCGACGCCCTCCGCCTCGTCGAGCGTTACGCGGCTGGCCCGCAGACGCCAGCGTTCGCGGTCCTCGTCGCAGGTGCTGTAGGTCGCGCGCTCGAAGGATTTTATCGTCGCGCTTTCCTGGCGGGCGATCTCGGCCCGGCCGCGCGCATGCTGGGCATGGACGAAATACCGGACGCCGTGGAGCTCGCCGGTATCGCTGCCCAGATGCAGGGTCGCGGCGTCGCCGGTCACCTGCAGCGTGGACTGGTCGAGCCGGACGCCGCCTTCGGCCTGCACCTCGTCGAGGGCCTCGTCGTAACGGATGCGGTCGGCGCGGATGCGCTGGCCGGCGCGTTCCACGACGGCGCCACCGGACAGGGTGTAGAGACGGCCCTGGTCGATTTCGGCCCGGTCGGCGGTGAATTCGGTGCCCGCCAGGGTGGCCGACGGCAGCGTCTCCACGGGCCGCGGTGCACACAGCGCCCAGGGGCCGTAGGGTGCAGCGGCGTTGGTTTCGTCGCCTGCGGCGCCGGCGGCTGAGGCGTCCGGAACGACCGGCGCCACACCCTCTCGCACTGCGGGGGCGTACGGCAGGTCCGTGGCCGAGAGTGTCGACGGAGGCGGAGGTGCGGG
>CAYWKV010000067.1:0-13269 GCA_964458835.1 uncultured Gammaproteobacteria bacterium | reverse complement strand
GTGCGGCGACGGCCGGCGGCAGGATGAGCCCGGCGATCAGCGCCGCTAGCAGAGATCGTTCACTCACAATGGCTGGTTCCTCGCGCTGCGTCTTGTTTCCGCGGCCGCCGTACATCCCTGCGGCGGCGGGCGGAGCGCGTCACGCGGTCTAGGCGTTGGTCGGCTTGTCGGGGTGCCTGGTCCGGATGGGGCGTCCGTACGGCGCGCCGAAGCATTCCGGCACGACCCTGGAAGGCGCCCCGTAAAATCGCATAGAATGGCTTTTCCTTCAATCACTTTCTCCGGTTCATGGGGCGCCCGCGGGGTCCGCATCGGGCCGGCTCCGGAAACCGCTCAAGGGTCGAGAATGCCCCAACGTTTGCAACAGATCGAAGACTGGTTGCGTGAGGATGCGGCCTTCGCGCTGTGCACCATCCGGCCGGCTTCGGCGGATGCCAGCTTCCGCCGGTATTTCCGCGTCACCGTCGGCGGCGACAGTTTCATCGTCATGGACGCGCCGCCCGACCAGGAGGACATGCGTCCCTTCCTGAAGGTCGCCGCCGCGTTCCTGGACATCGGCCTGCATGTGCCGCAGGTGCTGCGCGGCGACGCCGGGCGCGGCTTCTATCTGCTGTCCGATCTCGGTGACGTGCATTATCTGCAGGCGCTGGACGACACGACCGTGCAACGCCTGTACGGCGATGCACTGGGCGCCCTGCTGGTGATCCAGGCGCAGGGACCGCAGGCGGGTGAACTGCCGCCCTACGACGAACCGCTGCTGCGCCGCGAGATGGAGCTGTTCCGCGACTGGCTGCTCGGGACCCACCTCGGCCTGTCGCTCGACGCCGCACAGTCCGCGCTGCTGGAGCGGGTGTTCGCGGCCCTGGCGCAGTCCGCCCTGGCGCAGCCGCAGGTGTGCGTGCACCGCGACTACCATTCGCGCAATCTCATGGTGACGCGCCGCAACAATCCGGGCATCCTCGATTTCCAGGACGCCGTCATCGGCCCGGTCACCTACGATCTCGTCTCGCTGCTGCGCGACTGCTACATCGCCTGGCCGCGCGAGCGGGTGGAGGACTGGGCGCTGGGCTACTGGGAACTGGCCTTGCAGTCCGGCGTGCTGCGCCCGGGGCAGGCCGACGAGGCGCGTTTCCTGCGCTGGTTCGACTGGATGGGCGTGCAGCGCCATCTCAAGGCCGCCGGCATCTTCGCGCGCCTGTACCGGCGCGACGGTAAGCCCGGCTACCTCGGCGACATCCCGCGCACGCTGGGCTACGTGATCGACGTGGCCGGCCGGTATCCGGAACTGGCGGGCCTGGACGATCTCGCCCGGGACGTCGTCGAACGACTGGCGACCATGCCCGCCGCCAACGCCTAGGCGGGCCGCAACCAACGGAGGATGAAACGGATGAGCTTCGACACACTGCGCACACTCCCGCTGGCGGCGCTGCTGGCGGTATCCGCGGCGCCGGCCGCGGCCATCGATGTGCTGACCGAGCGCAACATCGGCATGGATCTCGCGCTCGACATCGCCGCCGCCACCGTGCGCGTCTGCCGCGAGGAGGGCTACCAGACCAGCGCGGTGGTGGTGGACCGCTTCGGCATCGTGCGCGCCGCGCTGCGCGACGACCTGGCCGCGCGCTTCACGCTGCAGATCGCCGAGGAGAAGGCCAACATGGTGGTGATGTCCGGCATCGATTCCGGTCAGTTCCGCAAGAGCCGCGAGGACATCCGCGCCGAACTCAACCACATCGACGGCCTCATCGTGATGGAGGGTGGTCTGCCCATCGAGTCCGGCGGCTATCGCATCGGCGCGGTCGGCGTCAGCGGCGCGCCGGGCGGTGATCTGGATGCGGCCTGTGCGGCCAAGGCGCTGGAGGCCTTCGTCGAGCGCCTCGAATTCGGCAATTGAAGCAGCCGCGAATCCTCTCGCAGCCCCCATGCATGCGATGATCCTGGCCGCCGGCCGCGGCGAACGCATGCGGCCGCTCACCGACACGACGCCCAAGCCGCTGCTGCGCGCCGGCGGGCGGGCGCTGATCGAGTACCACCTCGAGGCGCTGGTGCGCGCCGGCATCGACGACATCGTCATCAACCACGCGCACCTCGGCGATCGCATCGAAGCGGCGCTCGGCGATGGCAGCCGCTACGGCGCGCGCATCCGCTACTCGGCCGAGCCCGAGGGCGCGCTGGAGACGGGCGGCGGCATCTTCCAGGCGCTGCCGCTGCTCGGCGCAGGGCCGTTTCTGGTGGTCAACGGTGACGTCTGGACGGACCTCGACTATGCGTCGCTGCCGCGCACGTTCGACGGACTGGCCTACCTGCTGCTGGTGGACAATCCCGCGCACCATCCCGATGGGGACTTCTGTCTCGATGGCGGGCGTGTCCACGTGTGCGACGGGCCGCGCCTGACCTTCAGCGGCATCGGCCTGTACCGGGCGGCGCTGTTCCGGGACTGCCGGCCGGGCCGCTTTCCGCTGGCGCCGCTGCTGCGCGATGCCATGGCCGCGGACCAGGTCGGCGGCGCGCACTTCCAGGGCCGCTGGCTCGATATCGGCACACCGCAGCGCCTGGCCGAACTGGATCACATGCTGAGCGGCTGACGCCCGTCTGCATCCCACCGAGGTCCCCATGCATCCGGTCGCTCCGCACGATATCGATCTGTGCCACACCGTCGCCATCGTCAAGGTGCCGGAGGCGATGCGCCTGGGCTTCGACGAGGGCGCGCACGATCTGCGCGCGTGCCGGCCCGTAATGCCGTCCATGTTCACGCTGGACCAGCGCGGCATCCGTCAGGATTGCCCCGGTTATCTGATGGAACGCTACCGGCGGGTCGCAGAACAGGGTTGAGCACGGCACATGCATCTGGCGGTCGCCATCAGTTCCCACGGTTATGGCCACGGCGCGCAGACGGCGGCGGTGCTGGCGGCGCTGCGGACCCGGCTGCCGCAACTGCGGCTGACGCTGCTCACCGGCCTGCCACACGCCTTTCTCGCCGAACGCATCGGCGGTGATTTCACCCTGATCGACTGGCAGGCCGATTTCGGCATGCACATGACTTCGGCGCTGGATGTGGACCGCAGGCGCAGCGGTGACGCGTATGCCGCCTTCCATGCGCACTGGCCGGCGCGGGTCGCGGCCGCCTGCGCGCGTCTGGAGGCGGTCGCACCGGACCTGCTTCTGGCGAACGTGCCTTACCTCCCGCTGGCGGCCGCCGCGCGGCTCGGTCTGCCGGCGCTGGCCCTGTGTTCGCTGAACTGGGCGGGCATCTACCGCCACTATTTCGGTGCACGCCCCGAGGCGCCGGCCGTCCTCGCCGACATGGAGGCAGCCTACAATGCCGCGCGGCACTTCCTCTGTCCGGCGCCGTCCATGGACATGCCCGAACTCGGCAGCGTGCGACCCATCGGGCCGCTGGCACGGCTCGGCCGGCCACGCCGCGCGCAGCTGTGCGAGCGGCTCGGCATCGCCGACACCCGGCGCATCGTCATGATCGCGCCCGGCGGCATTCCGCTGCGCCTGCCGCTGGAGGCCTGGCCGCTCGATCCGGCCATCGCCTGGATCGTGCCGCAGGCCTGGGGCGTCGAACGCCCCGACATGCATGCCTTCGAGGCGCTCGGACTGGGTTTCACCGATGTGCTGGCGTCGGTCGATGCGCTGCTCGGCAAGCTCGGCTACGGCACCGTCACCGAGTGCGCCTGCAACGGCGTCCCCATGCTCTATGTCCCGCGCCCGGACTGGCCCGAGGAGCGCTGTCTCGCGGACTGGCTGGCGCGCCATGGGCGCTGTGTCCCGGTGTCGCGGGAGGCGGTTGCGGCGGGGCGCTTGCGCGGCCTGCTCGATGAACTGTGGGCGCAGCCCGCGCGGCCACCGCCGGCGCCCACCGGCGCCGCGGAGGGCGCGGCACTCATCGCGGCCGAGCTCCGCTCCGGCTGACGTGCGTCAATGCGCCCGGCAGCGCGGCGGCGCTAGGCTGTCCGCGGGCTGAGGGTCCTCGATATGCGTCCATCACGTCTCATCTGCGCCTTCGCCGCGGCCGGACTCGCCGCGTCGCCGTGCCCGGCGGACGACGCCTTCGTCCCCTGGACCGTGACCGGCGACGCGATCGCCGCGCCACTGGGCGGCCTGCGCGGCGATGCCGCGCGCGGCCGCGAGCTGGTCATCCGTGCCGACAAGGGCACCTGCCTGACCTGCCACGCCCTGCCGATTCCCGAGGAGGCCTTCCACGGCACCATCGGTCCGCCGCTGCATGGCATCGGCACGCGCCTGAGCGAGGGCCAGCTGCGTCTGCGCGTCGTCGACGAACAGCGCGTGAATCCCGCGAGCATCATGCCCGCCTTCCACCGCGATCCCGCCATGCTCAACCAGGTGGCCTGGGAGTACGCCGGCAAGACCATGCTGACCGCCCAGGAGCTGGAGGACGTGGTGGCCTACCTGGTGACACTGAAATGAATCTGAAGAACTCATGTTGGCCACGGAAGCACACGGAAGGCACGACAATGAAGCCGTGTCGCGACGTCCCGGCTCGGCGCCTGATGGATGAGGGGCGCTGTAGCGCGAAGCGTATGCGCTCGTCAGTGTCTTTCCGTGTGTTTCCGTGGCAAATGCGGTTTTGGGGATGAACGGGCGCACACCGAGACCGGTATCGCTGCTGGCGGCTGCGGCGCTGGCGCTGGTCCCAGGCAGCGGATGGGCGGCCGGGGCGAAGTCGGGCTACGAGTACCTGACGCCCGAGACGCAGGCGATGCAGGATGACGACTTCGCCAATCCCGGTATGCCGACGGTCGATCTGGGCCGCAAGCTGTTCCGCGAACCCGGTTGGAACGGCCAGTCCTGCGCCACCTGTCACGGCGAGGACGGCGAGCGCTTCAGCCCCGCCGCCATCGCGCACTATCCGGTCTTCGATACGGCACTGGGCCGGCCGGTCACTTTGCAGGAGCGCATCAATATCTGCTGGGAGGACCGCATGGACAACGTCCCCTACGTCTACGACTGCACCGAGCTCGTCGCGCTGGAGACCTTCGTCCGCCACACGGCACGGGGCGAGCCGGTCGACGTCGACGTCGACGGCCCGATGCGGCCCTATTACGAACGGGGCGAGGCGCTCTACAACACCCGCTTCGGCCAGACCGGACTGGCCTGCGTGCACTGCCACGACCTGTATGCCGGCCGCCATCTGCGCGGCCAGCTGCTGAGTCAGGGGCAGAGCAACGGTTTCCCCGAGTACCGGCTGGGCAGCGGCCGGATCACCTCGCTGCACGGCCGCTTCAGCGAATGCTTCCGCGCCTTCCGCGCCGAGCCCTTCGAGGCCGGCTCGCCGGAATACATCAGTCTGGAGATCTATCTGAACGCGCGCGGCAACGGCCTGCCCATCGAGACACCGGCCGTGCGCTACTGAGCGCTGCGGCACTCAGACGATCTGGGCGCCGTGCGATTCGGCCTCGACCTTCGCCTGTTCCGCGGCGGCGAGCGCGCGCAGCGTGCCGAGCGCCTGGCCGAGCACGACGGAGTCGCTCTCGCGCGGAAACACCATGTAGGCGGGCAGGCGGAACCGCGGGCTGTCGGGTACGTGGTGCAGCTTGCCGGCCTCGATCAGCGGCTCGGCCATGCGCATGGGCAGGAAGCACGAGCCGCCGTTGCTCAGGATGAGCTGCACGCCGAGCCAGCCGATGTTGACCACCTGCGCAGGGCGCTCCAGGTCCGGGTAGTTGTTGCTGTGCTGGGCGTAGAACGCGGGCCCCCAGTCGACGTAGATGTAGTTCGGGTCCGGCCAGGGCGTGGCGGGATCGGTCGACAGCAGCGCCAGCGTCTCGTCGAACAGATGCTCGATCTGGATGCCGGGACTGTGCTGCGGCGTGTACATCAACCCGATGTCCAGGGTGCCGGCGATCAGCCGCCGCATCAGATCCTCCTCGAAGCTGATCTCGCTGCGGATGGAGATGTCCGGCGCCGTCTCGCGCATGTGCCCGACCCACTGCGGCAGGAATCCCTCCCACAGCGCGATGCGCGCCCCCACCGCGATGCTGGCCCGGAAGCGGCTCGGCAGGCCGACGTCGTGGCGCGCCTGTTCCACCGTCAGCACCAGGGATTTGGCGTGCCGCAGGAAGCGCCGCCCGGCGGGGGTGAGGTTGGCGCCGGCGCGATTGCGCACGAACAGCCGGGTGCCGAGATAGGCCTCGAGGTTCTGGATGCGCGCACTGACGGTGGATTGGGTGACGTGCAGGCGGTTGGCCGCCTCCAGGAAACTGCCATTCGCTGCAACCGCAAGAAACGTGCGTATTTGATCGATATCCATGTATTAATATATCGAATATTCCGATATTAATATCCAATAAAAATCATTTGTTATTTATTAAATGGACTTATAAGGTTTGCGCCGAATCTCGACGGCGCCGGATCCCAGCGCCCGACGAGCCGCGCCGCCCGCCCTTTCGGAGGAGAGCGGGGATGACGTGGGAGTGGGTAGACCCCGCCGGCGAATCCCGGGTTCCATGTCCGCGGATTCCTGTGGTCGGGCTGCCGGAAGACAACAACCGCGGGAGATGTACGATCCATGTCGAGTGATGAGAATCTGTCCTACGAGCTGGCCGGCGAGCTGGCGCGCAACCCCTATTCCGATGCACCCGAGGTGCTGCAGCGGCTTGCTGCCGAGGCCGGGGTGCAGTTCAACGGCAAGGCGTCCTGGGACGTCCAGGTCCACGACCCGGAGGTCTACCGCCGCATCCTGAGCCAAGGGTCGCTGGGTTTTGGCGAGGCCTACATGGACGGCCTGTGGGATGCCCATGAACTGGATGAGCTGTTCAACCGGCTCCTGCGCGCCGACGTCGAGCGCAAGCTGGCGGGTTGGGCACGTGTGAAGCTGCTCGGCGAGGTGCTGCGCCACCGCCTGTTCAATCTCCAGTCCAGCCGCCGCGCCTTCCAGGTCGGCGAGCGCCACTACGATATCGGTAACGATGTCTTCAGCGCCATGCTTGATCCCACCATGAGCTACTCCTGCGGCTACTGGCGCTATGCCGACAACCTCGCCCAGGCGCAGCACGACAAGCTCGACATGATCTGCCGCAAGCTGGAACTGCGTCCCGGCGAGCGGCTGCTGGAGATCGGCTGCGGCTGGGGCGGACTGGCGCGCCATGCAGCCAAATATTTCAAGGTCGAGGTCACCGGCATCACCGTCTCGAAAGAGCAGCAGCAGTACGCGCAGGAGCGCTGCGCGGGCCTGCCGGTGCAGATCGAGCTGATGGATTACCGCGATCTGCGCGGCGCCTATGACAAGGTGGTGTCGGTCGGGATGTTCGAGCACGTCGGCCCGAAGAACTACGCGACCTATTTCGATACGGCACTGCGCCTGATGAAGGACGACGGCCTGTTCCTGCTGCACACCATCGGCATCCATGCCACCTCGCGCACCGTCGACCCCTGGATCGACCGCTACATCTTCCCGAACGGCAAGCTGCCCTCGGCGCAGGAACTCTCCTCGGTGCTGAATGACCGCTTCGTCATCGAGGACTGGCACAACTTCGGTCCCGATTACGACCGCACGCTGATGGCCTGGTGGCACAACTTCGATGCGGCCTGGCCACAGCTCGAATCCCGCTACAGCAGACGCTTCTACCGCATGTGGAAGTACTACCTGCTCAGCTGCGCCGGCTTCTTCCGTTCCCGCCAGGGCCAGCTGTGGCAACTGGTACTGAGCAAGCGCGGGCGCGACGCCGTCTACCGGTCGCTGCGCTGATCCGTTCCACGGCAGGGTGCCGCGGCGGCGTCGGGCGGCTTTTCCTCCGGACCGCCGCGCCGCGGCATCCTGCCGCCCTGGCCCGCCGGGTTCACCCGTTCACGTTCAGAGTGAACGTCCAGGCAGGTGTCCGCTGTGAACGCAGGGGCCTTCGCGGCGGCCACCGCCAAGTAGTTTTTTATTTTAAAACCAGTTGGTTACCTGCGTGGCACGGAACTGGCAACAGCCCGTGCAGCGGTGGCTCCGCCGTGCGCCGCATCCAGACCGCCAACCCCGTGAGGTATACAGCAGATGAAATCCCGAATTGCAGTTCTCGTTTGTGCGCTGTCGGCCATGCAGGTCGCAATGGCGGCCGACACCGTCGTCGACACCGCCCCCGATACCATCGTGGGCAAGGGCGTTGGCGGCATGTCCGGCTTCCTGGTGGGCGGTGCCGTGGCCGGACCGCTGGGTGCCATCGGTGTCGGCCTGGCCAGCCTGTGGCTGGGCGGCGAGGTGCAGGAGGCGACCGGCCTGCACGACGAGGCCTATGTCGTCCGACATGAAGACGGGACCACCGAGACCGTGCGCTCACCGAACGTCAAGGTGGCGGTGGGCGACGAGGTGCGGGTCGAGGGCCGGCGCCTGGTCCGCGCCGAGGCCGAAGCCTACTGAGCGGGTCCGTCGATGCCCGCGCCGGCCGCCTGCCGGTCGGCGTGGTAGCTCGACCGCACCATCGGGCCGCTGGCGACATGGCCGAAGCCCAGTGCGTCGCCGATCGCGCCCAGACGGACGAACTCCTCGGGGGTGACGAAACGGTCGACCGGCAGGTGGTTCAGGCTGGGCTGCAGATACTGGCCCAGCGTCAGCATGTCGCAGTCATGCGCGCGCAGATCGCGCATGACCTGTTCGACCTCCTCCAGGGTCTCGCCCAGGCCCAGCATGAGCCCCGACTTGGTCGGCACCTGCGGGTGCTCGGCCTTGAAGCGCTTGAGCAGCTCCAGTGACCAGGCATAGTCGGCGCCGGGGCGTGCCTGCCGGTAGAGGCGCGGCACCGTCTCCAGATTGTGGTTGAAGACGTCCGGCGGGGCGGCGCGGAAGATCTCCAGCGCCCGCTCCATGCGGCCGCGGAAGTCCGGCACCAGCACCTCGATGCGCGTGGCCGGATTGAGTTCGCGGATGGCACGGATGCAGTCAACGAAGTGCTGCGCGCCGCCGTCGCGCAGGTCGTCGCGATCGACCGAAGTCACCACCACGTAGCGCAGCCCCATCGCCTGGATGGTGCGCGCCAGGTTGTTCGGCTCCTCGGGATCGAGCGGATCGGGGCGGCCGTGGGCGACGTCGCAGAACGGGCAACGCCGCGTGCAGATGTCGCCCATGATCATGAAGGTCGCCGTGCCGTGCGCGAAGCACTCGCCGAGGTTCGGGCAGGAGGCCTCCTCGCAGACCGTATGCAGGCGATTGTCGCGCAGGATCTGCTTGAGCCGCTGCACCTCCGGGTGCGCGGGCGAGCGGGCGCGGATCCACGCCGGCTTGCGCGCCGGCTTCACCGTCGGCTCGACCTTGATCGGAATGCGCGCCGTCTTGGCGGCGCCGCGCTGATGCTTGCTGTCGTGGTCGGTCATAGTTTGAAATCGCCACGAAACCCACGAAATCCACGAAAGTTGTTTGGAGAACGCCTGTACAAAGTTTCGTGGGTTTCGTGGATTTCGTGGCCATCCATCAGGGTTCAATAAGGCCCGCAGTTTACCCCAGCAGGCGGGTGAGGTGCGACGCGAGGCGCCCGGAAACCGCGTCCAGGTCTAGGGATACCCCCAGATCATGGAGTTGCGTGACCCGCATGCCGGGATAGCCGCAGGGGTTGATGCGGGCGAAGGGCTCCAGGTCCATGGCCACGTTCAGGGCCAGGCCGTGGTAGGTGCGGCCGCGCTTGACGCGCAGGCCCAGGGCAGCGAGCTTGGCGCCGTCGACGTACACGCCCGGGGCATCGCGGCGGCCCTCGCCGTGCACGCCGTGCTCGGCCAGCAGGTCGATGACGGCCTGTTCCATCAGCTGCACCAGCCGTTGCACGCCCAGTCCACGGCGTGCGATGTCCAGCAGTACATAGGCCACCAGCTGGCCCGGGCCGTGGTAGGTCACCTGGCCGCCGCGGTCGATCTGCACGACCGGGATGTCGCCGGGATCGAGCAGATGTCCGGGCTTGGCATTCAGGCCCAGCGTGAACACCGGCGGGTGTTCCAGCAGCCAGAGTTCATCGGGGGTGTCGGCGCCGCGTTCCGTCGTGAACGCCTGCATCGCCCGCCATGTCGGCTCGTACGCGGCGCGGCCCAGACGGCGGATCTCCAAAAAAGGGGCAGAGTGGATCGGCACGTGCTTAAGCCGGCTTTCCGGAAAAAATGGCCACGGAATCCACGGAATGACACGGAAAAAGGCTCATTGTGAAAGTCCGGAAACCAAGCCGCGGGATGGATTTCCTGGATTCAGGCCTGGCATGCTTTCCGTGTTGTTCGGTGGATTCCGTGGCCAAGAAAATATTCACTTCACAGCACCATCAGGGCCCGATCCCAGTCGGACAGCGAGCGGTAGATCGCATCGAGCTGCGCCTGGCTGGTGGCGCGCACGGTGACGGTCACGGCGAGGTATTTTCCGCCCTGGCTCGGCCGGCTGCGCACCGCGCCCTCGCCGAGATCGGGCGCGTGCTCGCGCACCCGCGCCACCACCTCGATCTCGAAGTCGGCATGCCCGTGACCAACCACCTTGATGGGGAAGTCGCAGGGGAATTCCAGCAGGGAGCCTGATTCGGGCATGGGGCGGCTCGTCGAGGAAAAACCAAAGTCTGCCACGAAACCCACGAAACCCACGAAAGTCGTTAACGGAAAACCGATGCCTTGACCACGGCATCATCCCGCAGCGTGATCTTCCGTAACATAGCGACTTCCAAACCGGCGTCGCCGTGGGCCGGGGCTACTCGCGATGGTCGAGTGCGTTCCTGCGGCGACATCGTGATCATTTCGCGGGTTTCGTGGATTTCGTGGCCATCGGAACTTCACTCCGCCGCGCCGACGCGGACCTGGTCCTTGTAGGTGCGGTACAGCGCGCTCATGCGCCGGTACAGCGCGCCCGGCCTGCCGTCGGCGACGGGTTTATCGTCCAGCGTCGTCACCGGCAGGATCTCCTTGGTGGAACTGGTGAGCCAGATCTCGTCGGCGTTGGTGAGATCCTCGGTGCGGATGCCGGCCTCGCGGTAGGGAATGGCGTGACGGGCAGCCAGCTCCAGGATCAGGTCGCGGGTGATGCCGGGCAGCAGGTGCGGCCCCTTGGGCGGCGTGATCAGCAGGCCGTTGCGGACGATGAACAGATTGCTGGCCGCGCCCTCGGTGGCATGGCCATCCTTGATCAGGATGGCTTCGACGGCACCGCTGTCGATGGCCTCCTGGCGCAACAGCACGTTGGGCAGCAGTGTGATCGCCTTGATGTGGCAGGACTGCCAGCGGATGTCGTTGAGCGTGACCGCGCGCACGCCCTCGCGCGCGATCGCCGGATCGGGCGGCGCGATGGGGCTGACCATCGCGAAGATCGTCGGTGTCAGCGAGTCGTCGAAGGCATGATCGCGCTTGGCCATGACGCCGCGCGTGACCTGCAGATAGATGGACTGGTCCTCGCCCGGGTTGCGCCGCAGCAGTTCCTCCAGCATGGCGTGCCACTGCGCGTCGTTCATGGGTTCACGCACGCGGATGGCCTGCAGGCTGTTGCGCAGGCGTTGGAGGTGTCCGGCCAGCCGGAAGGGTCGGCCGCCATAGGCCGGAATCACTTCGTAGACGCCGTCGCCGAACAGGAAGCCGCGGTCCATGACCGAGACCGTGGCCAGTTCGGGCGCGAGGAATTCGCCGTTGAGATAGATGGTCGACATGCGGGTTCCAGGGCTGAGTGAGGTTCTAGGTTCTAGGTGCTAGGTGCTAGGTGCTAGTGGTTCGAAGCGCAGTGATAATTCCTAGTCCCTAGTCCCTAGTCCCTAGTCCCTGCCTTCACTCGAAATACAGCTTCACTTCGTCGATCGCGCGCCGCCAGAGCGAGCCTTCGTCGACGGCCTGCAGGGCCAGCAGGGGCGGGTCCAGCAGCAGTTCGTCGCCGAGGCGCACCTGGACGCTGCCCAGCGCCGTTCCGGCCGCGACCGGCGCCGTGATCTGGCCCTGCATCTGCACGCTGGCCTTGAGCTGCGCATAGCGGCCGCGCGGGATGGTCACGTACAGCGGCGCCTGCAGGCCGAGCGGGACGGTCTCCTCGGCGCCTTTCCAGACGCGCGCATCCACCAGGCTGGCGCCGGCGTCGTAGAGCTTGTGCGTCTCGAAGAAGCGGAAGCCGTAGTTCAGCAGCGCCTGGGTGGCGGAGGCGCGCGATTCCTCGCCGTCGGCGCCGAGCACCACCGCGATCAGGCGCATGCCCTCGCGCTGGGCCGAGGACACCAGACAGTAGCCCGCGGACGAGGTGTGGCCGGTCTTGACGCCGTCGACGCTGGCGTCGCGCCACAGCAGCCGGTTGCGGTTGTGCTGGGTGATGCCGTTGAAGGTGAATTCCTTTTTCGAATACCAGGCGTAGTAGTCGGGAAACTCCGCGATCATCGCGCGCGTGAGCTTGACGATGTCGCGCGCGGTCATGTAGTGCTCGGGGTCGGGCAGGCCGCTGGCGTTCACGAAGTGGCTGCCGGTCATGCCGAGCGCGGCGGCATAGCGGTTCATGTAGGCAGCGAAGGTCTCCTCGCTGCCGGCGATGTGTTCGGCCAGCGCGACGGTCGCATCGTTGCCGGACTGCACGATCATGCCGATCAGCAGGTCCTCGATGCTGACCTGCTTGCCGACCTCCACGAACATGCGCGAGCCTTCCATGCGCCAGGCCTTCTCGCTGATGGTGACCAGATCGCTCAACTGGATCTTGCCCGCCGCCAGTTCCTTGAACACCGCGTAGGCCGTCATCACCTTGGTGATGCTGGCCGGTTCGAGGCGCTCGTCGGCATTCGATTCCGCCAGCACCTGGCCGCTGTGGAAATCCTCCAGCAGGTAGCCGCGCGCCGCGACGCTGGGCGCCTTGGGCACCGGCAGCGCGCCGGTGGTGCCGGGCGCGCCGGGCGTCTGTGCCTGCAGCGACGGCAGCAGTGTGAGATTCAGGATGGCGAACAGGAGCAGCAGAATGATTCTTGGCATCTTCATGGATAAGGATGAGGCAAGCGCCGATTCAGGAAGTTCCGCGGGACAGCGCGGTCAATTGTCCGCGTCCGGGGCGTGATTTGCAACGCGCGGCGGCGGGTTTCGCGATGGGTGCCGCGTCGTGCGTGCAGGCTGTCAGTCGATTACGACATGGGGATTGGCAATGCCGTGGCTGCCGAGTTCGGCAGCGACGCGATCGGCCTCCGCGACGCTGGCGAGCGGCCCGATGCGCACCCGGTACACCGGGCGCCGGTCGCTGACGCCCTGGCTGATGTGGATGTCGGGCAGGGGCACCTGCCGCAACCGGCTGGTCAGCTGCTCGGCGTTGGTGCGGCTCTGGAAGGCCCCCACCTGCAGATACAGCGACGGCCCCGCGGC
>CAYWKV010000066.1:0-13702 GCA_964458835.1 uncultured Gammaproteobacteria bacterium | reverse complement strand
AGACATACCCGTTCGCGGGCAGAGCCCGCTCCTACAGAGCCATGTCAAACGGTTTGGTAAAGATCAATAATCAGAGGTTCCCTAAACTCCGCGCTGTCTTCGAGTGCCATGGCGCTCCATGCACTGCACCAGCGACAGGTCGGGCCGGAGCTCGGCGCGCATGGGTCATGACGAATTTCCCGACGGTGACGAGAACCCACGTCAAAATGCATCTCGGCCACCCATGCGGCGTTGCGGGGCCCGCTCCGGCGCTCATTTACTGCGTGCAAACTTCGCTCCTCGCGGATTCCGCACCTTGCCCGGCCGCCCGATCTGCAATTTCGAAATAGGTTCGAGGCAATGTCGGGGTGTATCAGGCGCCAGCCGATTCGCTGAGTGATTCAGTGCTGTTTCGCGCGCCGTCAGGTTCCTTCTTGGTGCTGTTTCTTCCTCGCTCATGCCGTCGAGACAGCCGGCATCCCGATAAACCGCTGCCTGTCCCCTGCTGTCAGTCCGATCCGATCCCCGTGGCGCATGCAGCCGGCACGTTATAGCGTGCGGGAACCTTTTTTCGCCGTCCTTCATCTGATGCATAGCAAAGGAGGATCACCCAATGCCATCGCAGTTCGCGCAAGCCGTCGATTATTCATCCAGTTCGCTCGCTGATCTGGCCTGGCTGGTCAAGCAGGGCGACCATGAGGCGTTTCGCCATATCGTGCAGCACTGCAACCAGCGCTTGTTTCGCATCGCACGTACTGTGTTGAACGATGACGATGAGGCCGAAGATGCGCTGCAGGACGCTTACGTCAGCGCCTTTCGGGGTATCGATACATTCCGCGGCGATGCCGAATTATCGACGTGGCTGGCGCGTATCGTTCTGAATGAGTGCTACAGGCGGCTGCGTGCTCGCCGCCCTAGCGTCGCCATTGAACAGCTCGATTACGAGCAGGCGAGCGGCTGCGTGCTGACTTTCCCGACGGGAAGTGCCATGGCCACCGACCCCTATCACGACGCTACGCGACTTCAGATGCGAGAGTTGATCGAGGATGCGGTCGCCGAGCTGCCGGAAGTATTCCGGGTGGTCTTGGTCCTGCGCGATATCGATGGTTACAGCGTCAGGGAAGCCGCCGCTATCCTGGGTGTTCCAGCCGAGACGGTCAAAACGAGATTGTTCCGGGCCCGTCACCGCCTGCGCGCGGCTCTGCGCCACACGTTGTCCACATCGCTGTGCGAACTATTTCCTTTTCTCGGTCGGCGTTGCCAACGGCTGACCGACGTCGTGATGCGGCGCATCGATACCCTTACCCGTACCTGTTCAGGAGACCAGTGAAACGCGGGCTTGCGCAATCACCATTTCTGCGATTGCCGCAGTCGGCCGGTTTTCGGCGGGAATGCGTTTATGAGTGGTGCGGCGCTCGCTGGTGCGTTGGCAGATGTCGGTGCCGCGTCGTATGGGATGTTCTGGTCCGGCCATCTGTTCGGCTGCGCCGTTTCGTACAAGCTGCGTAACCAGGTAATGATGGATATCGATATGAAATGCGACGCTCGGGTTAATGCCGTCACGCGCCGGATACGGAATCAGGCGATCTGCGATGTTGCCCAGGCCCTGGGGACGGAAGACGTCAAGAGCGCTTCCTTCCACTGACGCGAGTCGTTTCCCGAAGGGCGCTTTGGTTTTTCCCGGCGCGCCGTCCGCGTTGCGCGGTTCGCAGGTTTGTCCCGTTCTCAGGCCATCGTATGCCAATTACTTCAATCCAAACAGAAGGAGAACAGTCATGCAGCAGCACGTTTATCCGGCCGCGATGACGCGCAAGCCCGGGCGCCGCACCGGTCTGCTCGTCGGATTGCTTGCTACGAGTTTCGGCATGCTGTCCGCCTGCAACGGCGGCAGTGATGATCGGGCCAGTAACGATCAGCTCGTGGCCGAAGGCCGCCAAGTTTTCCGCTACGACACCTTTGGGGACGAGGCGTTCTGGACCGGAACACTGAGGATGAACGAAGTCATCCAGCAAGCCGTCGATCCGGTCACTGCGCTGTCGGTCGGCTTGAAGGTGGATGTCGAGGCACTTCCGGATGCCGTGGTGGCGGGTATCCGGGATGGCACCGTCGACCTGAGCAGTACGCAGACCACGCTGGCCTTGCTCGAGCTGGATGCCGTTGTCGGACTCAAGGGGCAGGTCGAAACTTCGATAGATGGCGTAAAGCGCTTGACGCAGGTGGGTATTACGTGCGCCTTGTGTCACTCCACAGTGTCTGAAGACGTCGAAATCAGGGATCTTGCGGGCAATGTACTGATCCCCGCGGGGAATGTCGGCCGCCGGCTGGACGGCTGGCCAAACCGCGACCTCGATCCGGGAGCGATTATTGCGCTCTCGCCGGTGGTGGCGGGCGGGCCCTCCGAGGCGTATTTCAAATCCTGGGGCCCGGGCAAGTTCGACCCACGTCATAACGTCGACAACAGAGAAGATTACGCGGTTGTCATCCCGCCGGCTTTCGGGCTGAGCGGTTTGAGTCGCTCCACCTTCACCGGTGACGGCGACACCGCGCACGAGCCCGCCGGTCCGGCCGCGTACTGGAATCGCTATGTAAGCGTGGTCGAAATGGGCGGACAGGGAACGTTCTCCGATCCACGACTGCCGCTCAATGTCGATCATACGAATGGGGGCGTGTTGCAGGATCTAGTGACGGGCGAGCTGCCGGCCTTGCAGGCTTATCAGTACTCGCTCGCGGCGCCGGCCGCGCCCAGCGGGTCTTTCGAGGCGGGCGCGGCCTTGCGTGGCAAGGCGCTCTTTGAGGGGCAGGCTCAATGCGCAAGCTGTCATAGCGGCCCGAATTTCACGGATGCCAACGAGAGCCTTCATGCAGTTGGGGATTCTGCTGCGGCAAAGACGACCTATGCCTCGCGTTCCGCAACCAAGCTCTGGCGTACGACGCCGTTGCGCGGTATCTGGCAGCATCCGCCCTATTTCCATGACGGCTCTGCGGCAACCTTGGCTGATGTCGTGAATGCGTATAATGCCAAGCTCAATCTGGGCCTGACCGAAGAGCAGAAAGCGGACTTGGTGGAATACATGAAGTCGCTTTGATGTCGATGCTGGAAGTGTGGCGCCCTGATCTGCAGTAGCCGGAGCAAGGCCAGTTTCAGCGGTGTTTAGATATCTGTGGATTTAAGTCGGGCGCGTAATCATTGATCGATGGGGATGGGGGTGAGGTGCGGCAGGTATGCGTTCCTTTGAACCGAGCCACACGGACGGTGCGGCTGTTCTGGCCGAGACATTCCGTGTCTTTTCGTGGCCGGTCATTAACGGGCATGCACTGGCAGGTCGGGTTCGCTGCGCCACCCAAACCTTGTGTGTTTGCCCCAGAAGCCTTGCCAGAGCCTATCTCAAAATTGCAGATCAGGCGTCCAGGCAAGGCGCGGGGCAAGAAAAGTTCCAGGCTCTATGCGGCGTGATGCGCAAATATTTTATCGGGCTGTGGGCGTGTGTGAAGAACCACACCCCCTTCGGTCCAGTTGCCTTGTTCAGCGACGTGTATCTGAAGAAAGCTTGAGCGGAAACGGCGTATCTACGTATTGTCACTTGCCGGGCACGGAGCTGCGCGCCTCGCAATGACGGGCATGCTCGGTTGATCCGAGGCTCCCTAGCGCTTCAGCCGCGCGAACGCCTCGGCCATCGCGCCGCCGAGTTTGGGCTGCTCGGCACGCGGCTTGTCGCGCCTGGGCTGTGATGGTCGCGCGCGGTCGGCATGCTCGCGCGGGGCTTTCGGCTTCGTTGCATCGTCGGTCAGCCGCATGCTCAGGCTGATGCGCTTGCGCGCCCCGTCGATCTCCAGCACCTTCACCTTGACGACATCGCCGGCCTTCACCACGTCGCGCGGGTCCTTGACGAATTTGTCCGAAAGCAGAGAGATGTGCACCAGACCATCCTGGTGGACGCCGATGTCGACGAAGGCGCCGAAGTTGGCGACGTTGGTCACGACGCCTTCGAGAATCATGCCGGGCTGCAGGTCGGAGAGCTTTTCGACGCCATCCTTGAAACTCGCCGTCTTGAACTCGGGGCGTGGATCGCGGCCGGGTTTGTCCAGCTCGCCGATGATGTCGCGCACGGTGGGCTCACCGAAACGCTCATCGGTGAAGTCGTTGGCGGCCAGCGTCTTGAGAAAACCGCCGTTGCCCATCAGTTCACGGATGTCGCGGCCGGTGCGCGCAAGGATGCGCTCGACGACCGGATAGGCCTCGGGGTGCACGGCGGAGGCATCGAGGGGGTTGTCGCCGTTCATGATGCGCAGGAAGCCGGCGGCCTGCTCGAAAGCCTTGGGCCCGAGTCGGGAGACGTCCAGCAGCTGCTGGCGGCTGCGGAACGGGCCGTGCTGGTCGCGGTGGGCGACGATGTTGCGCGCCAGCGTCTCCGACAGGCCGGCGACGCGCGCGAGCAGCGGGGCCGACGCGGTGTTGACCTCGACACCGACGGCGTTCACGCAGTCCTCCACCACGGCATCGAGCTTGCGCGCCAGGCGCGTCTGGTTGAGGTCGTGCTGGTACTGGCCGACGCCGATCGCTTTGGGCTCGATCTTCACCAGCTCCGCGAGCGGATCCTGCAGACGCCGCGCGATGGACACCGCGCCGCGCAGTGACACGTCGAGGTCGGGGAACTCGCGCGCGGCGAACTCCGAGGCCGAATACACCGAGGCACCGGCCTCACTGACCACCAGACTGGTGATGCGCAGTTCCGGATGGCGCTTGGCGAGATCCTTCACCAGCCGGTCGGTCTCGCGCGAGGCGGTGCCGTTGCCGATGCTGATGAGTTCGACCTTGTGTTTGGCGATCAGTGCGGCGAGCACGGCGATCGACGCGTCCCATTGCTTCCTGGGTTCGTGCGGATAGATGGTGGTGTGGTCCGCGAACGCACCGGTGGCGTTGACCACAACGACCTTTACGCCGGTGCGCAGGCCGGGATCGAGGCCGAGCGTGGCGCGCGGGCCGGCCGGCGCGGCCAGCAGCAGATCGCGCAGGTTTTCGCCGAACACGCGGATGGCCTCTTCTTCGGCGGCCTCGCGCAGGCGCAGGAACAGCTCGCTCTCCAGCTGCATGTGCAGCTTCACGCGCCAGGCCCAGCGCGCCGAGGTCGTCAGCCAAGGGTCCGCGGCGCGGCCCTGGTCCTGGATGCCGTAGCGCGCGGCGATGCGCGCCTCGCAGCGGCCCGCGGCCGCGCCCGCTTCCAGGTCGTCCTGGTCGGGGACGACCAGCTTCAGGCGCAGCGCGCCCTCGGTGCGGCCGCGGAACATGGCCAGCGCGCGATGCGACGGAACCTTGTGCAGCGGCTCGGCGAAGTCGAAGTAGTCGCTGAACTTCGCGCCGGCCTGCGCCTGGCCCTCGACGACATTCGATTGCATCAGGCCGGTGTCCCAGGCCAGCGCGCGCAGTTCACCGACCAGGTCGGCATCCTCGGCGACGCGCTCCATGAAGATCTGGCGCGCGCCGTCGAGCACGGCGGCGGCGTCGGTGAAGCCGGCTTCCGCATTCAGATAGTCGGCCGCGGCTGCTTCGGGTTCGAGTGACGGGGCGTCGAGCAGGGCGTCGAGCAGCGGCTCGATGCCGGCCTCGCGGGCGATCTGCGCCTTGGTGCGGCGTTTGGGCTTGTACGGCGCGTACAGGTCCTCGAGGCGGGTCTTGGTGTCGGCGCCGAGGATGGCGGCGTTCAGTTCCGGCGTGAGCTTGCCCTGTTCGTCGATGCTCTTGAGCACGGTGGCGCGGCGGTCCTCGAGCTCGCGCAGGTAACCGAGGCGCTCCTCCAGGTTGCGCAGCTGGGTGTCGTCCAGGCCGCCGGTGACCTCCTTGCGGTAGCGGGCGATGAACGGCACGGTGGCGCCTTCGTCGAGCAGGGCGACGGCGGCCTGCACCTGCTGAGGCCGGACGGCCAGTTCCTGGGCGATGCGCTGAATGAGGTCGATCATGGAAGGCTCTCTTTGCTGCTGAGGGCGGCCGCCCGCTATCGGTTGCGACGGCTGGCGGGGCAGTCTAGCAGAGCGCCGTGCCCCGGACAGTCTTGCATTTTGACCGTGCCTGCCGCAGCGGCTGCAGGGTGGACCACGGCGGCTGCCAGGGGACCTGTGAATGCCTGAGCATCACTTGATCGCTGGCAGCGCCCGTAGGAGCGGCCTCCCATGGTGGGGTCGTCACCACCAATCCGCGTTGGCCTGGCCGTTCCACGCCCAGCCGAGCTGCCGTGTGATGTGCAGAAAATCCTCGGCGGGCGGCGCGGCGATGCACAGGGGGGCGCCGGTCGTGGGGTGCGGAAAGCGCAGCGCCACGGCGGCGAGCAGCAGGCGGTGGCAGCCGAAACGCTCGCGGAACAGCCGATTGTGGTGGCCGTCGCCGTGGGTGGTGTCGCCGATGATGGGGTGGAAGATGTGCTTCAGATGCCGGCGCAACTGGTGGCGGCGGCCGGTCAGCGGCCGGGCTTCGACGAGCGCGTAGCGACTGGTCTCGTGGCGACCGTCGCTGAAGGGCAGCTCGACGCTGGCCAGCCGCCGCAGTTCGGTGATCGCGGGGCGGGCGGCCTTGTCCGGACGCGCCAGCCGGTCGGTCATGGGGTCGGCCTCCTCCTTGAGCGGGTGGTCGATGCGCGCTGTCTCGGGCGCGTAGCCGCGCACCACGGCGATATACGCCTTGTCGATGGCGCCGGCCTCGAAGACGGTGCCCAGCTGGCGGGCGCCCGATGCATCGAGCGCGAACAGCAGCACGCCGGAGGTGGGCTTGTCGAGGCGGTGCACGGGAAACACCGCGCGGCCGATCTGATCGCGCAGCATCTGCAGCGCGAAGCGGGTCTCGTGGCGATCGATGGCGCTGCGGTGCACCAGCAGCCCGGCCGGCTTGTGGACGGCGACGAGCCGGTCGTCACGGTAGAGGATCTCGAGGGTGTCGGGCGCTTGCATGCGGGAAACGTGGGACTGGGGACGTGCCGCCGTCGCCGGAAGGCGGGATGCGGTGCCCAGTGTAGCCGATTTCCCCGGCCGTCCGCGCGTCACCTCGGGGCGATGGGCGGCGATCGCGCGCGGCGGTATGCTTCGGTCCACGGCCCCGGCCATCGTCGGGTATTCAGGAGCCCTTTCATGTCCGCCGCCGAACTGCTCACCCGCATCGAAGACCTCGAGGTCCGCCTGTCGCATCAGGAGGCGGCCATCGACGAGCTGACCCGCACCGCGCTGGCGCAGGAGCGCGCCATCCACGACCAGGCCGAGGCGCTTCGCCGCCTGGAGCACCAACTGCGTACGGCCCTGCCGTCGCCGGTGGCGGCCCCGGAGGACGAGACGCCGCCACCGCACTATTGAGGAATCCCTGGCAATTGAGGCCGTTGCGGTCGTTTCCCCGGTGCAGGGGCGGCGCGCGGGTGCGGACGACTTGCAGGCCCGGGCGTACTCGGTTAAAAAGATGTATATGCAATGACTGTTTTTCCACCCGCGAGGAGGGGACATCATGCAGAGCATCGACTTGGTCATGGTGACTCGCGACGACCTGCGTCAGGCTCTGCGGGAGATCGCCACCTACATCGATGTAACCCTGGATGACCTGATGGAAATCTACGAACGTGCGGTCAATCACGCGCTTATCCGCCGCGCAGAGAGCGTGCCGGTCGCCGATCTGATGGCCCGGGAGGTCTTCACCATCGGCGCAAACGAGCCGCTGCTGGAGGCGGGCAGGCGTTTTCTCGAGTACCACGTCAACACCCTGCCGGTGGTGGATGCCGACAACAGGCTTCTCGGCATCATCACGGAGGCGGATCTCCTGACCCTGGCGGGGCTGCCGCACCACCACCGGAAGGGCTCGCGTTTACACGACTTGTGGGATACCCTCACCGGCCATCATCACAGCTCACCGACGCTGGCGGGGCGGGTGGCGGACCTCATGTCGTCGTCGGTGGTGACCGTGCGCGAGCAGGATACGCTGAACGATGCCTGCGAGCGCATGCGCCAGACGGACGTGAAGACCCTGGTCGTCACGGACGAGCAGAACCGCGTCATCGGCATCGTGAGCCGCTCCACGGTGATCAAGGGGCTGTTGATGACCCCCGGTATCTAGCAGGTTATGGAACCGATCCCATGCGACTGACGACATTCACCGACTACAGCATGCGCGTGCTCATTTATCTCGCGCTGCATCCCGACGAGCTGGTCACCATCGCGGACATCGCCGAGGCCTACGGCGTGTCCAAGAATCACCTCATGAAGGTGGTCCACTATCTGGGGCTGCAGGGCTATCTCGAAACCGTGCGCGGCAAGAGCGGCGGCGTGCGCCTGGCCAGGCCGCCCGCGGAGATCAACCTGGGCAGCCTGGTGCGCGCCACGGAATCCAGTTCCTCGCTGGCGGAATGCTTTGCGCCCACCGGTTCGGAATGCCGCATCGAGCCGGCCTGCGTCCTGCGCGGCATTCTGCACCGCGGGCTGCAGGCCTTCTTTGGCGTGCTGGACGAATACACCCTGGCGGACGCCATGCGCAACCGGGACAAGCTGGCCGTGCTGCTCAAAACCGCGTGAAACAATCCTCCGCGGCCCCGTGCGACGCGCGGGAGCCGGACGGCATCCATCCCGCTCCCTCTCAGTGCTCGCCCTTGACGCGCAGCAGGCCCGCCAGGCGGTTGCCCTGCTTCTGCGGCCCGCCGCGCGGGAACAGGTCGTGCAGATAGCGGTTGCTGCCCTGTTCCGGTCCCCAGACCTTGCGGAAGTGCTTGATGACCTCGCGCACGTTGGCCTGGACCATGTGCTTCTCGTAATGGCTGCGCAGGAAGCGGATGATCTCCCAGTGCTGGCTGTTCAATTCCAGACCCTCGTAGGCGGCCTGGGCGCGGACGAAATCCTCCGACCAGTCGGCCAGATCCACCAGATAACCCTCGCTGTCGGTGGTGACTTCGTGGCCGTTCACCTTGAGCGTGCGGGTCTTCATGTTGGGATAGGCGGTGCTGCCGCCGCCGCCGCCCGGAGCGCCGTGTTCGTCCACGGCGTCGGCATCGGTCAGCGACCACAGGCCGATCTCGATGTCGCCGTCCAGCCGGCCGTGATAGCGCGTGCCGCCCGAGATCACGATCTTCCCGCTGCTCGGCGGGATGTCGAACTCGGCTACTCCCGTCCGGTCAGTGGCGCCTTCGATGGGGTGTGCGGGGTCGGTATCCAGTATGAGCGACACCGGCGTCCGCTTCAGCGGCTCATTGGTGAAGTTCATCGATACACGAATGCGTAGCATGGTCTACCTCCGGAAATGCTATGGCGCCAAATGACGCCTGTGAATCTATGACCTTACTCTAACCCGCTGCCCGCCGCTTTAACAAGTATCGGATATGCCTCTTTATCCCGGATGGGATAGACGAAACTTGAGCAATGTGCACATGCGCGGACGGTGGCTGGTGCGGTGTCCTCAGAAACGGATCGAGTGCAGCAATCCCAGCAGGCCGATGATGATGAGATACACGGCGACGATGTAGTTCAGCAGGCGCGGGATGATCAGGATGAGAATCCCCGCGATCAGTGCGGCAAGCGGTTGCAACTGCAGTGACGTCATCATGTCGGAAACCCTCGTGTGGGTGGAATCGTAGAGCGACGTATAGGGCGTACCTCAGTGCTCGCGGTGCCAGATCAATTCGCCGTCCCGGTAGACTTCCTTGATGCGGTGCAGCGGTATGGCGTGGGTGGCACCCTGGTCGTCGACCAGATGGAAGTCGAAACGGTCATCCGTCTCGAAGAAGAGCTCGGCCAGCGGGACGCGGACGATCCCGCCGGCGACACGGTCGAAGTAACCGATGACGAACCTGCCGCGCCCGAACGCCGGGTCCCAGCGGATGCGATTCAGCAGTTCGTGTATGGGAATCATGCCGGCGGGCGGCGCGTGCCGCTATTCGTCGTCGAAACGCCAGGCGATGCCGTGTGCCCGGGCGCGATCGAAAGCCTGTCGGCTGGGACAGGCGCGGAAGTAGTCGTCGACAGTCGTTTCCATGACGCTGTCGACGTCCGACAGCGCCCAGCCGGCGGCCGTCAGCGCCTGTGCGGCCAGCCGTCGCGCCTGGGCGGCATCCGCCGTGTCCACCCAGATCGCAACACCGCGTGCCGCGCAGTCCGGTCCGCCCAGCACGGATGCGTGTATGAACAGCATGGATTCGGTTTCCCGGGCATCGCCTCATGGCCGGCGCGGCCGGCCGTCGTTTCTACTGTGGAAGCGTGTCGAGGGACTGTCAATGCCGGTGCCGGCGGCGGCCTGTTTGCCGCGCGCCGCTCGGGTGCCTTTGTCGTGACGCTGTACTATGATGGCCGCCATGTCCGCTCACTCGCCGCACCGCTTCACGACCGTCAGCCGGGCGATCGCCTGGGCCGCCCTGTCGGCGGCGACTGCCGCGGCCGCCGAGCTCGTCACCGGCACCGACCCGGAGGCGCAGCTGCCGTTCTGGGAATGGCGCGAGCCGGGGATGTCGCTGCGGCTGGTGCAGCGCCTGCCCGATCAGAGCCGCGCGTTCTTCCTGGCCCGCGGCTTTTCGCGTGATGACGTCGAGTTGATCGCGGGGAGCTGCGTTTTCCAGACCGTCTTCAAGAATCTCTCGACGGCCGATGCGCCCGCCGCGCTCGAATACGATCTGCGCGACTGGGTCGTGCATGCCGGCGCGCAAACGCGCGGGATGAAGACGCGCGAGGACTGGGCGGAGACGTGGGCGCGGCGCGGAGTGCCGCAATCCGCCCGTATCGCGTTCGAATGGGCGCTGTATCCGACCCGCCAGGTCTACAACGCCGGCGATTACAATTGGGGCATGTCGGTCTTCGATCTCGCACCAGGCGATGCGTTCGATCTCGTCATTCACTGGAACCAGGGCGGTGAGCGGCGTACCGCGACCCTGGAGGGCATGCGCTGTGCGCCCGATGTGGACGCCGCGCCCGGGGAGCCATTATGAATGCTGCCGCTGGAGGAGACACGCTGCGCGCGCTGTCGCGTGCGGTCTGCTGTGCGGTCGCGCTGGTCACGTCCGCGCCGGCCGCGGCCGAGGTGCCGGCGCCCCAGACCCTGCATGCGGCGCAGACGCCCCAGCCGGCGCCGGATTTCGAGCTGGTGGATCTCGACGGAGCGGTGCACAGGCTCTCCGACTACCGCGGCAAGGTGGTGGTGCTGAACTTCTGGGCGACCTGGTGCCCGCCGTGCCGCTACGAAATGCCGTCCATGCAGCGCGGCTGGGAGCGGGTCAAGGACGAGGACATCGTCTTCCTGGGCGTGAACGTCGGCGAAGATACGGACACGGTGTTCACCTTCCTGGCGGACTACCCGGTGGAATTCCCCCTGCTGTTCGACGAAAAGGCCGCGGTGATCGAGGCTTACCCGGTCACCGGCCTGCCGACCACCTACATCATCGACCCGGCCGGCCGCATCACCCACCGTGCCGTGGGCAGCCGCGAATGGGACGATGCCGGCCTGCTCGCCGAGCTGCGGGCCCTGCGCCGCGCGCCGTGAGCGGGCGGCGCTCCCTTTTCCTATACTTTTCCGTGGAACATTCAGGGTTTCGCGGTCGATAGGAGCAGGGCGATGGCAAAGATCACGTTGGGAAATTCACTGGTGACCGCGACGCTCGCGGCGACGGTCGCGTTGACGGGATGCGCGACCTATCAGGGCCAGCAGGAACAGGCGGGCATGGTCATCGGCGGCGTGCTCGGCGGCGTGCTGGGCTCGCAGGTCGGCGGGGGCCACGGCCGCACTGCGGCGATCATCGCCGGCACCTTGGCCGGCGCGGCCATCGGCGGTGCGATCGGCAATTCCATGGACGAGGTCGACCGCATGCGGACCGCCCAGACCCTGGAGACCGTGCGCACCGGTGTCCCGGCCCAATGGCGGAATCCGGATACCGGCAATCAGTACACCGTGGTGCCGACGCGCACCTACGACACCGCCAGCGGCCCCTGCCGCGAATACACCATCGACGCGATGATAGGTGGCCGGCCGGAGAAGGTCTACGGCACCGCCTGTCGCCAGCCGGACGGCAGCTGGAGGGTCCAGGGCTAGGGCTCCGTGCGCCGCCGGAGCGGCAGATGCGGTTCCGGCGCGCGGCTCAGCCGGCGGCCGCCGCCGGAGTCTCGTCCTCGGGCTCGTAGCCCAGGGCCGGCGCCAGCCAGCGCTCGGCGCTCTCCACCGACATCCCCTTGCGGCGCGCGTAATCCTCGACCTGGTCGCGGTTGATCTTGCCCACACCGAAATAGCGCGCCTCGGGATGGCCGAAATACCAGCCACTGACGGCGGCGGCGGGCCACATCGCGAAGGATTCCGTGATCTGAATGCCGGCGTTGTTCAGCGGGTCGATCAGCGCCCACAACAGCGCCTTTTCGGTGTGGTCCGGGCAGGCGGGGTAGCCGGGCGCCGGGCGGATGCCGCGGTAGGCCTCGGCGATGAGGTCGTCGTTGCCGAGGCGCTCGTCGGCCGCGTAGCCCCAGAATTCCTTGCGCACGCGCTCGTGCATGAGCTCCGCGAACGCCTCCGCGAGCCGGTCGGCCAGCGACTTGAGCATGATGGCACGGTAGTCGTCGTGCTCGGCTTCGAAGCGTCGGAGGTGCTCCTCGATGCCCAGTCCCGCCGTCACGGCAAAGGCGCCGAGATAGTCGTTGAGGCCGGACGGCTTGGGCGCGACGAAGTCCGCCAGACACTGGTTCGGGCGGCCCGGCGGCTTGCGGTTCTGCTGGCGCAGGTGGTGCAGCGTCGTGAGCACGGTGTCGCGCGACGCGTCGGTATAGAGCTCGATATCGTCGTCGTTCACCTGGTTGGCGGGGAACAGCCCGATGACGCCGCGGGCCTGCAGCCAGTCCTCGTCGATGATCTGTTTGAGCATGGTCTGGGCGTCGTCGAACAACTGGCGCGCGTGCTCGCCGACCGTCGGGTCCTTGAGGATCTTGGGATAGCTGCCGGCCAGCTCCCAGGTCTTGAAGAAGGGCGTCCAGTCGATGTACTTCGCGATGTCGTTCAGCGAATAGTCCTCGAAGACCTTCAGTCCGAGGAATTTCGGCTTGGGCGGCTCGTAGCCGCTCCAGTCGATCGCCGCCTTGTTCGCGCGGGCCTCGGCCAGCGTCAGCCATTCGGTCTTGCGCGTCTTGCCCTTGTGCATGGCGCGCACGTCCTCGTATTCCGCCTTGATCTTCGCGACGTAGTCGGCAGCCATGCCTTCGCTGACCAGATTCTGCGCGACGCCGACGGCGCGCGAGGCGTCCTTCACGTAGACGGTGGTGCCGGCGTAATTGGGTTCGATCTTCACGGCGGTGTGCACGCGCGAAGTGGTCGCGCCGCCGATCAGCAGCGGCGTGGAGAAGCCCAGGCGCTGCATTTCCTTGGCGACGTGGGCCATCTCGTCCAGTGAGGGGGTGACCAGCCCGGACAGGCCGATGAGATCGACATTCTCCTGCCTGGCGACATCGAGGATTTTTTGCGCCGGCACCATCACGCCGAGATCGATGACCTCGAAATTGTTGCACTGCAGTACCACGCCGACGATGTTCTTGCCGATGTCGTGGACGTCACCTTTCACGGTGGCCATCAGGATCTTGCCCTTGGCCTTCGCGGTGGCTTCCTTCCCGGCCTCGATGTAGGGCAGCAGGTAGGCCACCGCCTTCTTCATCACGCGCGCGGACTTGACCACCTGCGGCAGGAACATCTTGCCGGCCCCGAACAGGTCGCCGACCACGTTCATGCCGTCCATCAGCGGGCCTTCGATCACCT
>CAYWKV010000065.1:0-13805 GCA_964458835.1 uncultured Gammaproteobacteria bacterium | reverse complement strand
CTCAATCGGCGCGGCGCGCCCGGAAAGATCAGCCGCCATGCCGCGCCGCCGCCACACCTCGACGCCTATCGCCCGCAAGTACTCGGCCTGCCGTGCTCCGTTGGACATCAGTCCCCGAATCCCGAATCCCGGTTGCCAAATCCCATCATACATCCCCCAGCTGCGGATGCTCGCGCGCCGGGGCGGCCAGCGCCTTGTTCAGCGCATTGACGTAGGCCTTCGCGGAGGCGATGACGATATCGGTATCGGCACCCTGGCCGTTGACGATACGCCCGCCCCTCTCCAGCCGTACCGTCACCTCGCCCTGCGAATCCGTGCCGCTGGTGATGTTGTTGACCGAATAGAGCTGCAGCTCGGTGCCACTCTCGACGATCGCCTCGATGGCGCGGAAGGACGCGTCCACCGGGCCGCTGCCGGGCGCCGTGGCGTGCAGTTCCTCGCCGTCCACCGCCAGGGTGATCTCGGCCGTGGGGATCTCGCCCGTCTCCGAGCAGACCTTGAGCGACACCAGCTTGAAGCGTTCGTTCTCCGCGGCGAGCTGCGCCTCGGAGACCAGTGCCTGCAGGTCCTCGTCGTAGATGTCGTGCTTCTTGTCGGCGAGCTCCTTGAAGCGTGCGAAGGCCTCGTTCAGCCCCTCCTCGGACTCGAAGTCGATGCCGAGATCGGCCAGGCGGCTGCGGAAGGCATTGCGGCCGGAATGCTTGCCCAGCACGATGCGGTTGGCCGTCCAGCCGACGTCCTGGGCGCGCATGATTTCGTAGGTCTCGCGGCTCTTGAGCACGCCGTCCTGATGGATGCCGGATTCGTGGGCGAAGGCGTTGGCGCCGACGATGGCCTTGTTGGGCTGCACCGGAAAACCGGTGATGCTGGAGACCAGCCGTGAACAGGTCATGATCTGAGTGGTGTCGAGGCCGGTGTCGCAGGTGAACAGGTCGCGGCGCGTGCGCACGGCCATGACGATCTCTTCGAGCGCGGCGTTGCCGGCACGCTCGCCAAGGCCGTTGATGGTGCACTCCACCTGGCGCGCGCCGTTCAGCACCGCCGACAGCGAGTTGGCCACGGCCAGACCGAGGTCGTTGTGGCAATGCACCGAGAACACTGCCTTGTCGGAATTCGGCACGCGCTCGCGCAACTGGCGGATCAGCTCGCCGAACTGCTGCGGCAGGTTGTAGCCGACGGTATCGGGGATGTTCACCGTACGGGCGCCGGCGTCGATCACCGCCTCGATGACGCGGCACAGGAAATCGAGTTCGGAGCGGCCGGCATCCTCGGGCGAGAACTCGACGTTGTCGGTGTACTGCCGGGCGCGCTGGACGGCGCGCACCGCCTGCTCGAGTACCTGCTCCGGCTCCATGCGCAGCTTCATCTGCATGTGGATGGGCGACGTCGCGATGAAGGTGTGGATGCGGGCGCTGTTGGCCGGCTTGAGCGCCTCGCCGGCGCGATCGATGTCCTTGTCCAGCGCCCGGGCGAGACCGCAGACCGTGCTGTCGCGCACGGCGCGCGCCACCGCCTCGACGGCCTCGAAATCACCGGGGCTGGCGATCGGAAAGCCCGCCTCGATCACGTCCACGCGCATGCGTTCCAGCGCCTTGGCGATGCGGACCTTTTCGTCCCGGGTCATGGATGCGCCGGGGCTTTGTTCGCCGTCGCGCAAAGTCGTGTCGAAAATGATGAGTTTGTCTGGCTGACTCATGGGTGTCTGGCTCCACTGGGTTCCGGCCGCCGGTATCGGCCGGAGGATCCCGCCTGGCGCGTCAATATAACAGAGCGTTCGCCGGTCTGCGCGCCGGGCGTCGGGAAATTCAATGAGATAAGAGAGAAAGGTGTGCGCTGCCTAGGGCAGCAGCAGCAGGAAGTTCAGGCGCAGGCCGACGACTGCGGCACGCGGGGCGCGTGTCGAGGCGGCGATCGGCTTGTCGGGCGTGTGCGCCATGATGAAGAAGGATCTCGATCCAGTCGAAGCGAACGTAGCCCGACTATAAACCAGAAGAGGCCGCCCTGCCAATGGGAGCATCGTGCGCGGATTCCGCGCCTATCCGGGCGGCGCGCCGCGCGTAGAGCGGATCAGGCTGCAGGCCGTAATGCGCCGCGCGGGTGCCTCTGTCCCCGGCGACGACCGCATCCGGCACGCCTCGCCGCGCTCACGACGCCCTGCGGCATCCGGCCCACTCCTCGGAGCACTCCGGATACGGCGCAGGGGCCGCAAGACACCCGGGGTGTCGGGACACAGCCTGATACGGCGGCTCGGTGGTCTCAGCGCAACGCTGCCGCCTGTGGGACGCTGTTACTGCAGGCCGGCGTTGAAGACGTCCGCGTCGCGGATGCCGGCCGTGTCCGTCACCTCGAAGGCGCCGATGGCGTTGCGACCGGCATTCACGAAGGCACCCTCGACCATGCCGGTGGCGATGTTGTCGCTGAAGCGGCCAGCATCGGACACGAAGCCGGAGCCGGCGATCTGGCCGCCGGCGTCGAACTGGACCTGCGCGCCCGTGAACTGGCCGGTCCACTCGCCGGCGCCGAAGTCCATGGTCAGGCGCACATCGGTCGCGCCGCGCAGATTTGCGGTCGGGCCTTCGTAGACGCCGACGACGGCGCCGCCCCGATCGAGCTGCGTCATCAGCGCGGCCATCTCGCTCTCGGTCGCAGCGATGCCCGCCTCGAATTCGCCGCTCAGCGCGTAGGAACCGTCCGCGGCGATCTGGCGCCAGAAACCTTCCGTGACGTCGGAATCGCCCGCGACGATGCGGCCGGCGATCAGCGAAGGATCGTCGCGATCCGTGGAGCGGAACCGGGTCGGGTCGATGGCGGCAGGTAGATCCCCGGAGGCGATCTCGTCGGGCTCGTCGGGATTCGCGCGGAAATTCGCGGTTCCGCCGCCCGCGCCGCCGGATTCGAGCTTGAGCGCGAACCGCCCCGTCGTGCTCTCCCCCGTGGAGCCATCGGCGTTACGCCGATCGACGCGGGTGAAGCCGCAGGCCGCGCCGGCGGCACAGGGCACCTTGACGACGGGGTCCGGAGTGGGATCCGGTTCCGGCTCGGACTCCGCCTTCGGATCGGGGCAGTTCGCGCCCGCCTCGCAACGGCCGAGGTCGTTGCCGCCGGCCGGGGCGAAGGCGATCAGGTCTTCGCCGCCGGCTGCCGGCGCCAGCACCGCCCAGCGGCCCCAGCGGTACACCGAATCGTCATCCGCGTCCTTGGTGACCGCGGCGACGCCCCCCGAGACACCCGTCAAAGCAACAGAAATACCCAATGCCAGCAAAGGCTTGCCGAATTTCATGCGTGTTCCCCCGGCGCGTGTTCATGGCGCGCGTGGAATTCCGCACGCCTATGGATTTTGCCGGGGAACGAGCAAGTTTTGCGCCATGCATCACAGAAACGATTTTTATATTGTCAAAACAATATGTTGCGATGTCACGGCGGAAATCTGGGAAAAGCCGGAAGTGTAAACTTACCCAACACGCGCTCTGAAGGGGTGGAATCAGTCGATAAATAAACTATTAAATAACAATTATATAAATTTTATACCGACCGTCGGATCAACAACCCGCCAGTTAAGAAATCCGACGGTCGGTGCGTGCGGCACTCAAAAGGTCTTGCCCAGATTCAACATGAACTGGCGCCGGTCGTAGTCGTAGATCGCCACGTTTGAATTGTTCTGGGTGTACTGCAGCCCGCCGCCCAGGGTCCACTTGCTCAGATGGCCGTCGCGGAACTCGTGCTGGAAGCCGATCAGCACCCGGCGCTCGGCCTCGTCGCGCGCCACGCCGAAACCCGGCTCGACACCGTCGTAGTCCAGATCGCGGTAGCCCAGGCGCGCGAACAGCGAGCCGCCCGTCCAGGCCTTCAGATTGGCGCCCACAAAGGCGTCGTAGCCGTCGTAGCCGAAGCGGTCATCCTCGGCGCTGAACTCGACGGCACGCACGCCCACCTGGGCGGCCAGCTTGCGCTGCATGAAATAACGCCCCAGCGACGGGCCGGTCGCCCAGTAGGTGCCCTCGCGGCCGGCATCGCCGCCCTGCGCGATGGGCCGGTCGTCGGCGTAATTGCGGTCGGTGACGATGGCGTCCCAGGTCAGTTCGCCGTCCTTGAACTGCCAGGTGACGGCCGGATTCAGCGAGGTGAACAGCGCCAGCTTGGCGTTGCCCAGCCAGATGTACTCGGCACGCGCGGCCACGTTGGCGCGCCAGTGCCGCAGCACCACCCAGGCCGGCCCCGTGCTGGCGGAGAGCACCGACAGATTGAAATCATCCTCGGCGTTGTATTCGCGATGGTACAGGCCGATGTCGCTCTGCCAGAGGAACACCGCGGTGCGCTCGCCGAACTCGAAGGTCTTGCCGGGCTGATAGCGGTGCGTGACGCCCGCGCCGAGCACCACGGCGTTGTCGGTGCGTTCGCGGCCGCCGACCAGGGTCAGGGTCTGGTCGCCGATCTGCACCACGTCGGATGCGGGACCCACGTTGACGTTGGAGTCGTACATGTAGCCGAGCGAGATGGACGGCTCGACATGGTGACGCACGGCGAAGCTCTGCTGATCCTGTTTCACCTGGGCCAGGAAGGCCAGGATGGTCACACGCACCTCGGGCGGCGTGGTCGGATCGTCCAGCACCTCCTGGGCCAGCTTCTGGGCTTCTTCATAGCGGAAGGCACGATAATAGGTAACGGCCAGCTCCAGACGCGCGCGGTGCAGACTCGGCTGATTGCTGAGGATGGAGTGGAAGGACTCCATGGCCGACTTCAGGCGATCGTCCTCCAGCGCCTGCATCCCCTTCCTGAAGAGCTCTTCATCGGGATCCGCCGCGGCGGCCTCATCCGTCTGCGCGAACGCCGTTACGCTGAAAAGCCCCATCATCAGACCGCCGATAAACCGCAACAACGGCCCTCCCACCGCGTGAGCGATGTCCCTGTTCATTGACTCCCCCTTGTTATGTCGGGTGTAATTCGGCGGAGGCGAGCCTCCACTTCGGCTTGTTCTTGAAGGCCTATGTTACCGAGAGCGCAGGGTATCCAGCAATGATGTGTCGTCGACCACGCCCCGGGCGGGGCGCAGCCGCGACCCTGGCGGTCGCCGCCGGGCTCTTCTGCCTCGCAGCCACCGGCTGGAGCGGGGGTGCGGCCGCGAGCCCCGCCCTGCCTGCGGGCATGCCGCCGGATCTGTTCGGTTATGCCGAGGCCCGGCAGGCCGATATCGCCCCCTTCCGCCAATGGCTCTCGGCCTTGGAACGACACCTCCAGCTCGATGTGGCCGAGGCCGACTGCAGCGACGAGCGCTTCAACCGCTGCCATCTGCGCGAATGGCTGGCATTCCTCGATTCCATCCGCGGCCTGCCGCGTGAACAGCAGTTGCAGCGCGTGAACGAGTACGCCAACCGCAAGACCTATGTCCTGGACCTGGACAACTACGGCCTGGAGGATTACTGGGCCGTGGCGCGCGAATTTCTCTACAATGGCGGCGACTGCGAGGACTACGCCATCACCAAGCTGTTCTCCCTGCGCTGGCTGGGGATCGACACCGACACCCTGCGCATCGTGGTCCTGCAGGACACCAACCTGCGCATTCCGCACGCCGTGCTCGCGGTCTATCAGGACGGCGAGATCTTCATACTCGACAACCAGATCGAGAAGGTGGTCCGGCACCGCGACATCGTCCATTACGTGCCGGTCTATTCCATCAACGAGGCGCACTGGTGGATCCACACGCCCAGCCTGTGACCACGACGACGAACGACAACAACACTCAAGGACTGCCCTGTTGAATCTGCCCCCCTCCCCGCGCAAACCCATCCTCGCCGGCGTGGCGATCCTGATCGCGCTGGTGCTCGGCGGCCTGTGGCTGATCTTTTCCTACCTCGACCTGGAACGCGACCGCGATCTGGCCGACTGGCGGATCCGCCTGGGCCTCGTCGCCGACACCCGTGCCGCCGCCGTCGACGACTGGCTCGCGCGGCAGTTCGGCGGACTGCAGGAACTGGCCAACAACGCCTCGCTGCAGCTCTATCTGAGCCAACTGGCCACGGCTGCCGCGAGCACGCCGGATATCGAACCGGCTCAGCTCGGCTATCTGCGCAACCTCATCCACGCCGCCGCGGAGCGCAACGGCTATCGCGCGGCCGGCGAGGCCGAGCCGGTGATCCGCGCCAATGTCCCCGCCACCGGCAGCCGCGGGCTGGCGCTGCTCGACCGCGAGGGCCGCGTGGTGGTGGCGACGCCCGGCATGCCGGCGATCGACCCCGAGGACCACGTCCGGATCGGCCAGGCCCTGGACACCAACCGGCCGCTGCTGCGCGACCTGCGCCTCACCGCCGCGGGCCAGGCCACTGTCGGCTTCGTCGTGCCGGTCGGCGCGGTGCAGGGACTGCAGACGGAAACCGGCCGCGCCCCGGTCGGCGCGCTGTACGGCCTCAAGCCGGCATCCGAACTGTATCCGCTGCTCGCCAATCGCGGCACCCGCACGCCGCACGACGAGACGCTGCTGGTGCGCGCCCAGGACGACATGGTCGTCTACCTGTCGCCGCTGGCCGACGGCACGCCACCGGCCAAGCGCCGCCTGGCGCTGAACACGCCCGGCCTGGCCGCCGCCCATGCCCTGCGCGTGCCCGGCGACTTCGCGCAACTGTCCGACTACCGCGGGGTGCAGGTGCTCATGACCAGCCGGATGCTGAGCGGCGCACCCTGGGTGCTGCTGCAGAAGACGGACGCGCAGGAAGCCCTGAAGGAATCCGACGATCATCGGCGCTTCCTGCTGAGCGTGTTCCTGCTCACGCTGTTCTTCATCAGCGCCATCCTGGTCGCCGCCTGGCGCCACGGCAGCAGCGTGCGCGCGCAGGCGATGGCGGAGCGTCTGCAGGAGAAAACGCGTCTGCTGGAAGGCCAGACGCGCCTGCTGCACGGCGTCACCGACACGCTCTCGGACTGTCTGTTCCTGATCGATGGCGGCGGCCGCCTGCTGTTCGCCAACCGTGCGCTGGAGAGCGCCATCGGCGTACCGCAGGCCGATCTGGCCGGCAAGACGCTGGCCGGCATCTTCGGTCCGGACACCGCCCAGCGCATCCAGGCCTGCACGAACCGCCCCGCCGATGCCGGGCCCCGGCCGGAAGCGCTGGTCATCGGCGACCGCGAAGGCCTGTATCAGTGCGCCGCCCTGCCGCTGCCCAATCCGGCCGGCTCGGGCGATGCCACGCTGGTGGTGCTGCACGACGTCACCGCCCTGCACGAGTCCGAGCGCAAACGCGCCAGCCTGCTGCGCCAGCTGATCATGGCGCTGATGCGCGCGGTCGACAAACACGATCCCCATTCGGCCAATCACTCGGCGCGCACCGCCGTCGTCGCCGCCGCCATCGGCCGGGAACTGAATCTGCCGGCATCGGAGCTGCAGGCGCTGGACATGGCCGCGAACCTCGCCAACGTCGGCAAGATCTTCGTGCCCAAGGAGATACTCACCAAATCGGAGGCCCTGTCCGATGCCGAACAGGAGGCGCTGAAGGAACACGTGCGCTATGCGCGCGACATCCTCTCCAGTCTGGAGTTCGAAGGGCCGGTGCTGGAGACCATCGTCCAGAAGCAGGAACTGATGGACGGCAGCGGCTATCCGCGCGGCCTGCGCGGCGAGGACATCCTGCTCACCGCGCGCATCCTCGCCGTCGCCAACGCCTTCGTCGCCCTGGTGAGCCCACGAGCCTACCGCGACGCGGTGCCCATCGAGCAGGCCCTGGACCAGCTGCTCGCCGAGTCGAAGGACAAGTACGACCGCCACGTCGTCGCCGCGCTGTTCCACCTCGCCGAAAACAGCCGCGAACTGGCCGATATCACGGCCGGCACCTGAACCTCAACCACGAACAACGCCAGGCCGCGCTAAGAAAAACATGTGATAGCCACGAAATCCACGAAAACCACGAAAATTGAATATGTGGGTTTACGAAAAATACATTTCGTGGATTTCGTGGGTTTCGTGGCCAACAGGGTTTTGGCTTTTCCTGTGCGCGCCTTCGCGTCCCTTGCGGTAGAACTTCCCGGGATCATTCCCCGCTGTGCGGGTCCTGCGGCGGCGGTTCATGCCGGGCGAGGCGGCGCTGGCGGATGCGCCAGAGGGTGATGGCGGGACCCGACAGGGCGTAGGTGAGGAAGCCGAAGAACAGTACCTTGGGCGGGTCGATGGAGGCGAACACGAGGATGAGCACCGCCAGCAGCAGCGCCATGAAGGGCACCTTGTTCTTGAAGTCCAGTTCCTTGAAGCTGTAGTAGCGGAAGTTGCTCACCATCAGCAGTCCGGCCATCAGCGTCAGCACGAGCGCCACCCAGACGAGATCACCCCCTTCCGCACCGATGTCGGCACCGGTCCATACCAGTCCCGTCACCACCGCGGCCGCGGAAGGACTCGGCAGGCCCTGGAAATAGCGCTTGTCCGCCACCTCGACCTGCGCGTTGAAACGTGCCAGACGCAGCGCCGCGGCCGCCGCGTAGATGAACGCTGTGAGCCAGCCGATCTTGGCCCAGAACCAGCCGTAGGCCGTCATGTCGCGCAGCGCCCATTGATACACGATCAGGGCCGGCGCCAGGCCAAAGCACACCATGTCGGTGAGGCTGTCGTACTGGACGCCGAATTCACTCTGGGTATTGGTCAGGCGCGCCACCCGGCCGTCGATGCCGTCCATGATCATGGCGACGAAGACCGCCAGCGCCGCCACTTCGAACCGCCCGCCGATGGATGCCACGATGCCATAGAACCCGGCGAACATGCCCGCCGTGGTGAACAGGTTGGGGAGCAGGTAGATGCCGCGGCGCGCCTTGTGATTGACTGGTTCCTGATCCATAGCTCCTTACCGACCGGTTGTCCTGGAAGATCGGCGCGAACGCAGGCGCCGGCCTGCCAGGCACGGGCAAGCCTGCGGCAATACCATAGAACTTGCAAGTATCGGAGCGACGACGGCTATTTGTGCACCAGCAGGCCGATGATGTCGGCCCCGGCCCGCACGTGGTCCCCGGGCCGCACCTTCAGCCGGCAGTTCGCCGGCAGATACATCTCAATGTCGGAGCCCAGGGTGATGAAGCCGCAGCGCTGCCCCTGCCCGACGCGCTCGCCGAAACCAACATAACAGCGCGGCGCGTTGTGCAGCGGCCCGCGGTTCATGACGATGACGACATCGTCGCCTTCGTCGGTGCGCAGCCAGACACCCTGGCGGCCATCCGGTCCCGCGCCGCGGCGCGGTTCGAGCATCTTCCCCTCCGCGGGCGCGCGCGTGCTGAACACGCCGTAGGGGCTCATGCGGATGGCCACGTGTTGCGCCTCGCGGTCGAGATAGGGGTCGGCGACGGTCTCGATCGAGCGGACGACCCCGTCCACGGGGCTGACGATGGCCTGCGGCGTGGATGGCACCTGCCGCAGGGGGTCGCGATACAGGAACAGCAGCGCCAGCACGCCCAGCCACAGGGGCAGCGACCAGGCCCAGCCGACCTGCCAGAACACGAGGATCCCCGCGCAACCCAGCACAAAAATGAAGGGCCAGCCCTCGCGGGCGATCAGCGGATAGCGGGTTGCGGCCATGGTTTGCGCCAGGCGTTGGGAAACGGGGCGCGCAGTATAGCGCGCCCCGCGACGGGCGTCAGTTGCGGCTCTTGTCGACGATCTTGTTGGCCTTGATCCAGGACATCATGCTGCGCAGGCGCTCGCCGACCTCCTCGATCTGGTGCTCGCGGCCGATGCGGCGCTTGGCCTTCAGGGTCGCGGCGCCGGCCTGGTTCTCCAGGATGAATTCGCGGGCGAACTCGCCGGTCTGGATCTCGGTGAGAATCTTCTTCATCTCCGCCTTGGTCGTGTCGGTGATGACGCGCGGACCGCGGGTCAGATCGCCGTACTCGGCGGTGTTGGAGATCGAGTAGCGCATATTGGCGATGCCGCCCTCGTACATCAGATCGACGATCAGCTTGAGCTCGTGCAGGCACTCGAAGTAGGCCATCTCCGGCGCGTAGCCGGCCTCGACCAGGGTCTCGAATCCGGCCTGCACCAGCGCGGTCGCGCCGCCGCACAGCACCGCCTGTTCGCCGAACAGATCGGTCTCGGTCTCTTCCTTGAAGCTGGTCTCGATGATGCCGGCGCGGCCGCCGCCGTTGGCCGAGGCGTACGACAGCGCGATGTCCTTGGCCTTGCCGGAGGCGTCCTGGAACACCGCGATCAGGCTCGGCACGCCGCCGCCCTGGGTGTAAGTGGAGCGTACCAGATGACCCGGACCCTTGGGCGCGATCATGATGACGTCGAGGTCGGCGCGCGGCACGATCTGCTCGAAGTGGATGTTGAAGCCGTGCGCGAAGGCCAGTGCGGCGCCCTTCTTGATGTTGGGCTCGATGACCTCGTCGTAGATCTTGCGCTGGTGCTCGTCGGGGGCCAGGATCATGACCACGTCGGCGCCCTTCACGGCGGCCGCGACGTCCTTGACCTTCAGCTTGGCCTTCTTGGCCTTGGCCTCGGAGGCCGAACCCGGACGCAGCGCGACGGTCACGTCGACGCCGGATTCCTTCAGGTTGTTGGCATGGGCGTGGCCCTGCGAGCCGTAACCGACGATCGTCACCTTGCGCTTCTTGATCAGGGACAGGTCGCAGTCTTTGTCGTAGTAAATATTCATCATGGTCGTTGCTCCGAAACGTCTACAGTTCTTTGTCAGGCTTGGGAATGTCCTGTAGGAGCGGCCTACGGCCGCGAACTGGGGCGGGTACGCCGTTCGCGGGCAAAGCCCGCTCCTACACAATGCGGGAATTCGCGATTTTCAGATACGCAACGCCTTGTCTCCGCGCGCGATGCCGGACACGCCGGAGCGCACCACTTCCAGGATCAGCGCCGGGTCGACGGCCTGGATCAGGGCATCGATCTTCTCGCCGGTGCCGGTGAGTTCGATGACGTAGCTGCTGCTGGTCACGTCGATGATGCGGCCGCGGAAGATGTCGGTCAGGCGCTTCAGCTCGTCGCGCACGGCGCCCTCGGCACGCACCTTCATCAGCAGCATCTCGCGCTCGATGTGCGGGCCCTCGGTCATGTCCATCAGCTTGACCACGTCGATCAGCTTGTTGAGCTGCTTGGTGATCTGCTCGATGACCGAATCGGTGCCGCGGGTGACGATGGTCATGCGCGACAGCGAGGGGTCCTCGGTCGGCGCCACCGTCAGCGACTCGATGTTGTAGCCGCGCGCCGAGAACAGCCCGGCCACGCGCGACAGCGCGCCCGCCTCGTTCTCGACCAGTATGGAAATGATATGCCGCATGTCGTTCTCTTGACCAAAAACCGATTAGCCACGAAACCCACGAAACCCACGAAAGTTATCGTTGCAACCCCAAATCCTTTTCGTGGGTTTCGTGGATTTCGTGGCCATTATCCTTGCTCGTTCATCAGATCAAAATCATCTCGTTCTGGCCCGCGCCGGCCGGGATCATCGGGTAGACGTTCTCGTTCTGGTCGGTGATGAAGTCGAGGAACACGACCTTGTCGCGGATCTTCATGGCTTCCTTCAGCGCGCCTTCCACGTCGGCAGGCTTCTCGATGCGCATGCCGGTGTGGCCGTAGCTCTCGGCCAGCTTGACGAAGTCCGGCAGCGACTCCATGTACGACATGGCGTAGCGCTTCTGATAGAAGAACTCCTGCCACTGCCGCACCATGCCGAGGTAACGGTTGTTCAGATTGATGATCTTGATCGGCAGCGCGTACTGGCGGCAGGTCGACAGCTCCTGGATGCACATCTGGATGCTGCCCTCGCCGGTCACGCAGCACACGGTCTCGTCCGGGTAGGCGAGCTGCACGCCCATGGCCGCCGGGAAGCCGAAGCCCATGGTGCCGAGGCCGCCGGAGTTGATCCAGCGCCGCGGCTTGTCGAACTTGTAGAATTGCGCCGCCCACATCTGGTGCTGGCCCACGTCCGAGGTCACGTAGGCGTCGCCCTTGGTCACCTTGTACAGCGTCTCGATCACGTACTGCGGCTTGATGATGTCGCTGGCGTGGTCGTATTTCAGGCAGTCCATGGCGCGCCACTCGCCGATCTGCTTCCACCACTCCTCGAGCGCCCCGGCATCGGGCTTGAGCGCGCCCTCCTTGATGAACTTGATCATCTGCTTGAGCACGTTGTCGACGCCGCCGACGATGGGCACGTCCACCTTCACGTTCTTGGAGATGGAGGCGGGATCGACGTCGACGTGGATGATCTTGGCGGTCGGGCAGAACTTCTCGACGTTGCCGGTCACGCGGTCGTCGAAGCGCGCGCCGATGGCGATCAGCACGTCGCAGTTGTGCATCGCCATGTTGGCTTCGTAGGTGCCGTGCATGCCGAGCATGCCGACGAACTGCTTGTCGGTCGCCGGATAGGCGCCCAGGCCCATGAGGGTGTTGGTGATCGGAAAGCCGAGCAGGCGGGTCAGCTCGGTGAGCGGCTTGGCGGCGTTGTCCAGGATCACGCCGCCGCCGGTGTAGAGCATCGGCCGCCTGGCGGTCATGATCAGGTCGACGGCCTTCTTGATCTGACCGGCGTGGCCTTTCACCACCGGGCTGTAGGAACGCATGGTAACGCGCTTGGGATAGCTGTACGCGCAGCGCTGCGCGCTCACGTCCTTGGGGATGTCCACCACCACCGGGCCGGGGCGGCCGGTGCTGGCGACATAGAAGGCCTTCTTGATGGTCTCGGCGAGATCGCGCACGTCCTTGACCAGGAAATTGTGCTTCACGCAGGGGCGGGTGATGCCGATGTTGTCGACTTCCTGGAAGGCGTCGTTGCCGATCAGCGGCGTCGGCACCTGGCCGGTGAATACCACCATCGGGATGGAATCCATGTACGCGGTCGCGATGCCGGTCACGGCATTGGTCGCGCCGGGGCCGGAGGTCACCAGCACCACCCCGGGACGGCCGGTGGCGCGCGCATAGCCGTCGGCGGCGTGGGTCGCGGCCTGCTCGTGGCGCACCAGGATGTGCTGCACCTTGTCCTGCTGGTAGAGGGCGTCGTAGATGTGCAGGACCGCGCCGCCGGGATACCCGAAGATGATATCCACGCCCTCGTCCTGCAGACAGCGGACGAAGATTTCAGCACCGGTCAATTCCACGGGCAGTGTCTCCTGCGAATCGGGTTGGGGCGGGACCGCGATCCCGCGAACTCGTTGTGGCTAAACAAAAACGCCCGCAACACGGGCGGGCCGCCTGATGCGGGCTGAGCATCGAAAGCTACGTATATTAGTCGTTCAGGTCAAGTGGCACCAGCATCCGCCGGCCCCGGGCGCCCAGGGGGAAACGTGATCGGCGGCCTTGCCCCTCGCAAAGCGCACCACGTAAGCTAGCCGGACATCGCCAGACTGGCGGGGCAAGGGGGGGCAGTCGCTTATGAACACGGTGCGTTTCGGCTGGATTCTGGCCGGCTGGCTGGCCGGCTTCGGCCTGGCCCAGGCGGCCATGTACAAGTGGGTCGACGAGCACGGCGTGACCCACTACAGTCAGTTCCCCCCATCAGAGCGCGAGCATCAGACCGTGGTGCCGCCACCACCGCCCGCCGCGGACCCCGAGGGCGCCCAGCAGCGTCTCGAGGACCTGCTGAAGCGGCAGGACGAATCCGCCAAGGCCAAGACCGAGGCGGCGGAGAAGCGGAACCAGGCGGCCGCCGAGGCCGAGCGCCGCGCGAAGAACTGCTCGATCGCCCGTGCCAATCTGGACAAGCTCACCAACCTGGGCCACCGACGCCTCACCGGACCGGACGGGGCCGCGTATTTCCCGACCGAGGAAGAACGTCAGCAACGCATCGCCGAGGCGCGGAAGCAGATCGAGGAGTATTGTGAGTAGGGGCTAGGGA
>CAYWKV010000064.1:10570-14158 GCA_964458835.1 uncultured Gammaproteobacteria bacterium | reverse complement strand
TGACAGTCTACCCACGGTCGCGCCATGGTTTTTGCCGCAGTAATTTTTCCGTGTTATTCCGTGGATTCCGTGGCTAAATTTTTTCCTCACTCCTCACGCCTCACGCCTCACGCCTCACGCCTCACTCACGAACCCCCGCACCTGCGCGGCCGGGACGCCGCGGGCGGCGAGGTAGCGGCGCGCCTCGGCCAGCACGCCGGCGGGGGCGGCGATGTAGAAGTCGAAGGCCGCGACGTCGAAGTGCGGCTCGGCGATGGCGGCGAACACCTTGGCCTGGAGCGCGCGCGCCTCGGCATCCTCGCCCTCGGCGCGGGCATCCACGCGCTGGTGGGTGTAGTGGAAATTCTCCAGCGCGTCGGCCCAGGCGCGGCAGCGGTTGTGCAGGTAGGGCAGCTCGCCGCGGGTGTGCACGCGGAACAGGTGCAGCGACTCGGCGATATCCAGGGCCATGGCCTGTTCGATCAGGCTCTTGATGGGCGCGAAGCCGATGTCCCAGGCGACGAAGACGATGGAGCGCAGCGATTCCCCGTCCAGCACGAAATCGCCGCTCGGCCCTTCGACCGTCAGGATCCGGTTGAAGCCGACGCCGTCGAACAGCCGGCGGGCGAAGGCATCGTCGTCCCGCGCGCGGATGTGGAACTCCAGCCGCCGCTCGTCGCAGGGACAGCTGGCGATGGGATAGCTGGCGCGCAAGCCGTCGCCGGCCAGCCAGGCCGACTGGCCGGCCAGAAAACGCAGCCTGGCACCGGCGGCCGGACGCAGCGACAGCAGCAGCACGTCTTCGTCCATGCGTTCCGCCGCCGCGACCCGGGCGCTCAGCGACTGAGGCGCGATGCCGGCCGGATCGGTGGCCTCGGCCACCTCCAGGCGCACGTCGGTGACGGCGGTGTTGCAGCACATCAGGATGTCACCCGCCTTCTGTTCCGCCTCGCTGAGGCGGTAGCGCTGCCGCCGCACCGGCTTGAGTATCCCGCCGCGCAGCCGCGCCCGGCAGCGCCCGCAACTGCCATCGCTGCAGCCATAGTCCAGCGCCAGGCCGGCCCCCAGGCCGGCGTCGAGCAGATTGTCGTTGCCCTGCACGAAGAATTCGTGGCCGCTGGGGTGCAGATGCACCTGCGCGGCCATGACGCGCAGCAGCATGTCCGTGGCGTACAGCTCGCCCTCGTCGTCGACGCCGCGCGCCAGGTTGCCCAGATTGGTATCCAGCCAGTCGCGCAGTGCGGCGATGTCCCCCCGCGCCGGCTCCGCCTCCGCGGCGGTGAGCCGGCGCAGATAATCCTGCAGCTGCTGCATGAGGATGTCATAGCGGCGCACCCGGTAGTTCGCCGTGCCGAGCTCATGGCTGAGCGCCGCCACGCGCGTCGCCAGGACTTCGGCGTCGGGCAGCTGGTCCTGAGCGCGCACCACCCGGCTCAATGCATGCTCGATCAGGCGGTCGGCGCGCTCGATCATGGCGCTGTCCTCGACCTTGGTCTGCGGATAGACGCGCAGCAGTTCGGACAGGTCGAGCTGGCCCTCGAAGGTGGTGAGCTCGCCATCGCGGATCTGCTGCTGCAGCGTGGTGCGCTTCACGCCGACCAGGCGGGCGGCGCGCGAGAGGGTGATGAGTTGTGCCATGGCGGGTTCTCCTGCTGCGCTGCCGACGCGGCGCCGCGCGTTTCCTAAGGATAGCCGCGTTCGCGCGCGACCGGTCCATGCGGTCCGAATTCGTGCCGCCCGCGGTGCAGGCGCTTGTAATTGCGCACCATGATGATGGCCTTGAGCAGCGTGCTCCGGTCGATGGCGGGCACCGCCAGGCCGATGCGGATCGGGACACCGCGCGGACCGGGCACACCGATGTCGAGGAACTGCGTCGGCGCGCGTTCCGTTGCGGCCAGGGCGACGAGTTCGGCATCCCAGACGACCTCCTGGCCCTCGAAGCGCCCGATGAAGCGCAGCCGCGCGTTGCAGCCGCCGAGCGCGTCGTCGCAGATGTAGTCGCCGCCCCGCGCGGCCAGCTCGGCGCGGAACGCCGCCAGTGCATCATTCATTCCGGGATCCTCGCTGGCCACGGAAACACACGGAAACATGCTTGCGGCAGGCCCGCCCGGTGACACGGCCTGCCTTATAAACGACCAACCCTCATCATCATTTTCACGTGGTCCGCGACAAACCGGAAAACCGTGATGGCCACGGAAGCACACGGAAGGCAAAACCCGCTGCGCCCCGCGTTCCGTGTGCTTCCGTGGCCAGAATCGATTTCTGGGTTCGTGGCACACGGAAACGGCAGCGCTAGCCGGCGCGGATCAGCTTGGCGGACACCAGTGCCACCTGCATCGCATCGTTGTCGAGCACTTCCGGGAACATCGCATGGTTGTCGAGCAGTTTCGCCGGATTGCGGCAGGCGGCCGCCTCCAGCCAGCGGCGCGTCGTGTCCGACAGATTCTGATGCGCGAGCAGCGCCGGCGCGTGCCAGGCGTGGTAGGCGTCGACCAGCGCCTGCGCGGCCGGGTCCGGCCAGCGATCCGCGACGAGCAGTTCGGGGAAGGCCTCGCGCGGCAGATGGCGTGCACGCAGGCGATCGTCCACCCGCAGACCGTCGTGGCCGATGCCGCTGCCGTCGGGCAGGCGCTGGAACCATTGCAGCACCGGCAACGGCCGCGCGGCCAGATTCACCTGGCGTTCGAGCACGTCCTGGGCGCGCGGCGGCGTGATGCCGGGGGCGGCGCGGCGACGCCCCATGAGCGCCTCCTCGAGTGCCGCGCAGCGGAAGCCGGAGGCAGTGGTCAGAAATGGCTGCCAGGACGGATTCTCCACCGTATCGATCTCATCCAGCCGGCGCCGCGTCTTGATCAGCGCCAGCGGCAGCAGCGTCGTCTTGTCGAGCAGCCACAGTTCGACCTGGTCCTGCTGCGGGAACGGCAGATGCGGCCGTTCGTTCAGTGCGCACATCAGATGATCGGCGGTGACGGCGTCAGTGTCCCCGGCAACGCGGTGGTTGGGACTCTGCAGGCGAACGGTCCAATGGCGTCCGTCGGTCGAGTAGGCGCGCGCAGCGCCGACGTCCACCACCTGGATCACGCCCTGGTAGGGGGAGAAGCGACGCAAGGCGTAGTACGCGGCCTGCATGCGGGCATCCCCGGAGGCGCGCGGCTACCCGTACAGGGCGTCGAGCCGCCGGTTGAGCTCGGCCATCATGCGGCCCGCCGCCTCCTGCTCGGCGGCATCGAGAGCCTGCATCTGATCCTCGATGATGTCCAGCGCCTCCAACAGCTTGGCGCGGGTATCCAACTGATCGAAGGTCCGGGACAGTTCTTCCAGCCAGAGATTCATAGCGGAAAACCCATGTGGGTCACGGAAGCACACGGAAGACACGGAAATGACACCGTGTCGCGAAGCTCCGGCGCGGCACCTGGCGGGTGAGCCGGGCCGGTGCGTGAAGCATATGACCTTGTCCGTGTGTTTCCGTGTGCTTCCGTGGCGAATGCGGTCTTTGGGTTCATAGGTCACCCGCTGTCGAATGGGTCGCGGCCCCGGGTCGCGGGCCGCGGGGCGGGGCCCCCCCCGCCCCCCGCCCACAACCCCCGCACAATAACCCCCCCCCCCCCC
>CAYWKV010000064.1:0-10560 GCA_964458835.1 uncultured Gammaproteobacteria bacterium | reverse complement strand
GTGGGTGTCGGTGTGCTGCCGTGGCGAATGCGGGCTTTGGGTTCAACGGGCACCCGCTGGCCACTGGGCCGCGGGCCCGGGACCCGGGCCGGGGGCGTTGCCGCCGGCAGGCGGCGGCAACCTGCCGCTAGTCTTGCCCACTCCGCCCCCATTCCGCAAGGGCTACCCGGCCGCGTCGACCTGCGCGGCCAGGGGGCGGAACTGCAGACCATAGAACATCTCCAGATAGCGTCGGGTCTCGTCGCGTTCGAGGTTGGTGACGTACTTCCAGAAACCGTAGATGCGCGACAGGGTCATCATGCGTTCGGCATACAGCTCCCAGGTATAGCGGCTGCGCACGCGGGCGATGCCGCCGTCCGACAGCAGCTGCCAATAGGCCGGTTCGGCGGCGCTGCGCTCGAAGAACTGCGCCATGAGTTCCGCCGCATCGTCGCCGTGATTGGGATCGATGTGAAACCCCGACACACGGTGTTCGATGATCTCCGACGGCCCGCCGTAACGGGTCGCGAAGGTGGGCAGCCCCGAGATCATCGCCTCGATGACCGTCAGGCCGAAGGCCTCGAACAGCGCCGGCTGCACGAACGCACCGCCGCGGTCGGCGACGCAGCGGTAGAGCTCGCCCGCCAGTGGCTTGTCCAGGTGGCGCCCCAGCCAGCGCACCTGGCCGTCCAGACCGTAGTGGTCCATGAGCTCGTGCATGCGCGCGATCTGCGCCTGCTCCTCGCGGTCCGTGGAGCGCGCGGGATCGACGTGCCCGGCGACCACCAGCAGATTGGCGCGCTCGCGCAGCCGCTCGCTCCGTGCATACCACTCCACCAGACCGGCGATGTTCTTGATGGCGTCCAGGCGGGCCATGCTGAACAGCAGCGGTTTGTCACGATCCACCAGCTCGCCGCGCGCATCCTCGGCGGCCCCGCTCCACAGCAGTGCATCGAGTTCGGGCTGCAGCGCCTGCAGGCGGCGCGTATCGTCGCTGTAGGGAAAGAAGATGTCGGCATCCGCGCCGGGCGAGACGATGTTGAATTTGGGATCGAAGATGTCGATGCCGTTGACCACGCGGTACAGGCCCGGCAGGGTGAAGGCGCCGTAGCTCTCGTACTGGCCGACGCTGTTGCGGTCGCCGGCGATCTCCTGATAGGTGCTGGTGATGATGAAGTCCGCCGCGTTCATGGCGATGAGGTCGGCGGTGAACTGGGCGGAGAAGTGATAGTCCGCCTCGTTGTGGTGCCAGTACAGGTCGGAGTACAGGTACTTGGTCTTCTCCAGCGCATGCGCGATGTTGCACTGCGTGACCCGCATCTCGTGCGCCAGCAGGCTGGCGACCAGATTGCCGTCCGAATAGTTGCCGATGACGAGATCGGGACGCGCGCCGAGCTCGGCGAGAATCTCGCGGCCGGCGTCGGCGGCGAAGCGTTCCAGGTAGGGCCAGACCTGGAAACGCGAGATCCAGGGACCGACCACCTCGCCGCTGACGGTGCGGAAGGGCACACGCAGGATGCGCGCGTTGCGCGTGCCGGCGATCGGTTCGAGGCGCTGATCGCAGGTCGTGCCGCGTGCCTCGGGGATCAGGCGCGTGATCACGAGAATCTGCGGCTCGATGTCCAGGCCCTGCTCGCTCAGGCGCCGGCGCATCTCCTTTTCCAGTGCGCGCACCTGATCCAGGATGTACACCACCTGGCCACCGGTGTCGGGCAGGCCGAGCACGTTGGCCTGGCCGAAGAAGCCGTGCGGCGACAGGATCGCCAGGCTGAAGATCATGGGCACGCGCCCGAGGAAGGTCTCCAGGCTCTGCGGCGCCGGCGCCTCGAGGATGTCCGACAACAGGTGCAGGGTGTCGCGCATGCGCGCGACGCTGCGCCCCCAGCCCGGCTCGAAGCCCATCTCCTGCAGGCGGTGGCGGACCTGCTCCCAGCCGGCGTCGTCGGGCTGGGCGGCCAGATAGTCCTCGGCGCGCCGCAGCGCCAGGCGCAGATCGGCCGTGCCGGCGATGCGGCTGTTCAGCATCAGCCGCTGACCGGCGACCTCATGGACACGCAGAAACTCCAGCAGGCCGTTGTCGTCGCGATTGATCTGCTCGAACAGCCGGCTCGACAGGCGACGATTGAGAAACTCCACGCCGCGGCCGATGGAGTGCGACTCGCGCAGCTTGGGGAACTCGCGGTTGAACGGCCCGAGATCGACTTCCAGCGTCCAGTCGGCGGCATGGTCGCGGCCGTTCACCAGCCGCTCCTTGAAGGCGAGGAACTCGCCGACCGGGATCTCGGTGTAGTCCATGGTGTCGAGATGGAAGCGCAGGTAGGCCCAGCGCGCGATGCTCGGACGGATGGCCAGGCACACCCAGGGCGCGTCGATCGCCGCCTCCTGCGCATGCGCGATGCTGTCGGCGAGCGCACCGTCGACGGTGCACATGTCCCCCACCTGCGCGCAGAAATCCCGCAGACCGTCCCACAGGTCCGACTGCAGCAGGAACGGCCGGCCCAGCTTGCTGTAGTGGCGCAGCAGCATGAACACCTGTTCCCGATGCCGCTGCAGATAGTCGCGCAGTCCTTCGATCACTCGGCCTCCTCCCCGGGTACGCGAATGCTGCCCAGGAAATCATAGTGCTCCATGCCCTCGATGATGCCCGCGGCGTGTTCGCCGCGCGCGAAATGGATGCGTGGCTTGCCGCGCAGGCGTTCGATCTCGGCGCTGTAGTTGCCGACCACGACGCCGAGCGTGTTGCCGGACAGCAGTTCCTCGTCGCTGCCGCAGCTGCCCGCGACCAGCACGGCGTCCGGCAGGATGCCCCAGCGGCCGAGCACGTGGCGCAGCGCCAGGCCCTTCGAGGCCCGCACCGGCAGCAGATCCAGGAACATGTGGCGGGAGAACACCACGTTCGCGTGCAGATCCCGCTCGCGCAGATGGCGCACCAGCCGGCGGACGGGCGGCGCCTTGGCGGGGTCGATGAAGTAGCTCAGCTTGAAGGGGTGCTGCTCCTGCTTCGGCTGCAGCTTCAGGCCCGGCAGGCCGCGCAGCGCGGCACGCAGCGCCTTCAGATCCCAGCGGTAATCGATGTGGCGGGCCCAGGCCTGGTCCTGCACCATCTTGTGGCCGTAGTGGATCTCGGCGCCGACCGAGGTGATGAGCAGATCGGGGTGCGGCAGACGGTGCCGCTCGATGAGCCGCAGGGCATCGGCCAGCGAGCGGCCGGTGGCGATGCCGAAGCCGATGCGGTCGCGGTCACGGCGCGATTCGAGCAGCGCACGGAAGGCGGCCAGACCAGCGTCGTCGCCCAGCAAGGTGTTGTCCAGCGCGCAGACGATCATCCGCCCGATGGTCGGCATGCGGCTGCGCCCGAAATGCAGCTGGCGCCGGGCGCGGCGGCCGCCCTCCAGGCGGTCGAGCAGCTTGAGGTATTTCTGGACGTGCGCCTTCCAGGAATAGTGACGGTCGACGCCGGCGATGCCGTTGCGCGCCCAGCGGTCCCAGTTGCCGGGTTCGGCGAGCATGCCCGCCAGCGCCCGCCCCATGGCGCGCACGTCGAGCGGATCGATGAGCCGGCCGTTGCGGCAGTTGCGCAGGATGTCGCGCGGTCCGCCGTCGTGCGTCGCCAGCAGCGGCAGGCCACTGGCCGCCGCCTCGAGCAGCGTGAGTCCGAACGGCTCGGTGAGCGCCGGATTGACGAACACCCCGCGGCTGCGCGCGGCGCAACGGTAGAAGGCCGGCACGTCGGCGGCGGCGTGGTGCTTGGGGTAGGCGACGTGGCCGTAGAGGTCGTGGCGGTCGATGGCGAGCAGCAGGTCGGTCAGCACCGTGCGCGGCCCGCGCTCCAGCTGCCGGATGTCGTCGCGGTTGCCGGCGACGACGACCAGGTTGGCGCGTTCGCGGAGCCCCGGCTGGGTGGCGTAGGCCTCGACCAGGGCGGCGATGTTCTTGCGCTCGTCGGCGCGCGACAGCGCCAGGATCTGCGGCCGGTCCGGATGGCGCAGGAAGCGGGCCAGCGCCGCCTCCACGGCGGCATCGTCGTCGCCGGGCGCGGGCGGATGGAAGCGCTCGAGGTCGGTGCCCGGCGGGATCACGTCCATGCGCCCCGGCTGGTAGTTGGCGTACTTGGCGTACTGCTGTTCGACCTCCTGCTGGGTGCTGGCAATCACCCGCTGGGCGTGGTCCAGCGTCAACTCCTCCGCCTCGATGCGCTGGCTCATGTTGTATTGGGCCTCGATCGCATCCTTGCGCTGGCCCTGCGCGAGCAGGCGGCGGCGCTTCTCGCGCCCGAGCGAATGGCCGGTGTGGATCAGCGGCACGCCGAGCAGCGCGGTCAGCCGGCTGCCCACATAACCGGCGTCGGCATAGTGGCTGTGGATGACGTCCGGCACCCGGCCGATACGGCGCAGGTGCTGCAGGGCATGGTCGGTGAAGCTGTCGAGATACGGCCAGAGCACTTCCTTGCGCAGGTAGCGGCGCGGCCCGCACGGCAGGCGCACGACGAAGGCGCGGTCGGCCAGCGGCTCCAGGGGTTCGGCGTAATCAGGCGCGACCTTGGGGTCGATCACCCGCCGCGTCAGCACGTCCACGCGCCAGACGTCCGGATGCCGCGCCAGCGCGCGCGCGAGCTCCACGACGTATTTGATCTGACCACCGGTGTCGGCATCGCGGCCGAGCTCGGGGTCGCGGCCACGCAACAGGCCGTGGAGGCTGATCAGCACCAGATAGCGTCCGTCGGCGTGGTTCATGCCAGGAACCGTATTGGCCACGGAACCGCGCGGAAACACAGCGATGGGATCAGGCGTCTCATACCACAAACCTCCTCACCCGCCCAGCGCCGGCCCGAGGCTTCGCGACACGGTTTCATGTCGGCGCCCCCAGGCGCTGCCGTGGCGGACTGGGTTTTTCGGGTTCACAGCCCCCAGGCCTCCCGATACTCCTTATATAGCGGGGCGTCCGCCGCCGTCGCGCCGCGCTGGCCGCAGATGCGCGCCGCGAAAGCGAGCGAGCGCTCCAGCGAGGTCCGCGCATCCCAGCCGTGCAGCAGGCCGAGGAGGGTCACGGCGCTGAAGGCGTCGCCGGCGCCGATGGTGTCGACGAGCCGCGGCACCGGCGGCGGCCGGCCGGAGACGACCCGGTCTTCCACGTAGCTTGCGCCCGCCGCCCCGCAGGTGAGGATCACGCGTTCGATACCGAGCTCCGCGCGCAGCCGCACGGCCGCCTCCAGCGCCGCGCCGCCGGGGTCGGCCGTGCGCGCCGCGGGCCGCAGCGCGGCGATCTCCTCGTCGTTGAGCTTGAGCCAGCGCGCGCCGCGCATGAGGGGCTCGATCCGCGCCGGCTCCCACCAGGGCGCGCGCAGATTGATGTCGACGAAGGCCGGCACCCCACCGGCCTCGCGCAGGCCGACGAGCGCGTCGCGCGCCACGGGGGTACGGGTGGCGAGGCTGCCGTGGTAGAGCAGGGCGGGCGTGACGGAGCGCGCCGCCGCCACGGCCGCCGCGCGGTCGATGTGGTCGTAGGCCTGGTCGGGCAGGATGTCGAAACTGTGCCGCGTGCCGTCCAGGGCGATGCGCACGACGCCGGTCGGAAGGCGGCCGTCGCGCTGCAGGCCGCTGTCGTCCATGCCCCATGCGCCCAGCGCGGCGCGCACGCGCGCCCCGCGCGCATCTTCGCCGATGCGGCTGACGAACAGCGGCCGGGCGCCGAAGCCCTGCAGATGCCAGGCGACGTTGAACGGCGCGCCGCCCATGACCTCCTGGCCGTCGGGGAAGCAGTCGAACAGGACCTCCCCGAAAACCAGGGGGCGCGGCTGTGTGGAAGAACTCAGATGCTCCACCATGCGGATCGGCCCCGGGGCGGCAGGCCGGAGCCCGGGACTCCTCGGTGCAGATGCGATGCGGTGCCCGTTATCCTGCGGTGTGCCGGCGGCGTGCCGAACAGACCGGCGGCCGCAGGAGATCGGGCGGCCGGCTTAGACGGCTTCCCGCGGCAGGTGTTCGCGGAGCAGCTTGCGCGCGCTCGCGGACTGCAGATTCACCTCGTCCGGGCGCCGGCCGCCGAGGTAGTCGGCGAGGCTCACCATGGGCACCTTGCGGGTGTCGACCAGCGGATACATCTCGCAGGTCTCGCAGGCGCGCAGCTTCGGCTGGGTGCCCGCCGGCACCTTGCCCACCGGACGCTTGCGCAGCCGGCCGCAGTTGCTGGTGGCCATGTAGGCCTGCTGGGGTATGCAGTAGAACATCATGTCCTTGCTCATGGTTATTGTCTCCCGTGTCACATCTCGAAAATGAATACGCTCGGCGCGGACTCAGACCCCGCCCGACATCGGCTGCAGGGCGGCATCGCGGTCGGCGCCCTCCATGCGGCCGATCAGTGCCGCCAGACCCTCGGTCAAACGCGCCAGCTCGGCGTCCGGCAGCTGTGCCAGGGCCGCGGAGATCGCACCCTGCACCGGTCGCGGCGCGCGCGCGATCAGGCCCGCGCCGGCCGCGCTGACGAAGACCTGCACGACGCGCTGATCGGGGCCGCCGCGGCGCCGCTCCACCAGGCCCTTCTTCTCCAGCTTGTCGAGCAGATTGCTGGTGGTCGACTGGTGCAGCGACAGCGCCTGCGAAAGCTCCGACACGCGCAGCCCCGGCCGGTTGGTCAGTTCCCACAGCGCCCACAGCTGCGCGGCGCTCACGCCGCACTGCTTCTCCACCCAGCGCGAATGCTCCTGCATGGCGCGGTAGACGATGCGCAACTGCTGGACCACCGCGCGGGCCTGCCGGTCGCGCGCCGCGTCGGCCGAAGCCGGCGACGGGCCGGGGGATGCGGGATGCTCGACACTCATGCAGGGATGCGCCGCCCAAAAAAGGATTTGCACAATATCATTTTTCGCGGTCCGGGTCCAATCATATTAAGAAACAAATACTTATAACGGCTTTATCCTGGCCCCACGGGCGGCCGTGATGGTTGCCTTGACGCAGGTCATGCAGCTCGCGGCCGCACGGCGGCGATGATGCGCAAACGCCGCGGGCCCGGGCAGGGCGTTCACACGTACATGGGCTGCCGATCCAGCAGCCGCAACCAGCCGCGGGCGATGCGGTAGATCAGCCACACCGTGGCCGCGACCAGCACGCCGAAGCCGATCGGGGCGCCGATCATGGTCAGAATCAGCAGCAGGGCGACCACCAGCCACAGCAGTGCGAACCAGAAGGTGCGGATCTGCCAGCGGTAGTGGGATTCCGCCCAGGTGCCGCGCGCGTCGCCGCGCTTCACGTAGTTCATCACCACCGCGACGATGGACGGCAGGCTGCCCACGAAGCTGCCGATCACGGTGGTGGCCCCGGCGAGGCCGAGCAGAATGGCGACGGCGTGCAGCGCGTAGACCAGGTGCGCGATGGTCCGCACCGAAGGCAGGGGGTCGGCGCCGGGCGGCACGGTGAGGTCTGGCATGAGCGGGGTCCGCGTGGAGTGGGGCGTCCAGGATACCCGAAATGCCGTGCGGGCGTGTCATGCCGGCAGCGCAGCCCCGGCAACAGTCCAACCGGGACGCAAATGGCACTTCCTTAAGCCGATGTCTTCAAAGAAGTGGCCACGGAATCCACGGAACGACACGGAAAAAAGGGCCTACTGTAAAAACCTGGAAGCCCCCGCACGGAAGGAGGAATACTTTCCGTGTCGTTCCGTGGCCCCAGCGGGCTCACGTGAGTCTCATTCAACCAGGACGTGATTTTCAGTTTGAGTTAAGCCGGCACCGCTAGCCTGTCCGGCAGGTCCACCTAGAGAGGCGCACAGCCATGGCACAACCCGCAACCACGACCTACCGCGTATGGGACCGCTCCGTGCGCATTTTCCACTGGGTCAATTTCACGACCGTGCTGCTGCTCCTGGGCATCGGTCTGATCATCTACAACGGCAAGGCGCTGGGCGTTTCGGCCGAGGCCAAGGTCTTTTTGAAGACCTTCCACGTCTGGGTCGGCTACGTGATGGCCCTCAATCTGATCTGGCGCTTCCTCTGGGGCTTCGTCGGCAGCCGCTACGCGCGCTGGGGCGCGGCGCTGCCCTTCGGGCCCGGCTATTTCGGCGAACTGGGCGCCTATCTGCGCAGCCTGGGCGGCGGCGAGCCGCGCCGCTATCTGGGCCACAACCCGCTCGGCCGGCTGATGGTGCTGGTGCTGCTCGTGCTGCTGGCGACGCAGGCCGTGACCGGGCTGGTGCTGGCGGGCACCGACATCTACTACCCGCCGCTCGGCGGCTGGATCGCCGGCTGGGTGGCCGCGCCGGGCGTGGATCCGGCGACGCTGATCCCGGGCAGCAAGGACATGGTGGATCCGGCGGCCTGGGAGGCGATGCGCGCGTTCCGCAAGCCCTACATCGAGATCCACGAGATCGTCTTCTTCGTGCTGAGCGGCGCGGCGGTGCTGCACATCCTCGCCGTGGTGGTGGGGGAGATCAAGGAGCGCGCCGGGCTGGTGTCGGCCATGATCCACGGCTACAAGACGCCCGACCGCACGCCGGCGGATCTGCCGGAACAGGAATAGCCGCCGGCGGGCCGCGCCGCCTCCCGGCGACACGGCCCGCGCACGTCTACAGCGAGAACATCGCCTCCAGATCGTGGCGCGAATAGGCCTTGAAGGCCAGCAGCGTCTCGGTCTTCTCGATGCCGTCGAACTTCAGCAGATGCCCGGTCACGAGCTCCGCCAGCGCATCGGTGCTCTCCACCCGCACGATCGCGATCAGATCGTAATTGCCGCTGACCGAATACACCTCGGAAATCCCGTGCACGCCGGCCAGCTGCTCGGCGAGCTCGTTCACCCTGTGGCGTTCGACGTTGATGAGAATGATGGCGGTGACCATGGCTGATACCCGGGAAAGAAAGGCCGTCGTGATCCCGCATGCTAGCGCCTCGCCGCGGCGAAACAAACCCTTTCCGGGGCCGGGCCGGAGGGCGGGCTGGCCGATCGCCGGGGCGAAGTGTGTATTGATACATAATTAAGCATTAAGTGCTATATTGTACTCATCGATGAGGCAGCCCAGGCCACGCGGAGTACAGCACCATGAACGGCACGACCGTCGAGAAGCTCGCCCAGGACCCGATCGGGACCGCCGGAGCCGCCCTGCGCACCTTCTTCAATATCGCCGCGGCCTGGCAGCTGAACACCGAGCAGGCCATGACCCTGCTGGGCTTCGACGAGCGCACCCGCAGCACCTTCTTCAAGTGGAAGCGCGATCCCGAAAGCGCACGCCTGACCCGGGACAAGCTGGAGCGGCTCTCCTACATCTTCGGCATCTACAAGGCCTTGCAGATTCTGCTGCCGAGGCCGGAATCGGCGGACACCTGGATCCGCCGCCCCAACGACGCCCCGCCGTTCGGCGGGCGGCCGGCACTCGACCGGATGCTGTCCGGCAACGTGGCGGATCTGTACGTGGTCCGGCAATACCTGGACGCCCAGCGCGGCTGGTCATGACCCCGGCGGTCCGGCGCACGCGCTGGCAGCCCTCGTGGCGGCTGGTATCCAGCCGCTTCCCGCCGGTCGGCATCTTCGACCGGGTGGCGAGCGCGGCGGATCTCGACATCGTGCTGGAGATCGAGGGACTGACCAACGACCGCCTGCGGGAAGAGCTGGGCGAACTCGCCCGGGTGCCCGCGGAGGACCGGCTCTACGGGCCGGGCACCACCCCGATCATGGCGGCCTTCACGCATCTGAACGGCCAGGGCAGCCGCTTCACCGACGGCAGCTACGGGGTGTACTACGCCGCCCGGACCATCGGCACGGCCGTCGCCGAGACGCGCTTTCACCGCGCGCGCTTCCTCGCCGCCACCCGGGAGCCGCCGCTCGAAATCGACATGCGCAGCTACGCGTCCGATATCGATGCCGACCTGCACGACATCGCCGGCCTGCAGACCGAACGGCCGGACCTCTATGCGCCCGACCCCGCCCGCTACGGTCCTGCCCAGGCCTTCGCCCGCGCGCTCCGCGCCGCCGGATCGAACGGCATCCACTACAGCAGCGTCCGCGACCCCGGCGGCGAGTGCATCGCGGTGTTCCGGCCGCGCGTCCTGCGCCCGGCGGTGCAGGGCAAGCACTACTGCTACGTGTGGGACGGGGAGCGGATCACGGACGTGTACGTCAAGACGGAGTTCCGGGTGTGATGGGAGGGCCCGCGTTTGAGTTCAGCCGCCGAAGCATCCCCCTGATGGGAGGGGAATAAGGCCGTTACCTTACGCCTACCTAATCTGCTGTTTTCCCGTTCCTGAAGATCAATATGAAAAAATAGCGTTGTTGCCTGGATGCACTACGAAGCAGCGGCTACGAGACCTGGTCGGAATAAAGTCGTTACCTGGAAGCCAGTCCCGTCTGTCGTGCGTGAAGTCACTACAACTCTTGGCAGAGCAACAGGTCCACCTACAGTACAGCCGTACCTTCGAGATTCGCAGCTGGCGATGTGCTTTCGACCGAAGCTCGCCGCTCTGTTGACCCTTTCGCCCCTGACCGGACTTCAAAGATCGTGACGTCGGCTCCCAATCCCATAAGCATGTCTGCTTTTTGATTCAGAGCAGCAGTTTGGACTCAGATTGCCCTGATAAAGTCTGCGTGCCGCAACCGGCCA
>CAYWKV010000063.1:0-14365 GCA_964458835.1 uncultured Gammaproteobacteria bacterium | reverse complement strand
GCCCGTCGCGGCGGCAGCGTGATGTCGCGGGGCCTACCGGCCGCCACAGGCATCCGCCGTCTCGTTCTCCCGTGCAGGCACCCCTAGAGCCCGCACCCGGCCGCGACCACACGCCCCCGAAATCAAGAAGCCCCATCGGTCCGATGGGGCTTCTCGTGTCAGCACAACATGGTTATCGGATACATCCGCTCAGACCGCGGCCGGCACCTTGCGCTTGCGCGCCACCCCGACCAGACCCATCAGACCGGAACCGAGCAGCCACACCGCGGCCGGCACCGGTACGGCGGACACCGCGCTGCCATTCATGACCGGGGAGATAGTGCCGAACATGTTGGTGAAGCTGGTGCCGGGGATGCCGTCAGATTCGGTATCGAGCGTGATCAACGTAATGGTGTTGCCGCTCTGGGTGATATCCCAAGTCGTGGTGGTGGCAACCGCCGGGGCGGGACCGAAACCGAAGGCATAGGAGGCGGTATAGGTGCCGTCGCCGTTGTCAGTCAGTGCGCCGCTTGCGGGTAAGTAGGTAAAACCGGTGGATAACGTACCGCCATCCATGCTGAAGTTGCCGCTAGTGAAGTTAAAGCTCCAGGCATTGTTGGGGTTGGTGGTGCTCGTTCCGAGCACAGCCCCATTCAGCCCGTTATACAGGGTCAGTGAGTAAGTGCCGTCCCAGCCATCACCGGTGATGCCGATCGTCCCCGCATTCACCACGCCGATGTTGCCGCCGACCGCGGCCGCCAGTACTGCCAACGCAATAGTCGCTTTTTTCATTGTTAGATCCTCGCACTCAGTTGGTGGATTTGTTGGATTTCCTCCGTACGGCAATACCCCCTCCAGGCATGCCGTTTCTTTCCTACGAGGCCAACCTAGCGCGCAGATATGTGTGAAGTTATGCGGAAATGTATCAATTGGTACAAAAATGGTTACCGGCGGGTGACCGGCCGCGGCGCTTATCCGGCCGCTTCGATCAGTTCCAGCGCGTTGCCGTCCGGATCGCGGCAGAACAGCGCGGCGCGGCCGGAGCGGCTGCGGGTGCAGGCGACGCCGGCCGCCTCCAGCGCCTGCGCCAGCGCCTCGAGGTCCTCGACCAGCAGCGCGAGGTGCCGGTCGCGGCCGCCGTGGGCGGGGCGGCCCGCAACGGGATCGGGATTGGGCAGCTCCAGCAGGTGGATCTGCTGGTCCCCGACCCACAGCCAGGCGCCGGGATAGCCGAGATCCGGCCGTGCGGCATCGACGGCCAGGCCGAGCAGGTCGCGGTAGAAGCGCAGCGACCGTGCCGTGTCGGCGACGATCAGACTGGCGTGATGGACGCGCAGGATCGGCATGCCTTCAGTCGTGTGCGTGCAGGCGGGCCGCCCAGTAGGCGGCGAGGATGATCAGGCCGCCGCCGATCCATTCCCGCGCATGGATCACCTCGTCGGTCAGCAGGCTGGAGGACACGGCGCCCGCCACCAGTTCGAACAGCAGGATCACCGCCGAGCGGTGCACCGGCATGTGGGTCACGCCGTACTGCACGGACAGGGTCATGATCACGATGCCGACGCCGCCCAGCGCCAGCGCGCCGAGCCAGGCGCCGGCGCCGACCGGCGGCAGTGCGGCCTCCCCCGCCAGCACCAGCCAGACCGCGGCGATGGCCAGCACGCCCAGCCAGCTCACCACCGTCTTCACCTGCACGGACACGCGCTGCACGCGCCGCACCATGACATTGCTGACCGCGAAGCCGAAGCCCGCCGAAACCGCCAGCCAGTCGCCGGACTCACTCGGCCAGGGCAGGCCGATGGCCGGATCCCACAGCATGATCAGCGCCCCCGTCAGGGCCAGGGCGAAGACCCAGCCCGCGCGCGCGGCGAAGCGCTCGCCCAGGACCAGCCAGGCCAGCAGCACGGCCCAGATCGGCGAAAGATAGAACAGCAGCAGCACGCGGACCACGGTCCCCTCGAGGACCGCCAGGATGAAGGCCACGTTGCACCAGCCCGCTGCCAGCGCCAGCACCGCCAGCGCGAGCGGCTGCCGGCGCAGTTCGCCGAAACGCCGCAGCAGCGGCACCAGGCCGGGCAGCATGGCCGCCGCGTAGATGATCAGCGTCGTCCACAGCCCGGCCAGACCGGCCGTCTCGAGCAGACGCAAGGGATACCAGATGATGCCCCAGAGGGTCGCGGCGAGCAGCAGACTGAGGACGGGCAGCAGGACGGCGGCGGGTTTGGTCAAGGTCACGGCTTCCCGTATAATCGCGGCTCTTCGGATTTCGGCGCATGGTAATGGGTTTGCCGCCGTGTTGCAGCCCGCCGCACGCGGTACCCCGGCGCAGCGGCCGCCTGCGGCCGCGAACACCCGCCGCGCCGGCTCGCGGACAGAGTCCGGTCCTACACCCGGGCACGCCTTGCTCAAGACCCAGCGTATACTCGCCGTCACATGAACCCCGACCTGCAGCGCCTGCTCCCCTACCCGTTCGAGCGTCTGGCCAGGCTCAAGGCCGGCATCACACCGCCGGCGGCGCTGCCGCACGTGAACCTGTCGATCGGCGAACCCAAGCACCAGCCGCCGCACTTCGTGGCCGAGCAGCTCATCAGTCATCTGCACGGCCTGGCCAGCTACCCGCTCACGCGCGGCAGCGACGCGCTGCGCGCGGCCATGGCCGAATGGCTCGTGCGGCGCTTCGCCCTGCCCGCCGGCAGCATCGATCCGGCCCGGCACGTCCTACCGGTCAACGGCACCCGCGAGGCGCTGTTCGCCTTCGCCCAGGCGGTGATCGATCGCAGCCGTGCGCCGCGGGTGGTGATGCCCAATCCCTTCTACCAGATCTACGAGGGCGCCGCCCTCCTCGCCGGGGCCGAGCCCTGGTTCCAGAACACCACCGCCGGGACCGGCTACCGGCCCGACTTCGGCGCCGTGCCGGCGGAGGTCTGGGAGCGCTGCCAGCTCGTCTACATCTGCACGCCCGGCAATCCCAGCGGCGCGGTGCTCGACACCGCCGCCCTGCAGCGGCTCATCGGACTCGCCGACCATCACGACTTCGTGATCGCCTCCGACGAGTGCTATTCGGAACTCTATCCGGACGAGACCGCCCCGCCGACCGGGCTGCTCGCCGCGGCCGCGGCCATGGGCCGCACCGACTATCGCCGCTGCGTGGTCTTCCACAGCCTGTCGAAGCGCTCCAATCTGCCGGGCCTGCGCTCCGGCTTCGTCGCCGGCGACGCCGACCTCATGGCGGGCTTCCTGCGCTACCGCACCTACCACGGCTGCTCCATGCCGCCCGCGACCCAGGCCGCCAGCCTCGCCGCCTGGCAGGACGAGGCGCACGTGCGCGACAACCGCGAACTCTACCGGCAGAAATTCGCCGCCGTGCTGAATACTTTCGATGGCGCGCTGGACGTGCGCATGCCCGACGCGGGTTTCTATCTCTGGGCGCGCACGCCCGTCGACGACACCGAATTCGCGCGCGGCCTGTTCGCGCAGCAGAACGTCACCGTCCTGCCCGGCAGCTACCTGTCGCGCGACGCCCACGGCATCAACCCCGGCCGCGACCACGTCCGCATGGCCCTGGTCGCCCCGCTGGAGGAATGCATCGAAGCGGCGCAGCGCATCCGGGCGTATGTGGAGGGCCTGTGAGAACCAACTTTTACCGCAAAGGACGCAAAGCCGCGCGAAGGAAAACCTAATATAGCCACGAAATCCACGAAACCCACGAAAGCTAATGGGTGTAAACATAAATCCTTTTCGTGGGTTTCGTGGATTTCGTGGCCATCATGTTTTCGATGTTCTTCGCGCGCCTTTGCGTCCTTTGCGGTAAAAGTTCCAAGCATCAACAACGGAGATCGAACATGAGCGACATCAGGGCCACCATCGAAGAGGCGTTCGAGCGTCGGGCTGACCTCACGCCGCGCAACGCGGCGCCGCACGTCAAGGAGGCGGTGCTGGAGGCGATCGACCGGCTCGACGCCGGCCAGGCGCGTGTTGCGGAGAAGATCGATGGCAAGTGGGTGGTGCACGACTGGCTGAAGAAGGCTGTGCTGCTGTCGTTCCGCATCGAGGACAACAGCTTCATGAAGGGCGGCTTCACCAACTACTACGACAAGGTGCCGTCCAAGTACGCCGACTACAACTCGCGCCAGTTCCGCGAGTCCGGCGTGCGCGTGGTGCCGCCGGCGGCGGCGCGCAAGGGGTCCTACATCGCGCCCGGCGCCGTGCTCATGCCCTCCTACGTCAACATCGGCGCCTACGTCGATGCCGGCACCATGGTCGACACCTGGGCGACCGTCGGCTCCTGTGCCCAGATCGGCAAGAACGTGCACCTGTCCGGCGGCGTCGGCATCGGCGGCGTGCTGGAACCGGTGCAGGCCGCGCCGACCATCATCGAGGACGACTGTTTCATCGGCGCGCGCTCGGAGGTCGTCGAAGGCGTGATCGTCGAGCAGGGCTCGGTGATCTCCATGGGCGTGTACATCGGCCAGAGCACCAAGATCTACGACCGCGAGACCGGCGAGGTGCTGTACGGCCGCGTCCCGGCCGGTTCCGTGGTGGTGTCCGGCAACCTGCCCTCCAAGGACGGCAAATACAGCCTGTACTGCGCGGTGATCGTGAAGAAGGTCGACGCGAAGACCCGCGGCAAGGTCGGCATCAACGAACTGCTGCGCGGGATCTGATTTTTTAACCGCCAAGATGACTTGAACCGCCCAGACGCCGAGAAAGATATTTCTGAACCGCCAAGGCGCCAAGAGCGCCAAGAAAGATATTTCTGAACCGCCAAGGCGCCAAGATGACTTGAACCGCCAAGACGCCAAGACGCCAAGAAAGATTACGGCTGCCGGCGTCTGCGGATCCATGAACCGCCGGCAGCGGAGCCTTGCTGTCGCCTCCCGTAGCCACAGAAAACCTTTATCAAGGTTTTCTTGGCGTCTTGGCGCCTTGGCGGTTCAGAAATATCTTTCTCGGCGTCTTGGCGGTTCAAATCATCTTGCGCCCTTGGCGTCTTGGCGGTTCAATTCCATGTCCAATTCCATGTCCAATCCCGTACCGAACGCATCGCCGGTTCTGATGCTGTGCGATATGGATACCGATGCGCTGCAGGAACTGCTCGGTAACTACGGCCTGCGTCTGGAGATCGTCCCTGCCGATGCCGCCATCCCCGGCAGCTTCTGGGGCGGCAGCGAGGCCGGTCTGATCGGTGACCGTGTGCTCGCGCGCGCCGACACGCCGGTGCACTCCATCCTGCACGAGGCCTGCCACTACGTCTGCATGGACGCCGTCCGGCGCAACGCCCTGCACACCGACGCCGGCGGCGACTATGCCGAGGAGAACGGCGTCTGCTACCTGCAGATCCTGCTGGCCGGCCGCCTGGCCGGCGTCGGTCACGCCCGTCTGATGCGGGACATGGACGCCTGGGGTTACAGTTTCCGTCTGGGCTCGACCGCGGACTGGTTCGCCCGGGACGCGGAGGATGCACGCGCCTGGCTGCTGACACACGGCCTCATCGACGTCGCGGACGCACCCACCTGGCGGTTGCGCGGCTGAACGTCTTTGCGTCGACGGGGATTCATCTGCCTTCAGTGACGGTCAACGACGGAGAACAGCCATGATCGCCATGCCCTGGTATATCACCGCCCTGGCGGCCGCCCTCGTCTGGGGCATCCATTATCCACTGGTCGATCAGGCGCTGAAGAAACTGTCGCTGCCGGGCGTGCTGGTGCTGACCACACTGCCGGTCCTGGCACTGGTGCCGCTGTTCGCGCGCCAGTTGCGCGGCGACGTCGGCGTGCTGGCGGCCGCCGACTGGCCTTCGCGGCTGCTCCTGCTGGCGCCCGCACTCACCAGCGTGGCCGGGGCCGTGCTGGTGTACGCGGCCATCGACGCGAAGAACGCCACCCTGGCGAGCCTGATCGAGATCTCCTATCCGGGCTTCGTCGCGCTGTTCGCCTGGCTGCTGTTTCGGGAGAGCCACCTCAATCCCGGCGCCCTGCTCGGCGGCGCGCTGATCATGGCCGGGGTGGTGCTGATCGTGCGCGGCAATCCGTGACCGAGGCTATCGGCCGTGGGCGTGCACGGAACGGCACGGAAGGCGGCATGGCCGCGAAACGCCCCAGAAGCAATCACCGCTGTCCCATACATCCAAACACCGTATTCGCCACGGAAGCACACGGAAAAACACGGACAAGGCCATTATTCGGCTTTATCTACAGCACGACACCATGAGGCCGTTCCCTCAATCCGTGTCATCTAGGGAACCTCTGATTAATTCGTCGTACCGTCATTGCGAGCGAAGCGCCCTAAAGGATACCCTTCGGTAAAGCAATCTCCTTCGACGGCAGATCAACAGCTTGGAGATTGCCGCGTCGCTGCGCCCATAGAAGCCCTGCGGGCTTCATCATGGGTACCTCACCCTCCGGGTCTAGGCATCCTCGCAATGACGGATTAATCAGAGGTTCCCTAGCCGCCTCAGCCCAGCACGCGCGCCTCGAGTTCGGGCAGCGCGCCGCGCAGCAGGCGCTGGATGGCGCCGGCCGACATCGGGCGGCTGAAGTAGTAGCCCTGCACTTCGTTGCAGGCGTGCTCGCGCAGGAAGCGCAGCTGGTATTCCGTCTCCACGCCTTCGGCCATGACCTTCATGTTCAGGCTGTGGCCGAGGGCGATGACGGTGCGGGCGATGGCGGCACCGTCCCGCTTGTCGACATCGCGCACGAAGGATTTGTCGAGCTTGATCTTGCTGACCGGGAAACGGGTCAGGTAGCTGAGCGAGGAATAGCCCGTCCCGAAATCGTCCACGGCGATCTGCACGCCCAGCTCATGCAGATGCTGCAGGGTGTCGATGGTCGCGCGCACGTCACGCATGATCAGGCTCTCGGTCAGTTCCACCTCCAGCCAGCGGGGCTCCAGCCCGCTCTCCGCGAGCGCGGCGGTGATGGTGTCGAGCAGATTGCGATGGCGGAACTGCATGGCCGACAGATTGATGGCCACGCGCACCGGCGGCAGGCCGGCGTCCTGCCAGGTGCGGGCCTCGCGGCAGGCGGTGCGCAGCACCCAGTCGCCGATGGGCATGATGAGCCCGCTGCTCTCCGCCACCGGGATGAATTCCGCGGGCGAGATCTCGCCGCGCTCCGGATGCCGCCAGCGCAGCAGCGCCTCGACGCCGACGATCCTGCCGGTGGTGAGATCCAGCTGCGGCTGATAGTGCAGCCGGAACTGCTGCTTCTGCAGCGCGATGCGCAGATCGCGCTCCAGCGCGGCCCGGCGCTGGACCATCTCGTTGAGTTCGGCCACGTAGAACTGGAAGCGGTTACGGCCCTCGCGCTTGGCCTTGTACATGGCCATGTCAGCGTTCCTGAGCAGCGCGTCCGCCTGGGCGTCGTCGAAGGGATAGATGGTCATGCCCACCGAGGCGCCGCTGTGGATTTCATGGCCCTCGATGTGGAATGGCTCGCCGAGCATGCCGAGGACACGCTCGGCCAGGTCGGCCGCGGCCTCGACCGTCTGCACGTCGGTCTGGATGATGCCGAACTCGTCGCCGCCGAAGCGCGCCACGGTGTCGTATTCACGCATGCAAGAGCGAATGCGCTGGGCGATCTCCTTCAGCAGCTGGTCACCGACCGCGTGTCCGAGGGTGTCGTTCACATCCTTGAAGTCGTCGATGTCGAGGAACATCACCGCGATCAGGGTGTCCGAGCGCTTCGCCTGGGCCATGGCCTGCAGCAGGCGGTCGCGGAACAGCGCGCGGTTCGGCAGGCCCGTCAGCAGATCGTAGTGCGCCAGGTAGTGCACCTGCGATTCGGCATCGGCCCGCTCGCTGATGTCGCGCACCACTGCCAGGATGGAACGGATGCGGCCATCGTGGCCGTACAGCGGGGCGGCATGCTGTTCGACGCGGCGCCGACGGCCCTTCAGCCCGACGATCTCCATTTCGAGAATGGCCGGTTCGCCGGAGGCGACGCGCTGCGTGGCGGCACGCAGCCGCGATTGGTATTCCGGCGCGACGAAGCGCTCCACCGGCCGCCCGATGACGTCGCCGGGGTCGTCGCTCTGCAGCATGACCAGACCGGCGGGGTTGATCTCCAGGATGTTGCCGTCGGGATCGAGCAGCTTCACGCACTCCGGCTCGGTCTCGATGATCTTGCGCAACAGCTGCTCGCGCTCGTGCAGCCGGGCCTGCAGGCCATGCAGCTCCGTGATGTCGAGCCAGGAACCCACGGCCTCGCCCGCTCCCGCGGCATGCAGACAGCGGTGGTCGCGCAGCCAGCGATAGCCGTTCGAGACCGGGCAGAAGAAGCGGTATTCGCACTGCAGCTCGCCACGCTGGGGCAGTTGGGCGAAGGTGGCGAGCGCGCGCTCGCGGTCGTCGGGATGAAGGTGTTCCGCCCACCAGCCCGGGGTCAGCGCGTCCGTCGGATCGTGCCCCGTAAGGCTGGCCAGATTGGCGCTGATCCAGATGAGGCGGTCGCCGGGGGCCGCGGCCATGCGGAAGTGCACTGTGGGGGCCGCACTCAGGAGGCGTTCGAGCGGGTCCGCGGACGCCGCTGTCGGGATGATGTGGGGGGATCGGGGCATCGCGCGTCCGGCACCAGCTTGCGTTGTCGTTTTCGGCCATCCGTGCGTCCGCGGCCTGTCCGGCTGCGGCTCTCCCAGCCCAGGGTAGCGGCTGGCGATCCCGGTGCTTTATATTGAAATTCAACGGCTTTTCCGCCGCCGCCCGGTACGGGATAATAGCTTTGCGGCGCGCCGAGGAAATGCGCGCAAGGACATGAAATGCCTGTAAAAATTTACGGAATACCCAACTGCGACAGCATCCGGCGGGCGCGCCGCTGGCTGGACGAGCGGGGCATCGCCTACCGTTTTCACGACGTCCGCAGGGACGGCCTCGACCGCGGAACGCTCGCCACCTGGATCGAACGGGCCGGCTGGGAGACGCTGCTCAACCGCAAGGGAGCGACCTGGCGCCAGCTGCCGCCGGCACGGCGTGAAGGCCTCGATGCCGCGGGCGCCGCGGCCCTCATGCTGGAACAACCGACCCTGATCAAGCGCCCGGTCCTGGAATCCGGCGGGCACCTCGAGGTCGGCTTCGACGCCGACCGCTACCAATCCCTGTTCAAAGGCTGCCCATGACATTCGATCCGGCGTCCCCCACCCTCGCACTGGCCCGCGAACTGATCGCACGGCCCTCCGTGACTCCCGACGACCAGGGCTGCCAGCGGCTCGTCGGCGAACGCCTGGCCGCGCTCGGCTTCAGCCTGGAGTGCATGAACTTCGGCGAGGTGACCAATCTGTGGGCGCGGCGCGGAAGCGAAGGCCCGCTGCTCGCCTTTGCCGGCCACACCGACGTGGTGCCGCCCGGCCCGGAAAGCGCCTGGACCTCGCCCCCGTTCCGGCCGGAGATCCGCGACGGCCTGCTCTACGGCCGCGGCGCCGCCGACATGAAGGGCAGCATCGCCGCCATGATCACCGCCTGCGAACGCTTTCTCGCCGCGCACCCCGACCACCGCGGCGCGCTGGCGTTCCTGATCACCAGCGACGAGGAAGGCATCGCCACCGACGGCACGGTGAAAGTCATCGAGACCCTGGAGGCGCGCAACGAGAAGATCGACTGGTGCCTGGTCGGCGAGCCGTCCAGCGTCGGCCAGGCCGGTGACGTGGTGAAGAACGGCCGCCGCGGCTCGCTGTCCGGCACGCTTTGCGTGCGCGGCGTGCAGGGTCACGTCGCCTATCCGCATCTGGCCGACAACCCCGTGCACCGCGCCCTGCCCGCGCTGGCCGAACTCGCCGCGACCGTCTGGGACGAAGGCAACGCCTTCTTCCCACCGACCACCTTCCAGATCTCCAACATCCATGCCGGCACCGGCGCCACCAATGTCATTCCCGGCACGCTGGAGGTGCTGTTCAACTTCCGCTATTCCACGGAGAGCAGCGAGGCGGGCCTGAAGCAGCGCGTGCACGCCCTGCTCGACCGGCACGGCCTCGACTACCGGCTCGACTGGTTCCATTCCGGTGCCCCCTTCCTGACGCCGGCCGGCGAGCTGGTCGAGGCGGTGCGGGCCGCCGTGCGCGAGGTGAGCGGCCTGGAGACGGAACTGTCCACCGGCGGCGGCACCTCCGACGGCCGCTTCATCGCCCCCACCGGCGCGCAGGTGGTCGAACTCGGCCCCGTGAACGCGACCATCCACAAGGTGGACGAATGCGTCGCCGTCGACGAGCTCGAGCGGCTGACGCGGATGTACGAAGGCGTGCTCCGGCACCTGCTCGCGTAGAACCTATCTCAAAATGCATCTCCACCGCCCATGCGGTGTTGCGGGACCTGCGCCGGTGCGGGGCCGCGCAAGCGGCAGGCTGCGGGTAGGCTCCGCGCCTCCCGATAACTATTGGGGGCCCCGCGCCTTGCCTGGACGCCCGATCTGCAATGTTGCGATAGGTTCTAGAGCCGTGCGCGCCCTATGGATCGTCCCGGGAATGCGTTAAGGTAGCTTTCGGCTGCGGCGCGTAATACAACAAGACCGGCGACCGCACCTGGAGGAGCACATGACGACGACCCCGCCCCGCATCCGGGTCCGTATCGGGTCCAAACGCGCCGCCGCGCTGCTGTCGCTGGTCCTGCTGGCCGGCGGCTGCAGCACCGGCCAGCTGGTCGTGCGCGGCGCCATGCCGCTGATGGGCGGCGGCCTGGAGGCCATGAACCGCGAGACCGACCTGGAACTCGCGCGCAGCGCCATCCCGGCCACGCTGAAGATGCTCGAAGGCATGGCCCTCGAGGACCCCGGCAACGCCGCGCTGCGCCTGTATGCGGCGCATGGCTTCTACGGCTACAGCTACAGCTTCGTGGAGCTGGAGGACCCGGCGCGCGCGGCGGCCCTCTACACCCGCTGCCTGGAGCACGCCGCGGCGGCGCTGCGCAGCCAGGGCTTCGGGGCCGACGTCGAGGCTGCGCCGCAGGACGTCCTGAACGAGGCGCTGGCGGATGCCGGCGCGCACCAGGTCCCGGCGCTGTTCTGGGCCGCCTCCTGCCTGGCCAAGCGCACCGACGTCGACCGCACCGATCCACGCGGCATCGCCCAGCTGGCGCGCGCGGCCCGCATCATGGAACGCGTGCTGGCGCTCGACGGGAATTATTACTACGGCGGACCGCACCTGTTCTTCGGCGTCTATTACGGCGGACGCGCGCCCATGCTCGGCGGCGACCCCGACCGGGCCGCGCGCCATTTCGAGCGGGCACGCGCCGCCAGCGGCGGACGGCTGCTGATCGCCGACGTCCTGCGCGCCGAGTTTCTCGCCCGCCAGCAGCTGGACCAGCGGGATTTCCACGCCCGCCTGACGGCGGTGCTGGCCGCGCCGGACGATCTCTTTCCGGAAATGGCCTTCGTCAATCAGGTGGCCAAGGCGCGCGCGCGCCATCTGCTGAGCAAGGAATCGGAGTGGTTCTGATGAACAGACTGATCGTCGCGCTGCTGTGCGGGCTCGCACTGCTGACCTCGAACCTGAACGCGGCCGAATATACGCTCAAGTTCGCCACCCTCGCCCCGCCCGGCTCGACCTGGATGAACCTCCTGGAGGACTGGGGCCGGACGGTACAGGAACGCAGCGGCGGCCGGCTGGAGTTCAAGTTCTACCCCGGCGGCGTGCAGGGCGACGAACCGGACGTCATCAAGAAGATGCGTTTCGGGCAGCTGCACGGCGGCGCCTTCACCGGCTACGGCATCGGGCAGATGTATTCGCCGGCACGCGTGCTGGAGCTGCCGTTCCTGTTCGAGAGCACGGCCGAGGTCGATGCCCTGCGCGAGGCCTTCACACCGGAATTCGAACAGGGCTTCCGCGAGCGCGGCTACCGCCTGCTCGGCTGGATGGAGGTCGGCTCGGTGTATTTCTTCTCCCAGCATCCCATCGAGGACTTCGACGACCTGAAGCAGCGCCGCATCTGGCTGTGGCAGGGCGATGCCCTCGGCGAGGCGCTGTTCCGCGCCGGCGAACTCGCGCCGGTGCCGCTGTCCATCACCGACGTGTTCACCAGCCTGTCCACCGGGCTCATCGACACGGTGTACTGCACGCCGCTGGCGGCCATCGCCCTGCAATGGTTCACCAAGACGCCCTACATGACCAACGTCCCCATGACCACCGGCATGGGCGCGCTGGTCGTCTCCAACCGCTTCTTCGAGAGCCTGCCGGCCGACCTGCAGGCGCTGCTCAAGGAGACCGGCCGCGACACCGGCCGGAAACTCATCGAGACGGCGCGCGCCGACAACGGCCGCAGCCTGGAGGTACTCAAAGAGGAAGGCATAAAGGTCGTGATGCAGCCGGAATCCGTGGACTGGCGCGAGCTGACCGGCCTGCGCGACCGCGCCGCCGCCGCGCTGACGGCCGACGGCTACATCCCGCGTGCGCTCTACGCGCGCACCTGGACGCAGCTGCAGCAGCTGCGCTCGGGACGGGCCGACGGACGCGACGCCGCCGCACCGGATGTGGGCACGGCGCCGCATGCGCACTGAGGATCCGTACGGCATCGCCGCCGTGCTCGAGGCGGCGCGGCGCGGCCTGACCCGCCTGGAGACGCTCGTCGCCGGCCTGAGCCTGCTGCTGCTGGTGGCGCTGACGCTCGCGCAGACCGTCGCGCGCAACGGCTTCGGCACCGGCCTGCCGGCGGTCGACGCGCTCACGCGGCAGCTGGTGCTGTACGTCATGTTCTTCGGCGCGGCGCTGGCCGCCGACGCCTCCCGCCACATCCGCATCGACGTGGTCTCGGCCTGGCTCAGCGACGCCTGGCTCGATCGTCTCTACCGCCCGCTGCAGCTGGTCGGCGCCGCGGTCTGCGCCCTGCTCACCGATGCGGCGATGCGCTTCTGGCTGGATGCCTGGCGCTACGCCGGCGGGCACGAACACTGGCAGGTGCTGCTCAACCTGGTCATTCCGGCCGGCTTCGGCCTGCTGGTCGCGCATTTTCTGCTGGGCGCCCTGCTCGGCCCGTCCTCGCACCCCGCCCGATGACGCTTGCGCTGGTCCTGCTCGTCGCCCTGCTCGCCTTGCTCGGTCTGCCGCTGTTCGCCGCGCTCGCTGCGGGTGGTCTGCTGGCCGCGCGCGACGCCGGCCTCGATGCGGCGGTGCTCATCATCGAACTGCACCGGCTGGCCGCCTCGCCCAACCTCACCGCCATCCCGCTGTTCACCTTCGCCGGCGTGATCCTTGCGGCCGGTGGCGCGCCGCAGCGCCTGATCCGTCTGTTCAACGCGCTGATCGGCTGGCTGCCCGGCGGCATCGCCGCGGTCGCACTCCTGGCGAGCGCCTTCTTCACCGCCTTCTCCGGCGCCTCGGGCGTCACCATCCTCGCGCTCGGCGGGCTGCTGTTCCCCATGCTGCTGGCCGTCGGCTACCGCGAGCGCTTCAGCCTTGGCCTGCTGACCTCGTCCGGTTCGATCGGGTTGTTGTTTCCGCCCAGCCTCGCGGTGCTGCTCTACGGCATCGTCGCCGGCGTGAACATCGATGACCTGTTCCTGGCCGGCGCGCTGCCGGGCCTGCTGCTGCTGGTCCTGGTCGGACTGTTCTGCATGGCGATCGGCATCCGCCACGCCATTCCGCGCCAGGTCTTCGAGCTGCCGGCGCTGCGCGGCGCGCTGCGCGAAGGCGTATGGGACCTGCTGCTGCCGATCGGGGTGGCGTGGGGCATCTTCGGCGGCTACGTCACGGTGGGCGAGGCGGCCGCCGGCACGGCCGCCTATGTGCTGCTGCTGGAGGCCGTCATCCACCGCAGTCTGACACCGCAGCAGATGCCGGCCGTGCTGCGCGAGACCAGCGTGCTGGTCGGCAGTATCCTCATCATCCTGGGCGTCGCCATGGGGCTGACGAATCTGCTCATCGATGCCCAGCTGCCCATGCACCTGCTCGACTGGATGCGCGGCAACATCGACAGCCCGCTGCAATTCCTGCTGCTGCTGAACCTCCTGCTGCTCGCGGTAGGCGCCGTGATGGACATCTTCTCGGCCATCGTGGTGCTGACGCCGCTGATCCTGCCGCTGGCGCTGCAGTTCGGTGTCAACCCCGTGCATCTGGGCATCATCCTGCTGGCCAATCTGGAGATCGGCTACTGCACGCCGCCGGTGGGCATCAACCTGTTCATCGCCTGCCAGCGCTTCGGCAGGCCGATCCTGTCCCTGTTCGTCGCCACCCTGCCCTTTCTCGCCATCATGCTGCTGTGGCTGCTGGTCGTCACCTACGTGCCGTGGCTGAGTTTGTGGTGGGAGTGAGGAGTGAGGAGTGAGGAGTGAGGCGTAAAAGCAAAACCCTTGTGGCCACGGAATCCACGGAACAACACGGAAAAATGCTTTTGCGAAAAGCGGGCCATCGGGGGTCGACTTAAGGAACCTCTGATTAATTCGTCGTACCGTCATTGCGAGCGAAGCGAAGC
>CAYWKV010000062.1:5666-14625 GCA_964458835.1 uncultured Gammaproteobacteria bacterium | reverse complement strand
GGCTAGGGACTAGGGGCTGGGCATGGGGTTTTGGATTCGCTAGTCCCTAGCCCCCAGACCCCAGCCCCTCAATACCTTCAGCTCAATTCCTCGATGGTCAGGTTCCGGTTCGTATAGATGCAGATGTCGGCCGCGATGTTCAGGCTGCGCTCGACGATGTCGCGCGCCGGCAGCTCGGTGTTCTCCAGCAGGGCGCGCGCGGCCGACTGGGCGAAGGGCCCGCCGGAGCCGATGGCGATGATGCCCTGCTCGGGCTCCACCACGTCGCCGTTGCCGGTGAGGATCAGCGAGGTGTTGCGGTCGGCCACCGCCAGCAGTGCCTCCAGCCGGCGCAGCATGCGGTCGGTGCGCCAGTCCTTGGCCAGCTCCACGGCGGCGCGCGTCAGGTTGCCGCGGTGCTTCTCGAGCTTGGCCTCGAAGCGCTCGAACAGCGTGAAGGCATCGGCCGTGCCGCCGGCGAAACCCGCCAGGATCTGATCCTGGAACAGCCGCCGCACCTTGCGGGCGTTGCCCTTGAGCACGGTGTTGCCCAGCGTGACTTGACCGTCACCGCCGATGACCACGCTGTCGCCGCGCCGTACCGAGAGGATCGTCGTGCCGTCGAACTGTTCCACTGGAGTCCCCCGCGCTGCAGACAGGCGCCCGATTCTACACCATCGCCGCGCGGCGCAGCAGTCGGAAATTTCAGGGATTTCCGGCAGTGGGCATGAGGAAAGGCAGATTTCACCGCGAAGGGAAAACCCGCTATGGCCACGAAATCCACGAAACCCGCGAAATGTAACGCCGCCAACATCCAAAGACCTTCATTGACGAAACCCCCTATCCCCTCGGTAGGACCCGGTGAATATGTGCACCAGGGCACCTTCGACCGCTGCGCGGCCTCGCCCTGTCTCGGCAGGTTTGACGGCCGCTCCGGGGCCGGCGTCTGCCGAGCGGCGTGGGGCTCTGTCAGCGATCGCCTTGGTACACCCGTTTCGTGGGTTTCGTGGGTTTCGTGGATTTCGTGGCCATAGCGGGTTTTTCTGGCGCGTCTTTGCGCCGGACGCACTGGACCTACTTCGACCGCCGCCTGGCGCGCGGGTGGGCGCGGTCGTAGACATCGGCAAGGTGTTGAAAATTCAGATGCGTATAGATCTGGGTGGTGCTGATGTCGGCGTGACCGAGCAGCTCCTGCACGGCCCGCAGGTCGCCGCTGGATTCCAGCAGGTGGCTGGCGAAGGAGTGTCGCAGGCGGTGTGGATGGACGCGGCCATCGAGGCCCTGGCGGCGCGCCCAGAGGTCCAGGCGCTGCTGGACCGCGCGGGGCGACAGCCGGCGGCCGTTGCGGCCGAGGAACAGCGCCGCCTCGTCGCGGCCCGGCGGCAGGAGTCCGGGTCGTACCCCGAGCCAGCGCGTCAGCGCCTCTCGCGCGCGGCGTCCCACCGGCACCACCCGGGTCTTGCGGCCCTTGCCGGTGACCGTGACCAGGCCGCCGGCGAGGTCCAGGGCCGGGAGATCCAGGCCGGTGAGTTCGGCCAGGCGCAGACCGGAGGAGTACAGCAGTTCCATGAGGGCCAGATCACGCACGGCCAGCGGGTCCCGGGCCGGCAGGTCCAGCAGCCGCGCCATCTGATCCACGTCCAGCACGGCCGGGAGCCGGCGTGCGCCCTTCGGGGCGCGGATGTCCCGGGCCGGGTTGTGGCCCGCGCGGCCCTCGCGCAGCAGATAGTCGAACAACCCGCGTGCGGCCGACAGCCGCCGCTGGATGCTCTTGCCCGACAGGCCTTCGCGGTGGCAGGCCGCGGCGTAGGCCCGCAGGTCGTGGGCGGTCAGCGCCGGCCAGTCCGCGCGCTCCTGGCGGTCGCAGAAGGCGGCCAGATGCCGCAGATCGCGCGCATAGCCCGCGCAGGTGTGCGCCGACAGCCGTCGCTCCTGACTCAGATGGTTCAGGTAGCGGTCGAGGTCTTCGCGTGCGGCGGGATGCATGATCTGAAAACCTCCAACGCGAAGGCGCCCCAGGATGAAGACGGGGCACGCGAAGGGAAACCATGGCCACGGAACGCACGGACGTGTGCGGTGCGTGCTGCTGCAGGGCCATGCCCCGGCACCGGCTGCATCGGTCGGGCTGCAGCTTCGCCATACCGGCCCGCAATCATAACGTTCGTGTTTTCCGTGGCCGACCGGCTTTTGATGTTCCTTCGCGCGCCTTCGCGTTGAAGGCATTTAACGTCTGCCGGTTCACGCCGCCGACGCGGGTTCCAGATACGGCGTCAGCGCGCAGGCGACCAGTTCGCCCAGGCAGCGCAGGAACAGGGTGTCCATGGCCGGATGGAAACGGTGTTCGTCGTGGCTGCCGATGGCCAGCATGCCGAGCCCGGACTCGACGCCCAGCGGCAGCAGCGCGACCGAGGCGACGGCCTCGGCCTGTTCGCCGAACAGGAAGGCGAGCTGTTCGGGTTTGAGCTGGCCGCACAGCGGCCGCACGGCCCGGAAGAACGGCGCGAAGACCGCGAGTGCCGGGTCGGCCGTATCCAGCGGCAGCGTGCAGGTGTCGGTCTGGAAGTCCGCCGGCAGGCGCGCCAGGCGCAGGGCCACGGCATCGGCCTTGAAGTCGTCGCGCAGGTTGCCGTGCACGCGCGCAACCACGTCGTCCAGGCTGTCGGCGCGCATCAGCGCCAGCGTCAGCTGGTGCAGGTTGCGGTGCAGGGCGTCGTTGTCGCGGCCCACCTGCACCAGTTCCATGAGCTTGCGCTTGTACTGCTGATTCTGGTCGCGCAGCACGCTCACCTGGCGTTCGATCAGGGAAACCGCCGGTCCAGCCGCGTGCGGGATGCGCAGGCCGGCGAGCAGCGCGGGGTGTTCGTTGAAGAACTCCAGGTGGGTGCGCAGATACTGCTCCACCTGCTCGGCCGAGATGTCGGCCGCGGCCGGGTCGGAGTCCAGGGGTCGCTGTGTGTTCATAGTTCGATCTGGCCCTCGAAGACGCGGGTCGCCGGACCGGTCATGTACACCGGTGCGCCGACGCCGGCCCAGCTTATCACAAGATCGCCGCCCCGCAGGGTCATGCGCACCTGCGGTCCGAGCAGCCCCTGCAGCTGCCCGACGACTGCCGCCGCGCAGGCGCCGCTGCCGCAGGCCTCGGTCTCGCCAGCGCCGCGCTCGAACACCCGCAGGCACGCATGGTCGGGCGCCAGCACCTGCATGAAGCCGACATTGACGCGCTCGGGAAAGCGGACGTGGCGCTCGATGCGCGGGCCGAGCGTCGCGACGGGCGCCGCGGCCACGTCCGCCACCACCAGCACCGCATGCGGGTTGCCCAGGGATACGGCGCCGATCTCGATTGCCTGGCCGTCCACCTCCAGCGCGTAGCGCGCCGCCGGCGCGGCGGCGTCGAAGGGTATCTCGGCCGGCACCAGCCGCGGCACGCCCATGTCGACCCGCACCTGGCCATCGTCCAGCCGTTCCAGCTCCATGCGGCCGCCGGCGGTCTCGACCGGGATGCGCGTCTTGGCCGTCAGTCCCTCCTCGAACACGAAGCGCGCGAAGCAGCGCGCACCGTTGCCGCACTGCCCCACCTCGCCGCCGTCGGCGTTGAAGATGCGGTAGCGGAAGTCCACGCCCGCGCTCCGTGGCGGCTCGACGATCAGCACCTGATCGCAGCCGACGCCGCGGCGGCGGTCGGCCAGGAAGCGCACCTGATCCGGTGTGAGCGACACCTGCTGGCGCACGCCGTCGATGACGACGAAGTCATTGCCCAGGCCGTGCATCTTGGTGAAGCTGAGGAGCATGCCGACAGTCTGCCCGAAAGCCGAAGCGCCGCAAAGCGGCCGCAATAAAAAATATCAACACGCAGGCGCCGCAGGCGCACGATGAAGACTGTCACCTGTAGGGTGTGTCGAGGCGCAGCCTGGCGCACCGGGCCCCGTGTCACGGTGTGTCGCTGCACCGACGCACCCTACGCGTTGAGGCCTTCGGCGCCTGCGTGTTTCAGGCTTTTCTCAATGCCAGATAATCACGGTAGATGCAGCGGTCCATGACCACCTCGATGCCCGCCGCCTGCGCGCGCAGCGCCTCGACACCGTTGACGACCCCGTCCTGCAGCCACAGCCGCGGCAGCTTCAGCGCGATGCAGGCATCGACGATGGGCGCGATCTCGCGCGGGTTGCGGAACACGTTGACCAGATCGACGGGCTCCGGCAGCGCGTACAGATCCGGATAGGCCCGCTCGCCCAGCACACTGTCCACCGCCGGCCGCACCGGCACGATGCGGTAGCCGAATCCCTGCATCGCCTGCGCGACCTCGAAGCTCGGCCGATTCGGGCGCGGCGACAGGCCGACGACTGCGATGGTCCGGATCTCGGCCAGCAGGGCGCGGATGCGGTCAGCGGAGGGATTCCGGAACCCGTTCACGGCTGCGGCCTTCGGCCCTGGGCGGTCAGGTGGCGGTCGCCGATCGCCTCCACACGCAGCCAATCGATGCCGGTCGTGCGCAGCTGCGCTTCGACTTCATCGACGCGATAGGCGGCCAGCAGGGAGTTGTGAAAATCCGTGCGCAGTACATCGGGTTCGCCGGCGGCGTAGAGCGCCACCAGTTTCGCAGCCTGCTCGCGGCTCTGCGGTCGGCGCAGGTCCATCACGAACACCGGCGCGCCGGGCGCGGCGTGGCGCAGCACGGCCTGCCACAGGGCCTGCGGATCGTTCAGGTGATGCAGCAGACTGTTGGAGACCACCGCGTCGTAGCGTTCGCGCGGCAGTGCGGCGCCGGGGAGATAGCCCCTGTGCAGCTGCACGCGCTGATCGAGTCCGGCCGCGCGCAGATCATCACGGCCGATGGCGAGCATGGCCGCGGCGCCGTCGACGCCATGAACGTGAACGTCGGGAAACGCCTGCGCGAAGCGCCGGCAGATGTCACCGGGGCCGCAGCCGAGGTCGAGGACGTGCCCTGCGCCATTCCAGTCCGGAAAGCACAAACGGAAGTGCGCGACGAACTGATTGTGCGGCTGCTCGAAGTCCGCGCGCGCATAGGCCAGCGCCTGCGCGGGGTCGTCCATCAGCTCGGGTTCGGGAATGCGGTCCATTATGTGAATCCCACCCTCATCACGACGGCGATGAGAACAGCGTATTGGCCACGAAATCCACGAAACCCGCGAAAAATTCTCATAGAAAACCCTCGGCAGTGTTCGTGGGTTTCGTGGATTTCGTGGCTATCAGGGTTGTGTCCGCGCTCGCACGGTGCGCGCCCCTACGGCAGCGCCTGTTCGCCGCGCCACAGGTCGTCCAGGGTCTCGCGCTGGCGCACGGTGTGGACCCGGTCGCCGTCGACCATCACCTCGGCGGCGCGGGGTCGGGAATTGTAGTTCGAGCTCATGGAGAAGCCGTAGGCGCCGGCCGAGCGCACCGCCAGCAGATCGCCGGGGGCGAGTGCGAGTTCGCGGTCCTGCCCGAGGAAGTCGCCCGTTTCGCACACCGGCCCGACGACGTCGTAGATGCGCGGCGCCCGGTCGGTGCGCGGACGCACCGGGATGATCGCCTGCCAGGCGCCGTACAGTGCCGGCCGCAGCAGATCGTTCATGGCTGCGTCGATGATGGCGAAGTCCTTGTGCCCGGTGTGCTTCAGATATTCCACACGGGTGAGCAGCACGCCGGCGTTGCCGACGATGGCGCGGCCCGGCTCGAGCAGGATCTCCACGTCGCGGTCGCCGATCGCCGCCAATATCGGCGCCAGATAGTCGCGCGGTTCGGGCGGCTGTTCGTCGCGGTAGCGGATGCCGAGTCCGCCGCCCAGATCGAAATGCCGGACGGCGATGCCGCGCGCCGCAAGCCGGTCGACCAGCGCCAGCACACGCGTGGCCGCATCGACGAAGGGCGTGACCTGGGTGAGCTGCGAGCCGATGTGGCAGTCGACGCCGATCACGTCGAGGTGCGGCAGGGCGGCGGCGCGCGCGTAGACCTCGTCCGCGATCGCGATGTCGATGCCGAACTTGTTTTCCTTCAATCCCGTGGAGATGTAGGGGTGTGTGCCGGCGTCGACGTCGGGGTTGACGCGCAGCGACACCGGCGCGCGCACGCCGAGTTCGCCGGCCACCGCGTTCAGCCGGTCGAGTTCGGGTTCGGATTCGACGTTGAAGCAGCGGATGCCGACCTGGAGCGCGCGCCGCATCTCCGCGGCGCTCTTGCCGACGCCGGAGAACACGACCTTCCCCGGATCGCCGCCGGCCTGGAGCACGCGCTCCAGCTCGCCGCCGGAGACGATGTCGAAGCCGGAACCCAGGCGCGCGAACAGATTGAGGACGGCCAGGTTGGAATTGGCCTTCACGGCGTAGCAGATCAGGTGCGGCCGTCCGCTCAGCGCCGTGTCGAACGCGCGCCAGTGGCGTTCCAGCGTGGCGCGCGAATAGACGTAGGTCGGTGTGCCGAAGCGCGCCGCGACGTCCTCGAGCGGCACGTCTTCGGCGTACAGCCGGTCATCACGGTAGTTGAAGTGGTCCATCGGATCTGCCTGGGCGATGTGGTGCGCCGGGAGCGCGGCGCGTTTCGGGGTCGGGTCCGGCCACGGCCGCTCACTCCGTCTGTTCGCCCCCGCTGCGGTCGGGCAGATACAGGTCGCCCTTCTGGCCGCAGCCGGCGGTCGAGAGCGCGGCGGCCGCGAGCAGGCCGAGCAGGAGCAGCAGGGTCGGGCGGAGTCGGGACATGGGTGCGAGTCCAGGGTGTGCATTCAGGGGGCGCGGATTGCGCGCGACATTAGCGCAAAGCGCCGCCCGTGGCAAAGCCGCACTGGCCGCCGGGCGTGAGGCTCCGGTAGGATGCCGGGCATGCCGCACGAACCTCTGGAATCCCTGATCATCGAACCGCCGGTCGCGGTCACGGCCAGCATCATCTGGCTGCACGGGCTGGGCGCGGACGGCCACGACTTCGAACCCCTGGTGCCCGAACTGGGCCAGATCGAACGCGGCGTGCGCTTCGTGCTGCCGCACGCGCCGCGCCGGCCGGTCACCATCAACGCCGGCTACGTGATGCGGGCCTGGTACGACATCCGCCGCATGGACATCGCCGGCGACACCGACGAGGCCGGTATCCGCGCCTCGGTGGCGGCCGTCGGCGACCTGATCGAGGCGGAAATCGCGCGCGGCGTGCCCCCCGAACGCATCGTGCTGGCCGGCTTTTCGCAGGGCGGCGCCATCGTCCTGCAGGCGGGCCTGACCTGCACACGGCCGCCGGCCGGCATCCTGGCGTTGTCGAGCTACGTGCCGCTGCCGGATGCGCTACCCGCCGAGATGACGGCGGCGAATCGCGGCGCGCCCGTCTTCATGGCGCACGGCAGCGACGATCCCGTGGTGCCCTTCGCGCTGGCCACCGCCAGCCGCGACCGGCTCGCCGCGCTGGGCTGCCAGGTGGAATTCCGCGCCTACCGCATGGCGCACACGCTGTGCGCGGAGGAGATCGCCGATATCCGCGCATGGCTGGACGCACGGCTCGCCGCGGGCTGACGCATTGCGCGAGCGCTGGTCCTCACAACCGCATTCGCCACGGAAGCACGCGAAAAAACCCGGACAGGGCCATAGGCTTCACAGAGCAGACCAGGTCATCTGCCGGGTAGCGGGGCGGCGCTCGCGACGCGGTTTCATGTCCTGTCTTCCGTGTACTTCCGCGGCTGCAGTAGGCATTTCCGGGGCAACAGTAATGGCACGGCAGTGAATGTGCAGCCAACCTGCCTGATCGCCGTGCAGGTTGATATACATCAACGACACTCCTCACATCGCCCACCATACTGGCCACGGCTTCGACAGTCATTGAAAAATCCGCCGTGAAAATCCTTGCCCGACGCCTGCTGACAATCGTGCTGTGCCTGCTGGCCGGCGGCGTGTCCGCCGCACCCGACGGTGCGCTCCTGTATGCGCGCAACTGCGCGGTCTGCCACGGCGAGTCCGGCACCGGCGGCGTGGGCGTGCCGCTGGCCCTGCCGGCCTTCCTGGCCAGCGTCGACGACGCCTACCTGGAGCGCACTATCCGTCTGGGGCGGCCGGGCCGCGTCATGCCGGCGTTCACACGCCTGAGCGACGCCGAAATCACCGCCATCGTCCGCCACGTACGCGGCTGGCAGCACGGTGACACCGCGCCGCCGCGCTTCCCCGCTGCGCGCGTCGCCGGCGACGCCGCGCGCGGCGCCGAACTGTTCGCGCAACACTGCGCCGTCTGCCATGGCGAGCAGGGCCAGGGCGGCCGTGGCACCGGCGTGACCTTCTCGCGGCCGCGCGACCTGCCGATCATCGCGCCGGCCCTCGACAACCCCGGTTTCCTGCAGGCAGCCACCGACGCCATGATCAAGGCGACGCTCATGAACGGGCGCGCCGGCACGCCCATGGTGTCGTTCCTGGAGCAGGGCCTCACGGAGCGCGACATCGACGACCTGGTCAGCTATGTGCGCAGCTTCGAAACGGCGGCGGCCGCCGCAGCGCCGGCCGAACCGGAGCCGGCCATGCTGGTGATGGAATCACCCTACGGGCTGGAGGAGACGGTCGAGGCGGTGAAACGCGCGGCGGTCGGCAAGAATTTCCGGCTGATCCGCGATCAGCACCTGGAGGATGGGCTGTTCCCGGAAGACGAGGTGAACACCCGTCAGGTGATGGTCTATTTCTGCAACTTCCAGTTTCTCTACGACGCCCTGGCGCTGGACCCGCGCGTCGGCCTGTTCCTGCCCTGCCGCGTCACCGTGGTGGAGCGGGACGGCAAGGTCCTGGTCATGAGCATCAACCCCAAGCGGCTCAGCCATCTGTTCAACAACGCCGAGCTGGACCGGGCCTGTGACGAGATGTACAGGCTCTATACGGAGATCCTGGAGGAGGCGACCCTATGACGTATGCGCGGCGCCTGCTGGCGGGACTGCTGCTGTGGGTCGTCGCGGCGGCGGCCGCCGCCGCCGGCCGGGGGGTGGTGCGGTGCGCGGGGCCGGGGGGGGCGGCCAGGCGGGTGGGGGCGGAGG
>CAYWKV010000062.1:0-5656 GCA_964458835.1 uncultured Gammaproteobacteria bacterium | reverse complement strand
TTGCCCGTTGGGCCGGCGCCGGCTGGGGGGCCTGCGGCGGGGGGGCGCGGCGGCGGCGCCCGCCGCCGACGACATGCTGATGGTGCGTTCCTCGGAGCCGTTCGAGGAGACCATGCTGCTGCTGCAGCAGGCGATCGGTGCGGAAGGCTACACACTGTCGCGGGTCCAGCGCGTGGACATCGGCCTGACCGAATTCGGCTACGAGACCGACAAATACCGCGTCGTGTTCTTCGGCAAGCCCGCTGAGATCCGGGATCTCAGCGCGCGTTATCCCGAGCTGATCCCGCATCTGCCGCTGCAGATCGCGATCTTCGCGGAGGCGGAGGAGACGCTGCTCGCCGCCGCCAACCCGACCGACCTGAGCGCGGCCTACGGCGATCCCGCATTGAGCGCGCTGTTTGCACGCTGGGAACGGGACCTGCGCGCCATTCTCGAACGGGTGCGACGCAAGGATTAGCGCGACCGGGGTGTATCGGCCACGGAAACACACCCGGGTGGGGATGCGGTGGGTTTTGCAGCCCGTGTGCTGCCCATTTTGCCGACTTCGGCATGCCGAATGTGTCGAGGTGCAGCTTGACGCACAGTGCAATCTGTCAGGCGCTGCGTGCAGGAGCGGCCTGTGGCCGCGAACCATTGCCTGTGCGGACCGCTCGCGGACAGGCCCGCTCCTGCCGGTCATCACGCCAGCCATCGCGCTCGACCACCCGCCTCACAGCTTTGCCAGCGCCTGATTCAGGCGGGCCTCGATGCGTTTCTTGTAGTTGAGGAAGTGCACCGTCTGCAGTCCCTGGCCGCTGTCGGCGCCGAGCAGGCCGCGGGCCAGGTCGATATCCGTGATGTAGATCGGATACGGCTGACCGCTGGCGCGCTGGCTGAGCACGTAGCCCGCCACCACCTCGAACAGCCGGTCGCCGTGCTCCAGCGTGGAGAATTCCTGATCGTTGCAGTACATGGTGAAGACCGTGCGGTTCTCCTCCAGCAGATCGCCGATGACCTGCACGCCGAAATAGCTGCGCGACTGGCGGAAGGGGCTGATGTTCTGCCGCTCGAGCCGCGGCGCGTCGCCGCTGCGTTGCACGATCTGGTAGTACTCGATGTCGTCACCGTCGCTCCTGCCGCCCCGGTCGGGGTCGAGGAAGCCGCGGCGGTGCCGTACCTTCTCTAGGAAGCGCTGGAACTGCGTGAGCAGCGTGAGGTTGTCGTGAAAGGCGACCTGCTGGTGGAACAGCGAGCCCTTTTCGTCGATCACGTAGACCGTCGCCTGGTCGCCCTGCACCTGATAGAACAGCTGCACGCAGCCTGGACGGTTGGCCGCGAATACCGATCCCAGCGGCGTCTCGGCCAGCGTCTGGCCGTCCAGCCGCACGGCGCTGAAATTCTCCTGCGGCTCCCCGAGGTGGTTCAGCAGCGCGGTCAGATTCGCGAACCGCCGGTAGCGGGGCACGTCGTTTTCCGGTTGCAGAACGAAATGGTCGTGGCCCACCTGAAGGACGTACCGGCCGTTGCGGCCTGCCGCGCCGCCGTAGAACCAGTCGATGACGCTGCGGAACACTTCCTCCACGCGGTGGGCGATGGGCGCACCGCGCGTCGACGAAAAACTGAAGCAGGCCATGGGCGCGGGCCGGTGGCCGGCCGCCAGCGGCGCCCAGGCCAGGTAGTCGCACAGACAGTCCGGCAGCGCCGTCTCGCCGGCATAGCGGACGGTGAGTACTTCCTGCCAGGATGTCACGGCGATCTGCTCGAAGGTCAGCGCCAGGTTCTCCCAGCGGCCGCCGTAGCTCAGCGCGTCGGTGCGGTTGCTGACCAGCTGCATGCCCTCGCGCGTCAGCGCCGCCATAGGGTCGATGCCGAGATTGATGAACAGCGCCGCCTGGCGGACCTGCGCCGGGCGCGCCAGATCGGCCATCGCCGCCTCGGCGAGCAGGCCGTTGGGATACAGCTGCTGCAGGCAGTCGGTCACCGAACGCAGCTCCCAGCTGCTGATGTCGCAGTCGTCGGGATGCAGGCTGATCATGCTGGCGAAGGGGTGCAGCAGACGGTTGAAATGACACCAGGCCAGCACCTCGATGAGGCTGTGTGCGCGTTTCAGCGGCCGCTGCCCCTGGGTGTCGCCGCTGCGCACGTCGCCGCGGAACAGCGCCCAGCCCGGTTCGCCGCCCCGCACCTGGTGCAGTGACAGCCGCTCCTCCATCAGGTCGTCGGAGATGCCGGGATTGATGATCTCGACCTTGCCGGCCTTGCGTTCGAAGGCGGCGTACAGGCGCCGGCCGAGCAGGTTCAGATCGGCCGGGTCGATGGCGATGCCGTCGCTGTGGCGGCGGGCGAAATCCGACAGCGCCCGATAGCTCTGGGTGAGGACCTCGACCAGTGCCTGGCGTTCCTCCAGGACGCGGTGGATCTTCCAGGTGCGGCGCGAATCGAGCATGAGCAGATGCGCGTCCGACCAGCCCCAGGCGGTGACCAGCTCGCGCATGGCCTCTCGGCGCCAGGTGATGTTGCCGGGCCGATCGGGCCGGCTCATGGGCTCGTTGACCTTGAAATAGAAGCAGCGGCGCGCCAGTTCGAGGCGCTCGGTCTCGTTGTGCCGCAGCAGATACTCCTCGACGCGGGTGCCCATCTGCACATAGGGGTCGAGCTCGTCCAGATTGACGTCGCCGCGCCACACGGACGACTTGTAGCGCAGGCTCAGGAGCTCGGTGGCCGGGTATTCGGCGGCGTAGGCCTCCATCAGGAGGATCTTCAGCACCGATTTGTAGGGAGACGACACCGCCTTGTAGAGCTGCCACAGCGTGGCGCCGAAGAACTCACCCGCCGGCATGCGCACGATGCAGCCGAAATCGACCGTGTCCTGCGGCCCGATGAAGCGCTTGTGCTTGAGATCGTGCACGTACTGCGTGTACACCGGCTCGTACTGCGGTGGCACCAGCCACCAGACCGGATAGCGGCCGGCGACCAGCAGGCCGGTACGGTAGAACTCATCGAGCAGCAGATGGTGCTGCGCGCTGCCGCTGCTTTCCTGCGACAGCGTCTGCATCTCGCCGCGCCGGAAGGCCTCGTCGTTCATGATGAAGAAGTGTGCCTCCAGCCCCAGCGATGCTGCCCACGACTCGATGCACTCGGCCTTGTGGGCCAGCGCCTGCCGCTCCTCGTCCGGCATGTCGGGACGGATGCAGACCCAGATGTCGAAGTCGCTGGTGTCGGAGTAGGCGATGGTGCCGCTCGACCCCATGAGGTACAGCGCGTGGATGTCGAAACGCCGCTGCGCCCGCCGCTGATAGGTGAAGCTCTTGGAGAGCCGCCGTGCCGCTTCGATGCAGCGGTTGCCGGGGGTGTATTCCGCGACTCCTGCCGGTGTCCTGCTGGACAGGTAGCCCGGCAACATGGGGTGATTGATGTGGAACAGCAGCGGCAGCAGATCGAAGAAGATCTTCTGGCGATCGCGCAGCCCCTGGTAGACGCGCTTCAGACGGTCGTTGTTGATCGTCATGAAGCGGCGCTTGACGGTGCGCAGCTCCATGCCGTCGATGGTCAGGGCCTGGCCGTCGGCGCTTACCGTGCCGCGGCGGTCCGCCGGTCCCGTCTCGGATGTTATGGGCATGTCCCGCCTACAGCGCCACGGCCGCGCCGCCGCGTGCGCTACGGGCCTGGTCGAGCGCGGCGTGGGCCCGTCGCAGCAGCGTGGCGGCGTTGTCGGTCTTCTGCCATTCGACGACGCCGTAGGCTGCCCAGGGCGAGCCCTTGCCGTCGAATTCACGGCTCAGGCGCGCGCTGAGCTTCTCGGTGAGCCGGAGTGCGTCGGCCTGGCGCGTCTCGGGCAGGACGATGATGAATTCGTGGCCGTCGCTGATGCCGACGATGTCCGCCCAGCGCAGCTCGTCCCGGAGCACCTTGCTCATCTGCACCAGGAAGGCGGGTTCGGCGTGTTCGACGTAGGCATCCATCATGACCAGGGCCAGCGGGCTGTCGTAGCGGCGGCTGCGCGAGACCTGGGGCTCCAGCGCGACCATGAGGCCGCGCGGGTTGAGGATGCCGGTCGTGCGGTCGTGCAGTGCCTGGGAATCCAGGGCGGCCTGCAGGCACGCACGATCGGACATGTCGCGCAGCAGTCGGGCACGGACCGCCGCGGCGCCGGCCGGCAAGGCCAGGTCGACGGGTGTGAAATGGCGCGGCTGCCGGCTGTCGTCATCGAACCGCAGCGGGCCGCTCCCGGCCACCAGCTTGCGCAACGGACCGGCGTCCATCTCCCCGGCCGTGCGGCCGAGCAGCTGATCGGCCTGGCCGCCGAGCAGGGTGCGCGCCGCGGGGTTGAACGCCAGCAGGCGGTCGGCGGCGTCGAACAACAGGATGGGATCGGGGCAGGCATCGATCAGGGCGACGGCCTGCGCCAGGGCGAGGTGATCCTTCATGGGCGCTCCAAGCGTGAGTGCGGGGTGTGTGCCCCCGGCGCGGCCTGCCGGCGCCGGGTGCGACCTGCGTCACGCCTTATAGCGACTGGGGGGAGCGCTGCTTTAGGCCGCGCGGCACTCGGGAATATATGATTTGGCGGGATTTTTCTTTGCCGGAACGTCAGGATTCCGACGTCTCGCCGGGGTCGTCCAGGGGGTACTCCCGGGCCCGTCTGGCGTCGCCGCGTACGCGCTCGGCCGGGTAGCGCCGCTCGTTCAGTTCGATCTTGTCGTTGGCGGCGGCGATCAGGTCGATGCCGAGCTTGTCGGCGATGCGCACCAGATAGATCAGGATGTCGGCCAGTTCCAGCCGCACCTCCTCCAGCTTGGTGTCGGGGAGTTCGCGGCTCGCCGCCTCGGTCAGCCACTGGAAGTGCTCGACCAGTTCGGCGGCCTCCGCGATCAGCGCCATCGACAGGTTCTTGGGCGAGTGGAACTGGTCCCAGTCGCGGCGTGCCGCGAACTCCGCGAGGCGCCGGCGGAGCCGCTCCAGGCTGTCGTCACCGGGCACGATCATTGCTTTTGTTTTCTCCAAATTTTCTAACGTGAGGTTGCAGGCCGACCTACCGCGACGCCCGCCGCCCCGCCTCGAACGGCGGCCGGCCCGACGGGGAATGGACCCGGCAGTAGCACATCATGCCCGCTGGCAAACATACCATAACCGCCCTTCTCAGCCTCGGCCTGTGCCTGGCGGCGGGGGCGCCTCTGGCGGCGGAGGTGCGTGGCATGGTGACGCTGCAGCGGGCTGCTGCCTTCGGCGGCCAGGCCGAGCCGGTGCGGTTCCCCGTCAGTGTCGCGCTGTTTCCGCTGGAGGGGCAGCGCCTGCCGGCGCCGGCCCCCGCGCGCCACCACATCGTGCTGCACCGGAAAGCGCTGCGGCCGCGCTAACACGTACTCCGCCGCCGCCAGCTCGCCCTTCGCCCCGGTGTTCCGCCAGGCCGCCGACGCGGACCGGCGCGGCCCGCTCGCCCTCTCGTTTCGCCTCGACTACGCGCTCGCAAAGCAGCTCGACGTGGCCGCCGTCTGCGACGCCAGCGGCGGCCTCGTCAGCCAGCGCGGCGGCGGGCCGGTGCGGCTCAGCTGGATCGGCGTCAAGCCGTACTGGCGCAACCAGGACACGGACTACGCCGGGCGCATCGCGGTGGACCCCGTCAGCCAGGGCGGCCTCGGCTTCCGGCAGACCGACGTCGCGTTCCTCTCCTCCTCCGACC
>CAYWKV010000061.1:0-14646 GCA_964458835.1 uncultured Gammaproteobacteria bacterium | reverse complement strand
CCTTGATCCGCAGGATAAGGTACCCGTAATGAACCCCGAAGGGGTTCTATGGGCGAAGCGAAGCAATCTCCAACTTATTGATCTTTAGCAAACCGTTTGGCCTGGCTCTGTAGGAGCGGGCTGAAGGTGAGGCGCTTGCGCCGAGAAGCCGCCCTGGGGCGCTGCCCGCGAACGGGCGGTGATACACCCGTTCGCGGGCAAAGCCCGCTCCTACAGGTGGCAACGGTTGGGTGATGCTCAATAATCAGACCTGTCTTACGTAGGCACCATTCGAGTGAAAGACCGGATCCGGCCGCGGGCCCGCGTCGTCTAGCAGCAGCGGCGCACCCCGTTCCACTTCCGCTCCTGCTCGGCCTTGAAGAAGGCCCGCCGCGACAGCGGCTGGCCGCCCTCGGCGGCGTGGCGGGTCCGCCAGTGTTCCAGGTAGCGCTCGTAGGCGTCGTCGCCGCTCAGGCGGCGCGCGATCTGCCAGAGGCGTTGCAGCGCGCGCATCGGCTCAGTCCCGTACCCAGCCTTCGACCAGTCGCGTCGGTTCGTGCGGCGCCTCGGACAGCGGCGGGTGGATGCGGCCGCCGAGGGCGCGACGGGAGACGCGCAGGGTGTCGAACACCAGCACCCAGGTGAGCACCAGGAACAGCATGGTCAGCACCGCGTCCAGACGGTCGTTGAAGATCAGCTGCTGCGTCTGGGCGAACTTCTCGGGCGGGATGGCGCCGCTGGCGAGCCGGGTGGCGAGTTCGTTGGCGTGGGCGATGAAGCCGATGCGCGGCTCCGGGCTGAACAGCTTCTCCCAGGCGGCGGTGGAGGTGATGGTCACCAGCCAGGTCAGCGGCACGGCCGTGACCCAGACGTAGCGCGCCTTGCCCGACTTGATCAGGATGGTGGTCGCCACGCACAGTGCGATGGCGGCCAGCATCTGATTGGAGATGCCGAACAGCGGCCACAGGCTGTTGATGCCGCCGAGCGGATCGAGCGTGCCCATGTAGAGGAAATAGCCCCACGCCATCACCACCAGCGCGCTGGTGAACAGCACACCGGGGTACCACGAGGTGCGGCCCAGCGCGGGCACGAGGTTGCCGAGCATGTCCTGCAGCATGAAGCGCGCGACGCGCGTGCCGGCGTCCAGCGTGGTGAGGATGAACAGCGCCTCGAACATGATGGCGAAGTGGTACCACATGGCCAGCAGGCCGGCGCCGAAGGCCGAGGCGAAGATGCTGGCCATGCCGACGGCGAGCGAGGGCGCGCCGCCGGTGCGCGCGAACAGGGTCGCCTCGCCCATCTCGCGCGCCAGCGCCTCCATCTGCTCGACGGTGACGGGGAAGCCCCAGCTGGAGATGGTCGCCACCGCGGTCGCGGCATCCGCGCCGACGATGCCGGCCGGGCTGTTGATGGCGAAGAACACGCCGGGATCGAGCACACAGGCGGCGATCATGGCCATGACGGCGACGAAGGACTCCATCATCATGCCGCCATAGCCGATCATGCGCATGTCGCGCTCGTTGGCCAGCAGCTTGGGCGTGGTGCCGGATGCGATCAGCGCATGGAAGCCGGAGATGGCGCCGCAGGCGATGGTGATGAACACGAACGGGAACAGCGTGCCGCCGAAGATCGGGCCGGTGCCGTCGACGAACTGGGTCAATGCCGGCATCTTCATGTCCGGGCGCAGGACGACGATGGCGATGGCCAGCGCGATCACCGTACCGAGCTTCATGAACGTGGACAGGTAATCACGCGGCGCCAGCAGCAGCCACACGGGGAGTACGGCCGCGGCGAAGCCGTAGGCGATGATCATCAGCGCGAGATCCGGCGCGGCATAGTCGAACCAGTCGCGCAGGCCGGGCTGATGGTCCACCCAGCCGCCGCCCCACACCGCGAACAGCAGCAGCGCGAGACCGAGGATCGAGCCTTCCAGCACGCGCCCGGGCCGGATGTTGCGCATGTACAGCCCGACGAGGATGGCGATGGGAATCGTCGCCGCGACGGTCGAGGTCGCCCACGGGCTGTGCTTCATGGCGTTGACCACCACCAGGCCCAGCACCGCGATGAGGATGATCATGATGGTCATCACGCCGATGAGGGCGGCGATGCCGCCGACCGGCCCGAGCTCGTCGCGCGCCATCTGGCCGAGCGAGCGGCCGTTGCGGCGGGTGGAGAAGAACAGGATGACGAAGTCCTGCACGCAGCCGCCGAGCACGGCGCCGATGAGGATCCACAGCGTGCCCGGCAGGTAGCCGAACTGGGCGGCCAGGGTCGGGCCGATCAAGGGGCCGGGGCCGGCGATGGCGGCGAAGTGGTGGCCGAAGACGATCCATTTGTTGGTCGGCACGAAGTCGCGGCCGTCGTCGAAGCGCTCCGCCGGCGTCGCGCGCGTCGGATCGATGACCAGCACCTTGGCCGCGATGAAGGCGCTGTAGAAGCGGTAGCCAATGGCGAACACGCACACGGCCGCGACGATGAACCACAGGCTGTTGATGCTCTCGCCGCGGTGCAGGGCGATGCCGCCCACCGCTGCGGCGCCGGCGACGGCGACGGCCAACCAGACCAGCATGCCCAGCGGCGTCAACGGGCGCGGTCGGGTGTCAGCGGGAACGGGCATGGCTGGGATCCTCCGGCGCGGGGCGGACATGGCGCCCCGACGTGTTGTTCGACGATTCGGTCGGTGGATTATTCACCACGGCGGGCGAGATGCAAATGCGGAGCGGGCCCTGCTGAAGTGCGGTAGCCCGGATGGAGTGAAACGGAATCCGGGACAGCCTCGACGCGCCACCCCCGGATTCCGCTGCGCTGCATCCGGGCTACGGATCGGTACGCCGCGTCCGGCGAAGCGGACGGCCACGGAAGCGCGGCTACCAGCGGAAGATCACCCAGCTCGGTACCAGGATCTTGGGGTCGAGTTCGTTGCGGCGGGTTTCCAGGCTGCCGTCGCCGTCGGCGTCGACGAGGTAGTAGGGCACGCCGCGGCTGGGCGTGACCTTGATCATGTAGAGTTCGCCGTTGATGCGGTATTCCTCGACCGTGCGGTCGGCCTTGCGGATGATGGTCACCTCGGGCTCGATGCCCTCGCGCTCGTCGGCGGGCATGGCGGGCGGCGGCACGTCGGCGGCCTGGGGTGGCGCGGCGGGTTCGTCCTGCGCCATCAGCCTGGCGGAGAACAGGGACAGCAGGGCGGCGGTGAGCAGTAGGCGTGTCATGGCGTGATCAGAGCTGCAGCAGAATTTCCTGTTCCTGGGCCGACGGCTCGAAGCCCCGGGTCTCGTAGAACTTGAAGATAGCATCGACGACTTCCTCGGGCGTGTCCAGGACCTGGAACAGATCGAGGTCCTGCGGCGAGATGGTCCCGGCCTTGACCAGCGTATGGGTGAACCAGTCGATCAGCCCGTCCCAGAAGGGACCGCCCACCAATATGATGGGGATGCGGCGCGACTTGCCGGTCTGCACCAGCGTGAGGATCTCCGCCAGCTCGTCGAGGGTGCCGAAGCCGCCCGGCAGCATCACGTAGGCCGAGGCGTATTTCACGAACATCACCTTGCGCGAGAAGAAGTGCCGGAAGCTCAGCGCGATGTCCTGATAGGGATTGCCGACCTGCTCGTGCGGCAGCTGGATGTTCAGCCCGATGCTCGGCGACTTGCCGGCCTGCGCGCCCTTGTTGGCCGCCTCCATGATGCCGGGGCCGCCGCCGCTGACCACCGAGAAGCCGGCGTCAGACAGGGCCCGCGCGATCTCCTCGCAGAGCCGGTATTCGGGCGCGTCCGGCGGCGTGCGCGCGGAGCCGAAGATGCTCACCGAGGGCTTGATGCTCGACAGCCGCTCGAAGCCCTCGACGAATTCCGCCATGATCTGGAAGATCTTCCAGGATTCGCGCGTGAGGTGGGTATCGTTGGCCGGCTTCATGCCGGGGTGCTGGCTGCGGGTCTTCTGGTCCATCGGGTGCTTCGGCCCTGCCGTCGGGGAAACGGGGTGGAGGCGCATGATAGCATGTAAGCCCTCTGCGGCAGACACGCACGGAAGGCGCGACCGGCATGGCGACACCGACTTCGACCCCCCTGGTGCTGGTGGACGGCTCCTCCTATCTCTACCGCGCCTTCCATGCCCTGCCGCCGCTGACCAACTCGCGCAGCGAGCCCACGGGTGCGGTGTACGGCTCGCCAACATGCTGCGCAAGCTGCTCGCCGACTACGCGCCCGAGCACATCGCCGTGGTGTTCGACGCCAAGGGCAGGACCTTCCGCGACGACATGTTCGAGCACTACAAGGCCAACCGTCCGCCCATGCCGGAGGATCTGGCGGCGCAGATCGAACCGCTGCACGCGCTGGTCGCGGCCATGGGCTTCCCCATCCTGCAGGTGTCCGGCGTCGAGGCGGACGACGTCATCGGCACGCTGGCGCGGCAGGCGGCGGCGCGTGGCCTGCCGGTGGTGATCTCGACCGGCGACAAGGACATCGCCCAGCTGGTCGACGAGCGCATCACGCTCATCAACACCATGACCAACAGCCGGCTCGACACCCAGGGCGTGATCGACAAGTTCGGCGTGCCGCCCGAGCGCATGATCGACTACCTGGCGCTGGTGGGCGACAGCAGCGACAACATCCCCGGCGTACCCAAGGTCGGCCCCAAGACCGCCGCCAAATGGCTGGCCGAATACGGCAGCCTGGACGCGCTCATCGCCCGTGCCGGCGAGGTCGGCGGCAAGGTCGGCGAGAGCCTGCGCGAGCACCTCGATCAGCTCCGCTTGTCGCGCGAGCTCGCCACCATCCGCTGCGACGTGCCGCTGGAGCAGGGCATCGACGATCTGCGCATGCGCGCCCCCGATGGCGGGCGGCTGCGCGAACTGCTCGAGCGGCTGGAGTTCAATGCCTGGCTGCGGCAGCTCGACGAGGCCGGCACCCCGGCGCCACCGGCGGTGCAGCCGGTTCCGAACACGGCGTCCGCCTACGAGACCGTGCTGACCACGGCGGCGCTGGACCGCTGGCTGGAGCGCCTGCATGGCGCCGAACTGTTCGCCTTCGACACCGAGACCACCAGCCTCGACTACATGCAGGCACGCATCGTCGGCGTATCCTTCGCCGTCGAGCCCGGCGCGGCCGCCTACGTGCCGCTGGCGCACACTTACGTCGGCGCGCCCGACCAGCTCGACCGCACGGCGACGCTGGAAAAGTTCCGGCCCCTGCTGGAGAGCGACGCGCACCGCAAGGTCGGCCAGAACCTCAAGTACGACATGAACGTGCTGGCCAACCACGGCATCGAGCTCGCCGGCATCGCCTTCGACACCATGCTGGAATCCTACGTGCTCGACAGCGTCGCCACGCGCCACGACATGGATTCGCTGGCACTCAAATACCTCGATCACCAGACCATCACCTTCGAGGCGGTGGCGGGCAAGGGCGCCAGGCAGCTCAGTTTCGATCAGGTACCCATCGAGGCGGCCGCGCCCTATGCGGCGGAGGACGCCGACGTCACCCTGCGCCTGCACCGCGCGCTGTGGCCGCAGCTGGAGCGGGAGCCGGCGCTGGCGCGTGTGTTCCGCGACATCGACCTGCCGCTGGTGCCGGTGCTGTCGCGCATGGAGCGTACCGGGGTGCTGGTCGACGCCGGCATGCTGGCACGGCAGAGCCGCGAGCTGGCCGGGCGCCTGCGGGAGCTCGAGGCCGAGGCGCAGCGCGTCGCCGGCCAGCCGTTCAACCTCGCCTCGCCCAAGCAGATCCAGGAGATCCTCTACGACAAGCAGGGACTTCCGGTGCGCGCCAAGACCCCCAAGGGTGCGCCGTCGACGGCGGAGAACGTGCTCGCGGAACTGGCGCTGGATTATCCGCTGCCGAAGCTGATCCTCGATCACCGCGCGCTGTCGAAGCTGAAATCGACCTACACCGACCGCCTACCCGAGCAGGTCGACGCGCGCACGGGCCGCGTGCACACCTCCTATCAGCAGGCCGTGGCCGCCACCGGCCGGCTGTCGTCCACCGATCCGAACCTGCAGAACATCCCGGTGCGCACCGAGGAGGGCCGGCGCATCCGCCAGGCCTTCATCGCGCCGCCGGGGTACCGTATCGTCGCCGCCGATTATTCGCAGATCGAGCTGCGCATCATGGCGCACCTGTCGCGGGACGCGGGCCTGCTGCAGGCCTTCGCCGACGGCGAGGACATCCATCGCGCCACGGCCGCCGAGGTCTTCGGTCTGGCGCGCGAGCAGGTCACGGCGGATCAGCGCCGTTCGGCCAAGGCCATCAACTTCGGACTGATCTACGGCATGTCGGCCTTCGGCCTGGCGAAGCAGCTCGGCATCGACCGCGACGCCGCGCAGGACTATGTCGACCGCTATTTCGCGCGCTACCCGGGCGTGAAGGCCTACATGGACGCGACGCGCGCACAGGCGCACGACCGGGGTTATGTCGAGACGGTGTTCGGGCGGCGGCTGTATCTGCCGGAGATCAACGTGCGCAACCAGCAGCGCCGCAACGCCGCGGAGCGTACCGCCATCAACGCCCCCATGCAGGGCACCGCGGCCGACATCATCAAGCTCGCCATGATCCGCGCCGACGCCTGGCTGCGCGAGAGCGGCGTGCGGGCGCGCATGATCATGCAGGTGCACGACGAACTGGTGTTCGAGGTGGCCGAGTCCGACGTGGACCGGCTCCGGTCCGGCATCCTGAACTGCATGCGCGGGGCCGCGGAACTTCTGGTGCCGCTGGAGGTCGATGTAGGTGTCGGCGCCAACTGGGACGAGGCGCACTGAGTGGGGTGTCGGCACGGGATGCATCCGTCAATGTATCGACGCTCCGCGGCAACGGCGATTTTTCGATAGGCGAAATTTTTTGCCACGGGGTTGGAATGCAGGCCCCGTAGACGTGGTCTAGAATTCACAATGGGTGCTGAAAGGCGAGATCGAATGGCACTGCGAGGTGACAGGTAGATTCAGGTGAAGTGACTTTTTCAGTCCCGTTCTTCCTCCCTAGAACGGGATTCCCCCAGCCCGGTATCCCCAAGCCGGGTGGTGTTGACCCCGGTACTCCCCCCCCTTGATACCGGGGTTTCTTTTTGCCCGCTGTCCGGATAAATGCTTTAGCCACGAAACCCACGAAATCCACGAAACCATAATGATGGCCGCTTGGGCGGTCGGCTCATGCGGTTGCCGCAAGCGGTGCGGTCGTGGGAAAAGAGGTCTGGATGGACAGACCACCGGGCCGATGGGGCGAACCACAGATTCACCGCCGCGCTTCTCGCGGTGGCTGCTCAATCCGAGTTTTTCCAAGCCAAAAACGTTTCGTGGGTTTCGTGGATTTCGTGGCCATCAACAGAGGTTTTCTCAGCCCGGCTCGAGTTCCAGCCACGCCGCGAGCTGGGCGCGGGCGGCATCGAGGCCGGTGCCGTCGAGGGCGGAGAAGAGCTGTACGCTGACCTGCGGGTGCAGGCCGGCGAGGTCGCGGCGGACCTTCAATAAGGTATTCTGCGCCGCGCCGCGCTTGAGTTTGTCGGCCTTGGTCAGCAGCACGTGCACCTCCAGCGCGGCGTCGCGGCACCAGGCGAGCATCTGCCGGTCGAAGTCCGTCAGCGGATGGCGCACGTCCATCAGCAGCACCAGCCCGACCAGCGACTCGCGGTGCTTCAGGTAGGCGGTGAGGTGGCGTTCCCACTGTGCCTTCACCTCCGGCGGCACCTTCGCGTAGCCGTAGCCGGGCAGGTCGACCAGGCGCGCGTCGTCGGTGACCCGGAAGAAATTGATGAGCTGCGTGCGGCCCGGCGTCTTGCTGGTGCGCGCCAGGCCCTTGTGGCCGGCGATGGCGTTCAGGGCGCTGGACTTGCCCGCGTTGGAGCGGCCGGCGAAGGCCGCCTCCCGGCCCGCGTCGGCCGGGGCCTGGCCGAGGCGGGCGGCGCTGGTGAGGAACTGGGCGGCGGTGAAGGGGTTTTTCATGGCTGCGCATTGTGGCCGCTCGCCCCGCGCTTGTCATGCGGCGGCGCGCTTCGCCCTTGAACCTGCGGGGCGGTCGCTGGTATAAATGGCGGCTCTCTGTGTCGGGACTGCCCGGCCGGCCGCGCCACCGCGCCCTCTTTCCGCATCGCCTCGAGGCTACAGGAGTTGGTTTCACCATGAGCAACCGGTTCGTTTTTGCAGCGATTCTCTCTCTTTCCGCGGCCCTGGTCTCGACCCCGGCGGCGCTGGCCGCCGATGCCGCCGCCGGCAAGGCCAAGGCGGCCGCGTGCGCCGCCTGCCACGGTGCCGACGGCAACAGCCCCAACCCCGAGTGGCCCTCGCTCGCCGGTCAGCATGCCAACTACCTCGTGAAGCAGCTCAAGGAATTCAAGGCCGGCGACCGCAGCAACCCGCTGATGTCGCCGATGGCGGCCGGCCTGTCCGAAGAGGACATGGCGGACATCGCCGCCTATTTCAGCAGCCAGACCCCGGCCGGCGGCAAGGCCGATCCGGCCCTGGTCGATGCCGGCGAGAAGCTCTACCGCGGCGGCAACGCCACCACCGGCGTCGCGGCCTGCATGGGCTGTCACGGCCCGAACGGCGCGGGCAACCCGCAGGCCAACTTCCCGAGCCTGTCGGGCCAGCATGCCGTCTATACGGTGCTGCAGCTCAAGGCCTTCCGTTCCGGCCAGCGCGCCAATGACGCCGGCAAGATGATGCAGAACATCGCCGCGCGCATGACCGATGCGGAGATGGACGCGGTCGCCTCCTACATCCAGGGCCTGCGCTGATCGCGGCCGGCCGCGGCCGCTGCCCGGGCCGCAACCAGCCGACACCAAGGGTGGCCGCGAGCCACCCTTTTTGTTTCTGTCTGTTTCCCTAGCGTCTGAGGGGCCGGTCGCCGGCAGGGCCCGGTGTACAATGGCCCTCGACTCCAGCCGAGGTAGTGCGCGTGTCCACCCCCAGCCAAAGCCCCGCCCCGAGCACCAGCCGCCGCCCGTCCGTGGGCGCGATCCTGCTGGAATTCCTCGGCTCCATGAACCTCGCCATCACCCTGCTGGTGGCGGTGGCGGTCGCCTCCGTCATCGGCACGGTGCTCAAGCAGAACGAGCCCTATCAGAACTACATCGTGAAGTTCGGCCCGTTCTGGTTCGAGACCTTCCAGAGCCTGGGGCTGTACGACGTCTACAGCGCCGGCTGGTTCCTGGTCATCCTGGCTTTCCTGGTGATATCCACCAGCGTCTGCATCTACCGCAACGCGCCGCACATGCTGCGCGACATGCGCAGCTACCGGCTGAACGCGCGCGAGGAATCGCTGCGCGCCATGCACGCCAACCATGAATGGGCGGTGGCGCTGCCGGCCGCCGAGGTGGAGCGCCGGGTCGCCGCGGGGCTGCGCGGCAAGGGTTACAAGCTGCGCCGCAAGGAGCACGGCGACCACACCGTCGTCGCCGCCATGCGCGGCGCGAGCAACCGGCTCGGCTATCTGCTCACCCACCTGGCCATCGTCATCATCTGCGTCGGCGGTCTGATCGACGGCAACCTGCCGCTCAAGCTCAAGGAGCTGACCGGCCGGATCGCGGTCGAGACCCGCGACATCCCCGCCTCGCAGGTGCCGCGCGAATCCTGGCTGCCGGTGGGCAATCCGTCCTTCCGCGGCAGCGTCACCGTGCCGGAGGGCAGCAGCGCCAACATCCTGTTCCTGCGGCTGCGCGACGGTTATCTGATACAGCCGCTGCCGTTTTCCATCGAACTCAGGGATTTCCGCGTCGAGCACTACGAATCCGGTCAGCCGAAATCCTTCGAGAGCGATCTGGTGATCACCGAGCCGGGCGCGCCGCCCGTCGAGACCACCATCGCGGTCAACCACCCGCTGATCCACAAGGGCTATGCGATCTACCAGGCCAGCTTCAGCGACGGCGGCACGCGCATGAAGCTCAGTGCCTGGGCGCTGAACACCCGGGAGTCGCGCAACCAGTCCTTCGACGGGGCGGTGTTCGACAGCTTGAAGGTGGAGACCAGCCAGGGGCCGATGACCCTGGAGCTGGACGATTTCCGGCTGTTCAACATCAATCCGGCCGAGGAGGGATCCGGGAAGCGCTTCCGCAACTTCGGGCCCAACTTCACCTTCAAGCTGCGCAACGCCGCCGGCGAGGCGCGCGAGTACGAGAACTACATGCTGCCGGTGGAGTTCGACGGCCGGCCGTTCTTTCTGAGCGGCGTGCGGTCCTCGGTGGCGGAGCCCTTCTCCTATCTGCACCTGCCGGCCGACCCGCAGGGCGGGCTGGAGCGCTTCATGCGTTTCAATGCCCTGCTGCGGGACCCGGCGCGGGTGTCGGACATCGCGCTGCAGACCACCCGCGAGACCTTCGGCGAGGCGCCGCCGGACAATGCCGGTCTCATCCAGGAGGTCGCCACCACCATGCAGCGCCTGGTGGACCTGTTCGCGCGCGGCGGCTTCGACGCCATCGCCGCCCAGGTCGAGCAGACCGTGCCCGAGGACAAGCGCGCCGAGGTGCTGGACGCCTATATCAAGGTCCTGCGCAATATCCTGACCGCCCTCTACTTCGAGGTGCTGGAGGCCGAGGGCGCGGACCTCGGTGGCGGGGTGAGCGAACGCGATGCCCAGTTCTACGACGATGCCATCAACGCGCTGGCGGTGCTGTCGCGCTACGGATCGCCGTTCTTCCTGCAACTAAACAGCTTCGAACACGTCCAAGCCTCCGGGTTGCAAATCGCGCGGGCGCCCGGCAAGAATGTCGTGTACCTGGGTTTTGCCCTGCTGATTGCCGGGGTTTTCGTGATGTTCTACATCAGCCACCGGCGGCTGTGGGTCCGGCTGCGGGAGCGCGACGGTCGTACCGAGGTCCTGTTCGCGGGATCGGGCAACCGTGACCAGCGCGACTTCCGCCGGGAGTTCGAGCGGCTGGTCCAGGCCCTGGACGCGCGGTTTCGTTCAGGTTGAGTTCAGTGGATTGGGTTAGACTCTGTCCAGCCACGATCCGGAATGGCGTCGACCACCGGTGACGCCGAGGGGGAGGAATTGCCATGTCAGTCACCCAGCATGAAATGCTCGACCAGTTCGACGACCGCTCGCTGTGGCGGCGCCTGAGCGGCTTCGACTGGATCTGGGCGTTGCTCGTCGTCGCGGGCAGCGCCTATGCCTATGTGCATTACGCCGGGCTGATGGACGGCTACGAGGTCGGCATCCTCGCCGGCTCGGCACTTACCCTGATCGCCATGGGCTGGGGCTGGAAGCCGATACGCCCGTACTCCCTGGTGGTGACGGCGCTGAGCCTGGCGGCCGTCGGACTGTACGGCGGAAGCCTCGCCGCGGCCGAGAGCAACTTCTTCCTGAAGTACCTCATCTCCAGCCAGTCGGCGATCATGTGGATGAGTGCGCTCTACGTGCTGGCGACGGCGGCCTACTTCATCGGTCTGTTCGCACGTTCGGAGTTCAGCAGCAAGGTCGGTACCGCCCTGACCTGGTCGGCGACGGTCATGGGCTCGGTGGGCCTGATGGTGCGCTGGCGCGAGTCGTATCTCATCAGTCACGACGTCGGCCACATCCCGGTCAGCAATCTCTATGAAGTGTTCATCCTGTTCTCCGTCATCACCGCGCTGCTGTACCTGTTCTACGAGAACCGCTACCGGACGCGCGCGCTGGGCGGTTTCGTGCTGCTGGTGATCTCGGCGGCGGTGGGTTTCCTGCTGTGGTACACCTTCGACCGCGGCGCGCACGAGATCCAGCCGCTGGTGCCGGCGCTGCAGAGCTACTGGATGAAGATCCACGTGCCGGCCAACTTCGTCGGCTACGGGGCCTTCGCGCTGGCGGCGATGGTCGGCATCGCCTACCTGTTCCGTTACCGTCAGGACCAACGGCCGGGTGGCGGCGCCGGCAGCGTCCTGCCGAGCTTGGAGATGCTCGACGACGTGATGTACAAGTCGATCGCGCTGGGTTTCGCCTTCTTCACTGTCGCGACCATCCTCGGCGCGCTGTGGGCGGCCGAGGCCTGGGGCGGCTACTGGTCCTGGGACCCGAAGGAGACCTGGGCGCTGATCGTCTGGCTGAACTACGCGGCCTGGCTGCACATGCGCCTGACCAAGGGCTGGCGCGGTACGCCGATGGCCTGGTGGGCGATCGTCGGCCTGTTCGTCACGCTGTTCGCCTTCCTGGGCGTCAACATGTTCCTGTCGGGCCTGCACTCGTACGGGGAGTTGTAGGATGAAAAGGCTTTTGGCCACGGAATCCACGGAACGACACGGAAAGATCAGGATGCGAAAACCCGCGACCCTGCCACTCGGTAACCCGCGGGGCGTCGGTCCTTCAGTGTTCTTCCGTGGATGCCGTGGCTGGACGATCTTTTTTGGTAACGACTGAGGAATGCCGATGAAACGTTTGCTGGCGATGATGGCGCTGCTGTTCGGTGTGGCGTTGGTGACCGCGGGTCCGGCCCGCGCCGAGGGTCTGGCCGAGGGCATCGACTACATCACCCTGGCGGCGCCGCAGCCGACCGCCGATCCGCAGAAGATCGAGGTGGTCGAGCTGTTCTGGTACGGCTGCCCGCACTGTTTCCATTTCGAACCCGAGCTGCACGCATGGGTCGGCAAGCAGGCGGGCGACGTGCAGTTCGTGCGCGTGCCGGCGATCCTCAACCCGCGCTGGGAGATCCTGGCGCGCGCCTATTACACCGCCGAGCTGCTCGGTGCGCTGGACAAGATCCACACGCCGCTGTTCAAGGCCATCCACGAGAAGAAGGAGCGCTTCGAGACCGAGGACTCGCTGGCGCGGTTCTTCGCCGCGCAGGGCGTCGACGAGGCCGAATTCCGCAAGACCTTCAAGTCGTTCGGCGTGGCCGCCAAGGTCAACCGGGCGCGCCAGATGACCCAGCGCTATGGCATCAACGGCGTACCCAGCCTGGTCATCGATGGCAAGTACCGCACCTCCGCGAGCGAGGCCGGCAGCCACGAGGGCATGCTCAAGGTGACCGACCAGCTCATCGCCAAGGAACGTGCAGCACGCTGACGGCCACCGGCGGTCACCGGCGGACGGACCGGTACCCGCGCACACGATAAGGATCATCCATGAAGGCTGCGGAGCTGTTCATCAAGTGTCTCGAGAACGAGGGCGTCGAATACGTTTTCGGCGTGCCGGGCGAAGAGAACCTCGATCTGATGGACGCGCTGCTGGATTCCTCCATCCAGTTCGTCACCTGCCGGCACGAGCAGGGCGCGGCCTTCATGGCCGACGTCTACGGCCGTCTGACCGGGCGCGCCGGCGTGTGCCTGGCGACGCTCGGCCCGGGCGCGACCAACCTCGTCACGGGCGTGGCCGACGCCAACATGGACCACGCGCCGCTGGTCGCCATCGCCGGCCAGGCCGGCACCAACCGGCTGCACAAGGAATCCCATCAGGTGCTGGATCTGGAACTGATGTTCCAGCCCATCACCAAGTATTCCTCGCGCCTGCTGACGCCGAACATCATCCCCGAGGTGGTGCGCAAGGCCTTCAAGCTGGCCCAGGCCGAGAAGACCGGGGCGACCTTCATCGAGTTTCCCGAGAACATCGCCAAGATGGCCATCGACGAGGTGCCGCTGCCGGTGCACCATCCGGTGGCGCCGGAGCCGGCCCGCGACCGGGTCGAGTACGCGGCCGAGCTGATCTCGGCGGCACGCAATCCCATCATCCTCGCCGGCAACGGCGTGATCCGCGCCCGCGCCTGGAAGCACCTGGCCGATTTCGCCGCCAAGCTCAACATCCCCGTCGCCAACACCTTCATGGCCAAGGGCGTGGTGCCGTTCGGCAAGAACCCGCTGGCACTCGGCAGCGCCGGCCTGCAGGCCAACGACTACGTCAGCTGCGGCTTCTCGCGCGCCGACGTCATCATCTGCATCGGCTACGATCTGGTCGAGTACCACCCCTTCCTGTGGCACCCGACCCGCGACCGCAAGATCATCCACATCGACGCCAGCTCGGCCGAGGTGGACGCCAGCTACATGATCGAGGCGGGCGTGGTGGGCGACATCAAGCACAGCCTGTTGCGCATCGCCGAACTGGCCGCGCCGCACCAGGGTCAGCCGATGCGCGCCCTGCGCGAGGCGCTGGTCGAGGAGATGGGTCAGCACGCCCAGGACGAGGGCTTTCCGGTCAAGCCGCAGAAGATCATCTGGGACCTGCGCACCGCGCTGAATTTCGAGGACATCGTCATCTGCGACGTCGGTGCCCACAAGATGTGGATGGCGCGGATGTTCCGCTGCGAGTACCCCAACACCTGCCTGATCTCGAACGGCTTCGCCAGCATGGGCATTGCAGTCCCGGGCGCCATTGCCGCTAAGCTCGTGTATCCCGACCGGGCCGTGGTGGCCGTTACCGGCGACGGCGGGTTCATGATGAACTCCCAGGAGATCGAGACCGCCGTCCGGCTGGGCGTGGCCATCGTCATCCTGATCTGGAACGACGGCGGCTACGGGCTGATCGACTGGAAGCAGATGAACCACTTCAAGCGCGCCTCGCACGTCCGCTTCGGCAACCCCGACTTCGTCAAGTACGCGGAGTCATTCGGCGCCAAGGGCTATCGTATCGAGCGCGCCGCCGATCTCATGCCGACCTTGAAAAAGGCCATCGCCGACCGCACATTGAGTGTTATCGATTGCCCCGTGGACTACCGCGAGAACCTGAAGTTGACCGAGAAACTCGGGAGTCTGGTGTGCCCCATATGAGCCAGACCCACCCCCAGGCC
>CAYWKV010000060.1:0-14896 GCA_964458835.1 uncultured Gammaproteobacteria bacterium | reverse complement strand
CTGGCCGTGAGCAGCCCTAAGAGAGTCGAAAGCCTCACCCTTGTGATCGACCTTTCGAATCCGGGCTGCCCGAAGGGTCCGATTTGAAGCCCGCGGGCTCGAGCCGCGCAGGCCGCCGTCAGAAGGCCCAGGCCAGGCGCAGACCGAGGACGGTCAGATCCGGCGCATACACCGTGTCGGACGCGTCGAATCCGCTGTTGGTGATGTGTTGGACATGCGGGGTCAGCTCCAGCTGCTCGCCCAGGGCGAACTTCGCGTAGAGCTCGTACTGGCTCATGTCGTCCCGCCCGGGTCCGGCGGCATCGTCGGACAGGAAGGTGCGCGCCGCGCCGATGCCGTAGGTCGCCTCCGGGCGCCGCCATTCCCAGGTCAGGGCCAGGAAGGTTTCGGCCTCGAAGACCTCGGCGTTGGCGCGGCCGAGGCGCACATCGAAGGCATGATCGTCCCCTTCGCGCCCGATGACCAGATAGGCACCGTAGTTGTGCTGCTCGCCCGGGCTGCCGTCGAGGGCGTGATGGGGCGCGGTGTGGGTCCAGGCACCCAGCTCGCTGCGCCAGGCGCCGGCCGGCCACAGGGCTGCGGCGATCGCGAACGCCCCCTTGTCGTCGCCGTTGATGTCCAGCGCCTGGGCGTAGCTGGCGCCGGGATTGTCGGCCAGCCCGTGCGAGCTGGACAGCCCGACCCGCAGTTCCGCGCCGGCATCCGTCAACCGGTGCTGGTAGACGACGCCGAGCGCGTAGTCCGGAAACTCGATGGTCAAATTGTGCTTGAACGACAGCCCCGTGAACTGGGTGTTCTCGTCGACGGCGGTCGCGGCGGTGTCGAACCATGCGGCCGTCTCCAGCATGCCCAGCGTCAGCGTGCGCCCCGCGGCCAGCCGGCGCGCGTATCTGACTTCCGACAGCTGCGCATTGCCGCGCCGGCCCGGCGACCGGACCGTGCCCGCGTCGGTATTCGCCTCGCCGATGCGGCTCGCCACGCGCCCCGCCTCCGGCGTGACGCTGCCTTCGACATGCAGTGTCCATTCGCCTCCGAGGAAGGGCGCGGTGACGAACAGATCGCCGGAGGCCAGGCCTTCCGCGTCGACCCGGTCGTCGTCGACATGCTGGGCGGTGAACGTGATCCCGCCCGACAGGGCATAGGTGCGCTCCGCGCCATGCGCGATCGGAATGACGGCCGCCAGGCAAAGGGCGGCCGTCGGCAGCGATGCTCGCTTCAAGATAGGCTCCGTCGAAGAATCGGGTTGTCGGGTCCGGTGCCGGACTGCCGTGCGCGGGGCCGGGACGCCGATCGTCCCGACCCGTCAGGCAGCCGGTGAGCCCCGCACTGGGGTGCGGGTCCTCCCCGTATCAATGGGCCGCGTGTGAATCCGCCCACCCCGGGTGGTCGAAATACCGCCCATACTGGTCGAGGGCGCGGGCGATCCGCTCCACCCCCTGGCCGCGGGCATGCTCGCCTTGCTCGCCGTCGAGCAGGGCGATGGCCTCGAACAGCTCGCCGAGTACGACATGCAGCGCCGCATCGGCCTCCGGGTCGAGCTTGCAGTTCCCGATCACATGATCGACGTTGGACCGGACGCCGCGCGCGAGCCCGGGATAGTCCTCGCCGCCCTGCTGTCGGTGGACATCGACCAGATCACGGATGCCGGCCATGCCGTGCCGCAGCGCCTCGTCCGTTTCCCATTTGCTGCCGTTGTCCGGAATCGCCGCATGCTGTTGTCCATGGCTGTCGTGCGCGTGACTGTCGTGCGCGTGGCTGTCGGCAGCGTGCAGCGTGTGCATGCCGCCGGACAATGCGGTCAACGAGGCTACGGTGAACAGCGTCAATGTCAGGCGTCGCATCTGATATTCACTCCTTTCATGAATGTCGTCTTCCGCTATTCGCGTACGACCTGGTACATCGAGTGGCAGGCGATGCAGTTCTGCATCAGCGAGCCCACCTGTCCCAGGGTATGCTGCACGTCACCCAGCCCTTCGGCGTCGAGCGCGATCGCGTCGAAGGTCGTATGAACGCGGCCCGCCAGCTGCTTGAACGGCTCCGGCAGCTTGGCCACGACATGCGGCGGGATCTCGTTGGCGGCACCGCTGCCCATGGCCATGGCGGCCTGCGCGACCGTCTCCATGTCCTCGCGCGACAGCGCATCGGTGATGGTCTGGATCGCGACCACGAAGTTGCGCATCTCCGCTAATACGACGTGGCGCTCGTCGGGCGGCAGGCGCAGCATCTGCCGCTGGTCGGGATCCGGCACGTTCTGCGCCGTGACGGTCGCGGCGAGGCCGGCCAGGAATGCGCCCGTAATCCAGTAAGTTCGCTTCCGCATGATGCTCTCCTCTTATCGAATGACCGCTTCGCCGGTACCGGACTGGCCGCGATTGTCTTCCCAGGTCACCACGACGGAGTCGCCCGCCTTGGCGCCCTCGACCTTGAAGGCGAGGTAGGGGTTCTTGGAAATGCCGCCGCCCCAGCGGGCCAGCAGCACCGGCTTGCCCTGCACGGTCGCCTTCACCGTCTTGATGAAATGCGCGGGAACGATCTTGCCCGTCTGCGGATCCTTGCGCTGGCCGGTCTCCATCGGATGGGTGATGAGGGCCTTGATGTCCGCGATGCCGCCCTTTGCGGTGGCGCGAATCTTGATCGAATTGTCCATGTCGTTTCTCCTTTCTTGAGGGGTCAGCCGCCGCAGCCGCCGATGGTCACTTTGACGAGGCGCTCGTTCATGTAGTACTTGTCGCCCACCTTCACCACGGCACGGATCGCCGAGGTCTCACGCATCTTGACGCGTGTCGACGCATAGCCCTGCGCGCCGTCCTGGAACTCGAAAACACCGAGCAGCGGCAGCGGGTTCTTGTCGGCGAGTATGGCGATCGACTCGGTGCCGGGGATGGCGCTGGTCACGGTCACCGGCACGACCGAGCCGTTGTTGGCGATCTCCGGGACCTCGACCTTGATGCGGTCGTCGTTGGTGGCTTCGATGGCGCCGACGCTCTTCATCAGCGTATCCAGGCCTTCGACCTGGAAGTCACCGTCGGTCCACGCGGCCGCCGCCTGGCTGGGCCTGAGCAGCCCCAGCGCGAACGCCACGGCCAGGCCGCCGGTGGCGCCGGCCCCCTTCAGCAATGTCCTTCTGTATGAATTCATGTGCTCACTCCTGTTCTTCGTGGATTGCCCCGCCGGCCTAGCGCGCCGAGGGGACTGAAATCGGATAGCCGTTCGAGAGGACGGTGTAGAAGACCTCCAGATCGACGTAGGCCGGGTCGCCCGGCGGCAGGCCCGCCGCGCGCATCTGCTTCAGGCAACGCGTGAAGCGCACGTGCAGGGGCTCGAGCTCGCCGACCGCCGACCGGTAGGTCGGGAAGTGGGCGGCGTCGCCGAAGGGCGTGGTCGGGATCTCCCCGCGCAGCTTGTGGCCCATGACACCGCCGGGCGTGTGGCAGGACGCGCAGGCGAAATTGAGCTGCCCCACGCGCTTGTAGAACGTGGCCTCGCCGCGCCCGTAGGCCTCCAGCATCGGTTTCGAGGCGAGATCGACATTGATGGGCGTGCCCGCGCTCAGGGACTTGATGTAGAGCGAGATCACCGTGTTCTCCTTCGAACCCTGCTTGAAACCCTGCCAGACCACCTCACGGTCGCAATGTTCCACCAGCGACTCCACTGTCATGATGCGGCCCAGACTTTCGTCAAAGCGGGGATAGCGGGCCGCGACACCTTCCAGGCTGGTGCCGCCGCCGCTCAGACAGGCGACGAAGCCCGGTTCACGGCGTTCCCACAGTTCGACGAGCGCCTGCCCCTCGTCCACCGCGAGATGGCCGGGATGCAGATCGGCACGATCGAGATCCATGAACTTCCAGTTCAGCTTCCACTCGTTGTCGGGATCGCCGATCCACTGGGTGCTGGCATTCAATGCGTCCTCCGTCCCCCAGTGTTCGATGGTGCCCGAGAAACCGGCGTCGCCCTGAACGCCCTGCGCCGGATCGATGGGCGACCTGGGATAGTTGTTGAAGTCGCGCTCGGCAAAAGCCGTTGCCGACAGCAGTGCGAAAGCGAGCAGCGGCATTGATCTCTTTAGGTGTCGTTTCATGTCGTGTGCCTCTCACCGGGACGCCTGCAGGAAGGCGACGACGTCCCGGATCTCCTCTTCGGTCAGGATCACATTGGTACCGATGGGCGGCATGAGGGTGTCGGGATTGATCACCCGCATGTCGTAGACCATGGTGAAGGTGTCGCCGTCGGTGCGGCCGGTCGCGCCATACCGGGTGAGGTCCGGACCGCGCGTGCCGGTCTGGGTCCCGCCGGCCATGGCATGGCAGGCCAGGCAGTTGCCCTTGTCGCGTGCGAAGGCGATCTCCCGTCCCCGCTCCGGGTCGCCGTTCAGCGGGCCCGCCAGCGTCTTCGTCTCTGGCGGCCGTACCGGGATGTTCGCGCAGGGACGGCTGTAGCCGAGGCAGGCGAGCTCCATCGGCTTCGGCACCTCGACCCAGTCACCGTGCGCGCAGGCGCCGAGCAGCGTCACCGACAGCAGCGCCGTGAGGCGGAAGCGTGTATCCAGTTGCATGGCTGTTCCCCTCCCGTGCCGCTCAGAAGAAATACGTCAGCCGAACCCCGAACACATCACCGATGGTGCTGGTGTTGATATCGGCGTTGCGGGTCGAGACGGCGGCATTGTTGATCGCCGCGGCGGAGCTGCTCGCCGGCCGCACCGGGTTGGGCGCCTCGGAGTCGCGGAACTCGTAGTTCACCGACAGACGGGTCTTGGGGTTGATGTAGTAGTTCGCGCCCAGCGTCAGCTGCCTGATGATGCGCTCGTCGGAGTCCTGCCAGATGGCGTTGTTGACGGTCTCGTAAAGGAGATTGTTCTGCGCGAGGCGGATACCGAAATCCCAGCGCTTGTTGAGATAGAACCCGTAGTCGACGGTGATGCCGCGCGCCTTGTTTTCACGCTCGGCGGCCATCTGGTAGTAGCCGCCCCATGCGCCGTCGGTGTAGCTGTTGGTGACCGACTGCAGAACCATGCCCTCGGCAAACATGAAATCCATCCCGATCCTGTGCTTGTGGCCGGCCTCGCCAAACAGGTGTCCGATGGCCTGGAAACCGAAGCCGTAGCGGATACGGTCGAAATCCTCGCTCTGGGTACCGTCGGGATCGATGACGAAGTTACGCACACCCTTCTGGTGGTAGGCATAGCCCTTGATGCCGTGCTTGTGCGGGCCCTTCCCACCCGGCAGGTCGTAATGTGTCGACCAGTAGAGATTGACGTCCTTGTCGTCGTTATTGTCCGTGCTGTGGATGCCGTTGCCGTTGCCGACCATGACGGCATAGGTGTGGGTCCACTTGCCGAAGGTGAAGGCATCGAACAGCTGCACGCCCCAGTCGCGCGCGACGTCCGCGTCGTAGGCGTAGGTGGTGATGTTGGAGTCGGCCTCGTTGGTGCCGTAGCTCTGCCCCGGGATCGGTCGGGTGCCCTTGGCATTGCCCTCGACGAAACGTTCGATCTGATCGCGGCGAACGAAGTCGGTCGGCTCGATGTAATTGCGGACCTGGAAGCTCTGCATGAGCTCTTCCGGACCCGGCTTGCGCATCAGGCCGATGCGAGCGCGGACGCCCGGGACGTAGCTGAAGGTGGCCGTCGCATCCGTCAGGCTGCCCATGTACTTGCGCTTGGTATTGTTCGGCTCGTAGTTGGCGGCGTTCTGGCCCAGGTTGGCGGCCAGGAAATAGTTGATCTTGCCGGGCACGATGTTGCCGCGCGCACCCAGCATCAGCGCTTCGAGCACCGTACCGGAGCGCTTGTTGCGCAGCTCGGGACCGGCGCGGCAGTTGTTCACGTAGCCGCCGTTGTTGAGGCCCGGACCTGCGTTGGGATTGCCGTCAGGCGTACCGTTCGGCGCCGCCAGGCCCGCAAGCTCGTCGCAGCCGAGATAGTTCAGGTAGCTGCCGGAAATCAGCCCGAAGAACCGGCTGGTGACGTGCGGGGGCTCGGTCCCCTGCAACATGATCCAGTCGACGGCGTGCGCACTGGACAGCATGCCGCCGCTCGCCAACCCCATCAACATCAAAATCTGGTGCTTCGCCTTCATCGCGTTCCCCTCTGTGGTTCAGCCGACGTGTCGGCTGCTTTGTTCTCGGCTGCGCATACCGGGCGGCATGGTCCCCGATTGCGTTGTCTGTTGAGGGCTTCAACGAGACACACCACTGAAGGTTCCAGCGACTTCACCGCAGTCGGCCAAATGTCAAAAGAAAAGCGGGCCGGTGGCCCGCTTCGCGTCTGAACGCCGATGAGAGTCAGTGCTGATGAAGCTGTGTCGAGATCTCCTCCATCGAACCCGTACTGTCGAGCAGCAGCCGCACGAGCCGGGCACGCTGGCTCTGATCGAGCATCTCCCGTTCTCTCAGAAGCTGCTGGATCACCTTGTGCTGCTGCTCTTCCTGCAGCTCCGCGATGGCCTGCCGCTCCCGCTCCACGATATCCATCTGCGGATTCTCCGAGAAGATCTCGTGGATCATGGTCGTCCTGTGATCGTGTATCCACACCCAGGCCTCGTCGAGCTCTTCCATGAAGGACCGCTCCTGCTCGCGCCACCGGGGAAGCTGCGCGGCGTCGAGCTGAAGATACGCCTCCAGTCCGGCCGAGCCCGTCTCCTGCGCAAGCACGGCCGGCACCTTGCCGTTCTTGAACACCTGGAAGCCGACCGCGGACAGCACACCCACGTTGAGCAGCAGCGAGAGCACCAGCACGGTCGGCATGCAGTAGCGTTTCATTCGCCTATCCCTCCGGGTGACACAGGGTCGACGGGCACATGCCGAGCGGGATGAGCTCGAACGGCGCCATCCAGTGCGCGGTCGGCCGGTGCGGTGGCGGTTGGTCCATCAAGGCCGTGCCGAGCAGCACGCCGAGCATCAGCGTCACAGAGGCCGCGAGCGACAGAGGAACGACCGTCCAGGTACGCCAGCCGCACACCGGAGGCAGGCCGCGGCAGGCGTTCTCGCCGATGCGCCGTTCCAGCTGCAGCGCCAGATCCAGCGGCATGCGTTCCGCGGCCAGCGGCCGGAAGGCCGTGGACAGACCGCGAAACGCCTCCAGGCGACGGCCGCAGGGCTCGCAGGCGGCGAGATGCCCCCGCAACAGCAGCGCCTCGCTCTCCGTGAGCTCGCCGTCGGCGTACGCGGACAACTGCTCTTCGTCGGGGCAGATGTCATTCATCGTTGTTCACCTCATTTCTGACCGCGTGCATGCCCGCCACGCTCCATGATTTCCAGCAGTCCGGTGCGCGCCCGCGCGATGCGCGACTTCACCGTCCCTTCCGTGACATTCAACGTCTCGGCGATCTCGCCATAGGACATGCCGTCCAGCTCGCGCAGCAGCAACGCCTCCCGATACAACGGCGGGATCCTGTCGAGCGCCACCTCCAGGGCCGCGAAGCTCTGCTGGTCCTGGGCGCGTCGCTCCGGCCCGACGGATTGGTCGGCGATCTCGGTGGATTCGTCTATCGGCACGTAGAAGACCACCTTGCGGCGGCGCAGCACATCCAGCGAGGTGTTGGTGGCGATGCGGAACAACCAGGTGCGGAACTGGGCGTCCGCCTGCCAGGCGCCCAGGCCCTGATACGCCTTAAGGAATGTTTCCTGTGTCAAATCCAGCGCCTCTTCGCGACAGCCGCTCATGCGCAGAATGAACCGGTAGATGCGGTCCTGATAACGGCGGACCAGCGCGGAGAACGCGTCGTGATCACCGCGCTGCGCAAGTGCGACATATTCGTGATCATTCAACGGGCGCACGTCTGGGGTGCCTTCCACCCACGCGTGTTGCGCCCCGCACGACAATGCGTCCCCATGTCCACCGATATCAACCACCACGATCGATGCATACCGCTGCACAGGATGATAGTCGCGCCGTCATGGCCGCCTCAACTTCCCCGCCGTTTACAGTTTCAACGAACGGACGGCCGAATAGTTCCAGGTTTCGTATCATTCCGCTGCGACAGGCGGACAAATGTCAAAGAACGCGTGGCGGCCGGACGAGTGACGGGCCTGCTCGATACCGATGCGGCACGCAGCGGTCGATGCGCAAGGGCGCTTTCACAGTGGCGCCACGTTCGGCGCTGCATCCGGCGCGGACGCTCGGGAGTGACCGCGACAGGCCGCGCGCACCCTAGGTCGGCGCACCCGCCGCCTGCCGCACGCCGCCCCACAGGATGGCCAGCTGCTGGCGGTACATCGCGCCGATGCCGGACGGGTTGCCGAGCCGCAGGGCGAGCGGGACGCCGTGGAAGATGGACAGCAGCGCCACCATCACGATCGGCAGGTGGGTGTTGCGCGGCAGCTCGCCCTGGTCGACGGCGCGCTGGAGGGCAGCGATCAGGGCCTGCTCCAGGCTCTGATCGGCGAGCGCCTCGATGTCCGCCTGCTACGGAAAAGCCAGGCGCCGCTCGTTGACACTGAGAGGCTCGGGCGCATGCCGTGCCCGGGCACGGGCCTGCCAGGCGACGAGTTCGCCGGACACGCCGGGGGCCGCCTGGAACTGCCGCGCGGCCTGCTCGAACACCCGGTGCACCGCAGTCAGGCCGCCGTCGCCCCGCGCCAGCGCCTGCCGGCCATGCCAGGCGAGCTCCACCGACCAGAGCTGGCCGAGGTAGGCGAGCAGGTCGGCCTTCCTCGGGAAGTAATTGAAGAAGGTGGCCTCGGAGATCTCGACGTCCTCACAGAGGTCGCGCACGTTCAGTTCGTCGAGCGGGGTCCCCTCCAGCCGCTCGCGCAGGGCGCGGGCGAGCCGCAGACGGGTCTGATAGAACTTGCGTTCCCGCAGGGGGATCCTCGACGGCCGGGATGCCGGTTGGGACGTCGGCTGGGCGGCGGAATCGGCGGCGGGCGGCGGCGGCATAGTCTGATCTCCGGTTCTGGGGTTCGTGGGTCGTGAAAAAGCCATGTCAGCCACGGACACGCACGGAAGGCACCGAAATGAAACGTAACCGTGAACCACAGGCTCATTACCCGGCGTGTGGGACAACCGGCGGGCTGGAGCTTATGATCCTGCCCGCGTTTTTCCGTGCGGTCCCGTTGCCGTTGTGGTTGCCATCCTTATAGCGTACCCCAAATTTATATGCGAGGGCGTTTTGAATGCAGCCCCGAGCGATTGTCTTATCGCACTGTTTATGTTGAGCATTGCAAAGCCGTCCAGGGCCTGACAGCGGCGACGCCTTGGCGTACCATAACGGCCCACATTGTTACGGCGCGCGCGACGACCTGCCCGGGCGCCGCCACGGCCCCGGGAAATCCGCGTGGATCTGACGCTTTTCGCCCCTGTCCTGATCGGTCTCGCTGCCTCGCTGCACTGCATCGGCATGTGCGGCGGCATCATCGGGGCATTGAGTCTGAGCCTCCCGCCGGAGGTGCGGGCCAACAAGCCGCTGCTGCTCACCTACACCCTGTCGTACAGTCTCGGGCGGATCGCCAGCTATGCCCTGGCGGGCGCCCTGGTCAGCAGCGTCGGGCAGGGGCTGTTCGGCACGCTCAGCCCGACCTACGGCCATACCCTGCTGCGGGTGTTCGCGGCCCTGCTGCTGATCGGCATGGGGTTCTATCTGGCCGGCTGGTTCTCCCGTTTCGCCCAGCTGGAGAAGATCGGCGTGCCCCTCTGGCGCCGCATCGAACCCCTGGGGCAGCGCCTGCTGCCGGTGCGGTCGCCCCTGCGGGCCATGGCCTTCGGACTGATCTGGGGCTGGCTGCCCTGCGGGCTGGTGTATTCCACCCTGCTGTGGTCGGCGGCCGCCGGCGACCCCGTCAAGGGCGCGTTGTATATGACGGCCTTCGGCCTGGGGACCATCCCGTCGGTCCTGACCGCCGGCCTGCTGGCCGGCTGGGTGGCACGGCTGCCCCGGATCCCGGCGGCGCGCACGCTGATCGGCCTGAGCCTGATCCTGTTCGGGCTCGGCAGCCTCTGGTTTGCCCCCGAGGAGCATGTGGGACATGCCCCGGGAACTGCGCCAAATGACTCAGGTCATATACACTTCCACGACCATCAGTGATAGTGTTGGCGTGCGGTATTCGGTTGGATGGCAGTGGGGGCAGCAGATCATGGGCGAAATCGAAGAACGCGTAATCGGTGAATCACCGGCATTCGCAGCCGTGCTGCGTGCCGCGCGCCTGGTGGCCGTGACCGACGCGCCGGTGCTCATCCACGGCGAAAGCGGCACCGGCAAGGAGCTGCTGGCCAGCGCGGTTCACCGCGACAGCCCGCGACGCCGTCACCCGTTCATCGCCGTGAACTGCGCGGCGATCCCCGAGGGCCTGGCCGAGTCCCTGCTGTACGGCCATCGCCGCGGCGCCTTCACCGGCGCGGTCGCCGACCAGTCCGGCTACATCCTGCAGGCCGACGGCGGCACGCTGTTCCTGGACGAGGTGGGCGAGCTGCCCATGGCCACCCAGGCCAAGCTGCTGCGGTTCCTCGAGTCGGGCGAGTACCAGCCGGTCGGCCATTGTACGGTGCAGCGCGCCGACGTGCGCATCGTCGCCGCCACCAACCGCGACCTGCTGGCAGAGGTCGACGCCGGCCGCTTCCGCCGCGACCTCTATTACCGCCTGAACGTCGTGCCGCTGAACCTGCCGCCGCTGCGGGAGCGCAGCGAGGACATCCCCGCGCTGCTGGCATTCCACAGCGAGTGTCTCGCCGAACGCTACCAGCTGACGCCGCCACGCTACAGCGCGCGCAGCCTGAAGGTGCTCAAGCAGTACGGCTGGCCCGGCAACGTGCGCGAACTGCGCAATCTGTGCGAGCGCATGCTCATCCTGTGCAGCGGCCGCACCATCGAACCGGAAAATCTGCCTCTCGAGATCGTCCAGCCGCCGGCCAGATCGACCGGCATGGAGGTCTTCAGTCTGCCCGCCGAGGGCGTGCATCTCGAGGAGCTGGAGATCGGCCTGATCCGCCAGGCGCTGGCGCAGGCCCGCGGCAACCGTTCGCAGGCCGCGCGCCTGCTCGGCCTGACGCGCGACACGCTGCTGTATCGCCTGAAGAAGTACGCCATCCAATAAGCTGCTGCGCAGGGTCCGCCGTTCGCTGGGCGGCCCTGCGCACATGCCTCGTCGCCGGTCGAGGCTGTCGAAAAGCGGTTTCAGCCACGGAAACACACGAACAAAATCGAGATGGCGAAGCACGCGGGCCGCGGCGTCCGCGGAGGGTTCTCCGCCCTAGGCTTTCGTGTACTTCCGTGTGCTTCCGTGGCCAACAAGTCTGTTGCGCATCGCCGTTGGCCGCACCTCAGTGGCTGGTCCCTTCTGAGTAGCGCGTCTTGTTCCAGACGTTGTACTTGCCCGACGGCTTCTTCATCGGGATGCGCTTGACCTCTTCGAGCGTGGCGGCGTCGTAGACGATCACGGCGCCGTCCATGTCCCAGATGCTCAGCAGGGCGTACTTGCCGTCGCGGGTGAATTCCACGTGCGCCGCCGTCTTGCCGGGCGCCGGGCGCAGCGTCTTCACGATCTCCAGCGTGCGCTTGTCGATCACGTGCACCGCATCCTTGTTCGGGCCGAAGAACACGTCGACCCAGGCATAGGGCGAGTTCTCGTGGCTGCGCATGAAGAAACCGGGGCCGAGGGTTTCGATGCGCTTGATGGTCTTCCAGTCGGCAAGGTCGATGACGCTCACCTCGCCCTTGGCGAGATTCGGCGTCGCCAGCACGCGGCGGCCCTTGTGCTCGAAGGTGATGCCGGAGCCCAGATGCGGCATGCCATCCAGGTCAAGGTCGGCGATCTTGCGCCCCACATGGAGATTCACCACCTGCCCGTTCTTGGCGCTGCGCGCCGCACCCATCAGGTGCGTGTAGCCGGGGTCGAAGAAGAAGTCGTCCAGATAGTCGTCCAGCTTGATGGATTTCACCGGAAACAGGCCCTTCTCGGCCAGGCCCTCCATGTACTGGTAGTCGTGCACCATGCCGCGGAACACCGGTTCCGGGTTGTCCGAATAGCTGATCTCCCAGACCTCCGGCAGATCCTTCAGCGCCACGATGAAGCTGGAGCGCGGCGGCGCCGTGTAGACCGCACTCACGCGCGAGCTCTTGCCGTGGTCGTCCTGCACCGGAATCACGCGGACGGGGTCGAGATTGCGTGCATCCAGCAGCACCAGCGTATGCGGCAGATAATTTCCGACCAGCACGTAGCGGCCGTCATGCGACACCGCCAGGTTGCGGGTGTTGATGCCGGCGCGGATCTCCGCCACCGTCTTGAGGTTGTAGATGTCGAACTTGCTGATCCAGCCGTCGCGCGAGGCGAAATACACGTAGCGGCCGCTGGGCGAGTATTTCGGTCCGCCGTGCAGGGCGAAGCGCGTCTGGAAGCGGTGGATGGGTTCGAAGGTGTCGCCGTTCAGCAGCGTCGCGTGATGATCGCCGAGCTCGACCACGATGAACAGGTTCATCAGGTCGGCATCGAACGCCGCCTTGTCGGGCAGCGAGCCATGCGGGTGCGGCACGACGTGACTGGCCTCGATGTCGTCCAGCGTCCAGACCGGCGGCTGCTCGGGCGCGGAGAACACGTAGTCGGTGAGCGCGGCGATCTCTTCCGTGCCGAGCTTGTCGGCGAAGCCGGGCATCTGCGTGGCCGGCCGGCCGTGGGCGATGACGTCGCCGGCCTCGTCCTTCTTCAGCCGGCCGAGATTCTCCGGCAGCAACGCCGGCCCCATGCCGCCCAGCCGCCCGTCACCGTGGCATTCCGCGCAATGCTGCTGGTACAGCGGTTTCGCGTCGGGTGCGGCAAAAGCATTTTGAACCGCCAAGGCGCCAAGAACGGCGATTGCGAACCGCCAAGACGCCAAGGACGCCAAGAACCATTGAGAACCGCCAAGGCGCCAAAGATGGCAACGAAAATCTTATTTGACCGAAAAATCTTGGCGTCCTTGGCGCCTTGGCGGTTCGAACAGGTTTTCCTTGGCGTCTTGGCGGTTCCATACAAGCTTTTTTGGTGCCTTGGCGGTTCATAAAAACACCTCAGGCCTGTTTGATGCGAACGGTCCGCCGGTACGGTGTGACCTGCAGGCGCTCGTGGGCGCCGCTGGCGCCGATCTCCTCGTCGGTGAGATAGCAGGCCGGGTCCTCCTGCCAGGGATCGCCGGTCAGCGACCAGGCGCGCACGCGGGTGTTGCCGCCGCAGATGTCGAGGTACCGGCATTCACCGCAGCGGCCCTTGACCGGGCGCGGCTGCTGCTTGAAGCCGGCCATGAGCGGGTCGCTGGTGTCCGGCCAGATCTGCGAGAACGGGCGCTCGCGCACGTTGCCGAGGTTGTAGTCCCACCAGAAGGTATCGGGATGCACGTTGCCCAGATTGTCGATGTTCGCGATCCACAGGCCGGAGGCGTTGCCGCCCCACTGCGCCAGGCGCGCACGCAGGGCGTCGGCCCTGTCGGGGAAGTTGCGCTGCACCCAGTGCAGCAGGTACACGCCATCGGCGTCGTTGTTGCCGGTGACGTATTCGCGCGCCCTGCCCGCCTGGATGCCTGCCCAGCAGCGCTCGAACAGCATGTCCATGGTGCGGCGCGTGAGCTGGTGCACCACGTCGTCCTTGCGGTTGCGGTTGCCGCGTCCGGCATAGTTCAGGTGCGACAGATAGAACTTGTCGATGCCCATCTCATCCATGAGATCCAGAATCGCCGGCAGCTCGGCCGCGTTGTCCTGGGTCAGCGTGAAGCGCAGACCGACCTTGATGCCGTGCGCCTGGCACAGGTGGATGCCGTGCATGGAGGCATCGAAGGCGCCGTCGAGACGGCGGAATTTGTCGTGGGTCTCGCGCAGGCCGTCGATGCTGATGCCGACGTAGTCGTAGCCGACCGCGGCGATCTTGCCGATGTTGCGCTCGTCGATCAGCGTGCCGTTGGTGGACAGACCGACATAGAAGCCCATGGCCTTGGCGCGCATGGAGATGGCGTAGATGTCCGGCCTCAGCAGCGGCTCGCCGCCGGACAGGATCAGCACCGGTACGCCGAAGGCCTTGAGATCGTCCATCACTGCATAGACTTCATCCGTGCTCAGTTCGCCGGGGAAGTCGTGATCGGCGGAGATGGAATAGCAATGCTTGCAGGCCAGATTGCAGCGCCGCACCAGGTTCCAGATCACCACCGGCCCGGGCGGCGTGCGCTTCGGCCCGAGCGGCACATCATCGGCCAGCGCCTGCAGGTATTGCGTGATCCGGAACATAGAGCCTCCATCGAGACTTTATTGTCGTGGCTGAACCGCTGTCGACGGCAAACCCCGCCAATGGCCACGAAACCCACGAACTGTTATTGCAAGGGCGTTGTCCCAAGAAATTTCTTTCGTGGGTTTCGTGGATTTCGTGGCCATAACAGTAGACGCATCACGCCAGCCGCATCCCGGTCTTCTTGAGGATGCGCGAACTGAACAGCACGTCGTAGTCGCGCACGGCACCGCCGAGCAGCTCGGCAATGCGCGCCACCTTCATCATCACCTCGGTGCGGTCATGGCCGTGGACCATGGCGAACAGATTGTACGGCCAGTGCGGCAGATGGCGCGGGCGGTGATAGCAGTGGCTGACGAACTCCAGCGCCCCGATGCGCCGCCCCAGCTCGCGGATGTCGGCATCGGGCACGTCCCAGACCGACATGCCGTTGCCGCGGTAGCCGAGGCGGTAGTGATTGGGCACGGCGCCGATGCGGCGGATCACGCCGCCGTCCTGCAGGCGCTGCAGGCGCGCCATCACCTCGGCGACCGGCAGTTCGAGGTGTTCGGCGAGCCGATGATAGGGCTGCGGATCCAGCGGCAGGCCGCCCTGGGTGGCGACGATGATGCGGCGATCGACGGCGTCGATGCTGCCGGCCTCCTGCTGCGGATCGAGTACGGCGGACATGGCTATACCGTGAATTTCAGGCCCACGAAGAATTCCTCCTTCTTGGGCATGT
>CAYWKV010000059.1:0-14992 GCA_964458835.1 uncultured Gammaproteobacteria bacterium | reverse complement strand
AGTCCCTAGTCCCTAGCCCCTGCCGTACTCCACCTGCACATGCCCCTCCCCCGCCAGTTCGTGCAGGCGGTGGATGAGCTCGTCGGCCGGGCGCACGCACCATTCCCGGCCCAGCGCCAGCTGGGCGCTGGCCGTGCGGTTGCGGTAGCTGATCCAGACCGGACACCGGCCCTCACGGAATGGCCGCAGGGTATCGGCCAGGGACTGCAGGAAGCCGTTGCCGGCCCGGGCGGCGTCGACATCGATGACGACGCGCCGGGCGAAGACCTCCCGGGCCTGGGCGATGTCGTAGAGCCTGTCGGCGGTGAGCTGCATGCCACCGGAGTAGTCGTCGTAGCCCAGCACACCCTCCACCACCAGCACCCGGTCCTTGGCGATCAGGTTGCGGTGATGCTCGAAGACGTCGGAGAACACCCGCATCTCCACCCGCGCACTGCGGTCGTCCAGCGTGACGAAGGCCATGGAGCCGCGCCGGGTCTGGCGCACGCGCAGGGCGATCACCAGGCCGGCGACCACCACCTGGCGATCGACACTGCGCGAGTTCGGCGCATCGCCGTTGCCGAGCAGTGCCGCCAGGCGGCCGCTGGTGATGCGCGCCAGTTCCGACTCGTAGCGGCAGATCGGGTGCCCGGTCAGGTACAGGCCGAGGGTCTCCTTCTCGCCCGTCAGGCGGAGCTCCTCGTCCCATTCCGGCAGACTGACGGCCTCGACCGGCGCGGCCTCGGTCTCGATGGCGTTGCCGAACAGATCGACCTGGCCGGCACCGGCGTCGCGCTCGCTCTGTTCCGCCAGCTTCAGCGCCGTCGGCAGCTGCGCCATCAGCGTGGCGCGGTTCTCGCCCAGGCTGTCGCAGGCGCCGGCGCGGATCAGCGCCTCGAGCACGCGGCGGTTGAGCTTGCGCAGATCGACGCGCCGGCAGAAATCGTACAGATCCCTGAACGCGCCGTTGGCGTCGCGTTCGGCCATGACGCCCTCGATGGCCGCCTGGCCGACGCCCTTGATGGCGCCGAGGCCGTAGATGACGGTGTCGTCGCCGCTCACGGTGAAGCGGTAGTCGGAGCGGTTGATGTCCGGCGGCACGACCTTGAGTTTCATCGACTGGCATTCGTCGATGAGCGTGACCACCTTGTCGGTATTGTCCATGTCCGCCGACAGCACCGCGGCCATGAACGGCGCCGGGTGGTGCGCCTTCATCCAGGCGGTCTGGTAGGACACCAGCGCGTAGGCCGCCGAATGCGACTTGTTGAAGCCGTAGCCGGCGAATTTCTCCATCAGGTCGAAGATGTGGGTCGCGACGTTCGCATCGACGCCGTTGGCGACCGCGCCCTCGGTGAAGATCTCGCGCTGCTTGGCCATCTCCTCGGGTTTCTTCTTGCCCATGGCGCGGCGCAGCAGATCGGCGCCGCCCAGCGTGTAGCCGGCCAGCACCTGGGCGATCTGCATCACCTGCTCCTGGTACAGAATCACGCCGTAGGTCGGCTTGAGGATCGGCTCCAGCTTCGGGTGCGGGTATTTGATCGCCGCACCGTGCTTGCGGGCGATGAAGTCATCGACCATGCCCGACTGCAGCGGGCCGGGACGGAACAGCGCCACCAGCGCGACGATATCCTCGAAGGTGTCCGGCTGCAGGCGCCGGATCAGGTCCTTCATGCCGCTGGATTCCAGCTGGAACACCGCGGTGGTCTGGCAGGCCTTCAAGAGGCTGAACGCCGCCGGATCGTCGAGCGGGATGCGCTCGATGTCGACGGCGTCTTCGCCGCGCGCGGCGCGCTGGCGGTTCAGCGTGGCCAGCGCCCAGTCGATGATGGTCAGCGTGCGCAGGCCGAGGAAGTCGAACTTGACCAGGCCGACCGCCTCGACGTCGTCCTTGTCGAACTGGCTGACCAGGTTGGCGCCGCCGGCCTCGCAGTACAACGGCGTGAAATCGGTGAGCTTGCTCGGCGCGATCACCACGCCGCCGGCGTGCTTGCCCGCGTTGCGCGCCAGACCCTCCAGCGACCGGGCCAGATCGATGATCGCGTGCACGTCCTCCTCGGTCTCGTAGGCCTGGCGCAGCTGCTCCTCCTGCTCCAGCGCCTTGTCGAGCGTCATGCCGATCTCGAACGGGATCAGCTTGGCGATGCGGTCGACGAAGCCGTACGGATGGCCGAGCACGCGGCCGACGTCGCGCACCACGGCCTTGGCGGCCATGGAGCCGTAGGTGATGATCTGCGAGACCTTGTCGCGGCCGTATTTCCCGGCCACGTAGTCGATGACACGGTCGCGGCCCTCCATGCAGAAGTCGACGTCGAAGTCGGGCATGGACACGCGTTCGGGATTCAGGAAGCGCTCGAACAGCAGGTCGTACTGGATCGGGTCGAGATCGGTGATGGTCAGCGCGTAGGCGACCAGCGAGCCGGCGCCGGAGCCGCGACCCGGCCCCACCGGCACGCCGTTCGCCTTGGCCCATTTGATGAAATCGGCGACGATCAGGAAATAGCCGGGAAAGCCCATCTGGATGATGACGTCGAGCTCGATCTGCAGGCGCTCGTCGTAGGGCCTGCGCCATTCCGCGAAACCCGCCGGATCCTTGTCCACGCGGGCGTCGAACAGCTTGACCAGGCGCGCCTCCAATCCCTCGCGCGCCTGCTGGCGGAAGAAATCGTCCATGCTCAGGCCGGCCGGTACGGGGAAATCCGGCAGGTAGTTGGTGCCGAGCGTCAGCTCCAGATTGCAGCGCTTGGCGATCTCGACGGTGTTCTCGAGCGCCTCGGGGATATCGGCGAACAGCTCGGCCATCTCCGCCGGCGTCTTCAGGTATTGCTGCTCGCTGTGGCGGCGCGGCCGGCGCGGATCGTCCAGTGTGCGGCCGTCGTGGATGCACACGCGCGCCTCATGCGCTTCGAAATCCTCCGGGGCGAGGAAGTGCACGTCGTTGGTGGCGACCACCGGCACACCGCGGTGCGCGGCGAGCGCCACGGCGGCGTGCAGATAGTCCTCCTCGTGCTCACGGCCGGTGCGCTGCAGCTCCAGGTAATAGCGGTCCGGGAACAGCGCGAGCCAGTCATCCAGCAGTTCCCCGGCCAGCGCCGTGTTGCCCGCCAGCAGCGCCAGGCCCACATCGCCGGCGCGTCCGCCGGACAGCGCGATCAGCCCGGCGCTGTGGTCGTGCAGCCAGTCCTTCTGCACCACCGGCACGCCGCGGTGCTGGCCGTCGATGTAGCTGCGCGAGATGAGTTCGTTGAGGTTCAGGTAGCCGTCGCGGTCCTGGCACAGCAGCACCAGTCGGCCGGGCTGATTCGGGTCCTGCGCGTTGTGGACCCACACGTCCGCGCCGACGATGGGCTTGATGCCCGCGCCGATGGCGGCCTTGTAGAACTTCACCAGCGCGAACAGGTTGTTCTGGTCGGTGACCGCGCAGGCCGGCATGCCGGCGGCGGCCACGGCCTTCACCAGCGGCTTGACCCGCACGATGCCGTCGACCAGCGAGTATTCGGTGTGCAGATGCAGATGGACGAAGGGCACGGACATGCCCGGCAGTTTCCGGCTTTGGCCCGGGGGATTCAAGGCTTGACTTGCGCGGCGCGCGGCCTGCACACGGACCGGCCGTCCCGGTCAACCGCCAAGGACGCCAGAACCTGTCTCACTGCTGTCCCATACACCCAAAAACCGCATTTGCCACGGAAACACACGGAACAACGCGGACAAGGTCATTATTCGGCTTTACCTGCGGCACGACACCTTCGGGCCACCCCTGCAACCTGCCCGAAACCCTGTCTCCGCAGCGGACAACCCCGCCGATGACGGTACCCATACGGGTCGGACAACCGGCCGCGTCAACGTTTATGGGACAGCAGTGAAAAGTCGTCATTGCGAGCCAAGCGAAGCAATCCCCCAACCGATGCATCAAATACTTGGGGATTGCTTCGCTTCGCTCGCAATGACGGATTATTGAGTATTGCCTAACCGGTTGACGCCTGCAGGAGCGGGCTGCAGCAGCCGCCGCACCGGCGCGAAGCTGCGCCGGTGAATGGGCGTGACGCCGAGGCGCGCGAGTGCGTCGAGGTGCGCGGGACTGGGGTAGCCCTTGTGGCCGGCCAGCCCGTAGCCGGGGTAGACGGCATCGAGTTCGACCATCTCGCGGTCGCGCGCCACCTTGGCGAGGATGGAGGCGGCGCTGATGGCCGCGACGCGGCTGTCGCCCTTGACGACCGCCTCGGCCGGGCACGGCAGCTCGGGGCAGCGGTTGCCGTCGATCAGGGCGAACTCCGGCGCGGTCGCGAGCGCCAGCACGGCGCGGCGCATGGCCAGCAGGCTCGCGTGCAGGATGTTCAGCGCGTCGATCTCCTCGACCTCGGCACGTCCCAGGGCCCAGACGAGCGCGTGCTCCCGTATCACCGGCGCCAGCGCCTCGCGCCGGGCCTCGCTGAGCTTTTTGGAATCGGCGAGGCCGTCGATCGGCCGCAGCGGATCGAGAATCACCGCCGCCGCCACCACCGGCCCGGCGAGCGGCCCGCGCCCGACCTCGTCCACCCCGGCCACCAGCCGCAGCCCGCGCGTGAAGTCGAAGTCCATGCGATCGTTCATCCAGGACACCGTATTCGCCACGACATAGTACGAAACACCAAGGACAAAATTCTTTTGCCACGAAACCCACGAAATCCACGAAAGGGGTGAGGGGAACACCCGTGTTTGGAAACGAGGGTATACAGCCCTCGATATGTCCGTGTGTTCCGTGTCTTCCGTGGCTGGTTTTGGATTTCGCGGCTGAAACGCATTGGCAGGTTCATCGTCCCGCGACCTCGAGCACGGCGGCGGCGGCGCCGCGGTCGGCATCGCGGCGCAGCTCGCGGTGCAGCGCGTCGAAGGCGGCGATCAGGCGCTCCCGTGTGGCGGTGTCGTCCAGGCAGGTCAGGACCGCCTCGCCGAGGGCCTCCGGCACCACGTCGTCCTGCAGGAATTCCGGCACCAGCGGGCGCCCGGCCAGCAGATTCGGCAACGCGAAATTCGGCAGTTTGACCAACCGCCGCGCCAGCCAGTGGGTAAGGCGCGCCAGACGGTAGGCCACCACCATCGGCCGCTTCAGCAGCAGCGCCTCGAGCGTGGCCGTGCCCGAGGCCAGCAGCACGGCATCGCTCGCGGCCATCACCTGCCGCGCATTGCCGTCGATGAGATGCACCGGCAGAGCGCCGGCATGGCGGTTGAGCGCGTCCACGAAGATCCCGCGCGTGGTGGCATTGGCGAGCGGGACGGCGAAGTGCACGCCGGGGCGCCGCTGGACGCACCAGTGAACCGTCGCGATGAAGCTGTCGGCCAGGCGCGCGACCTCGCCCGCGCGACTGCCGGGCAGCAGCGCCACCAGCGGTACGTCCGCAGGGAGCTCCAGGGCCGCGCGCGCCGCCTCCGCGGCGACGCGCTCGGGGATCATGTCGGCGAGCGGATGTCCGACGAACGTCACCGGCACGGCATGCTCGCGGTAGAAGGCGGCCTCGAAGGGAAACAGGGTCAGCATGCGGTCGACGCTGCGCGCGATGGTCCGCACGCGGCCCTTGCGCCAGGCCCACACCGAGGGACTGACGTAATGCACCGTGGGGATGCCCGCCGCCCTGAGACGTCTCTCCACGCCCAGATTGAAATCCGGCGCGTCGACGCCGACGAACACGTCGGGCGGATGGGCACGGAAATGCCGCACGATCGCCCGGCGGATGCGCAACAACCGCGGCAGGTGCGCGAGCACCTCGACCAGGCCCATCACCGACAGTTCCTCCAGCGGGAACAGGCTGCGGCAGCCGGCGGCCAGCATCTGCGGCCCGCCGATGCCTTCGATGACGGCGTCCGGGTGTTTTTCGCGGATGGCCTTGAGGAGGCCGGCGCCGAGCAGGTCGCCGGACATCTCGCCGGCGACGATGCCGATGCGCAGGGGTCGGTTGGCTTTATTGGTCTGGTCTTGCATGGTGCGGGCTGATTTCCAACTGAGCGGAACATAGCATGAGGACGGGGGATGCCCTAGCCTTTTGCTCTCATTTTGGCTTCTGTTTCGCGCCTCGCTGGCGCGAGGTACTTTTCTTTGTCTCGCCAAAGAAAAGTACCCAAAAGAAAGGCGACCCGACGGCTTGCCCCGCTACGCGGGGTTCCCTGCGCTCCTCGCCCTTTTGCGCGCCCGCGTCCCCCGCCGTTCGGCGGGCGCCGCCACAGCCGGCACCGCTCGAACAGCTCAGACAGGAGGCTCGCTTCATCGCAAAAGGGCTGCGGTGCTCGGCGGCGCCGACGGGGGCCAGAAAATCAAAACCGACAACGGGTCGGCGTCACAGTCGCCGACCCGTTGCATGATTTCGTAGGTCGGATTAGCGAAGCACAATCCGACATGGTTTCAAAAGCTGTCGGGTTACGGTGCTGCGCACTAACCCGAAATATGTGACTACGCTCAACCCAGACCACGCTTGCCGACAAATCACAGAACAGACTTTAAATATATCAAGCGATCACCAACACCAGCGCTTTCGAATCTCGCATGGAAAATATTTTCAAGAACAAGAAGTGCGCATAACCCAATCTGAGCTGATGACTTCAATGCATGCCTATGAGGCATCGTCCCACCAGAGAGATAGTCCTGCATGTAGTGATGACTCCCTTCGCCCTTCTTCACCCCCATACTGCTAGTGATCGCTCGTTCGTTCGGGTGACCACCGAAATCAATAGTTCGCTGGTAAAGCGAACCGGCCACTTTGAAAGCATGAGAATCCACTTCCTCCAATGTTTTCATGATTTTCGAATGTTTAAATTCTTGGCGCACCTTCGCTTCTGTTGATTCGCTCTCATGCCGACGAAGCCATACTTCTCCCAGGCGCGGGTTCCGGTTTACGTGAAGCGCATAAAGCGCGTACTCCAGACAGTTGCGTATAATTGGAAACGTTTCCGTGTTGTGACCACCCATCGCCAGCATACAACCAGCACGAAATGCGGCATGTGAACGCATAAGAAAAAAGCCTTCCAGAAATCCCGGAGGATCAATTAATCCGCGTATAACCGTTTCGTAACAAGAATCGAGTTCTATCAGCAGCGGATACTCGGTTGAATTCTTCACTGTCGTGGCCATCATATTGCCAATAGCCACGTCCACATGTGCGGTCAAAGCATTGCCAGCCCAATCATCAGGAAATTCTTTAACCATTTAATGCCCTTTCACCGCGCAAGTAGCCTGGGTTACGTGTCTTGACTTTCCCCCTCCCCGTCGGCGCAGCCGAGCATCGCAGCGCACATCGGGGAAAGCGAGCCTCCTGTCTGAGCTGTTCGAGCGGGTCAGCGCCGCAGGCGGTGGCCCGAGCGAACTGCGAGTCAGGCGAGCGCCGATGTGCGCGAGAAGCGCAGGGAACCGCGCTCAGCGCGGCAAGCCGTCGGGGTGCCCTTTCTTTTGGTTACTTTTCTTTGGGCAAGCAAAGAAAAGTAACCCGCGCAGCCGGCGCGGAACAAAAAGTAAAGAGAAAACCCTGGATTCCGGCCTGCACCGGAATGACGGGAATCAGGGCATTCACGGCCATGACCGCCCTACCGCACGATCCCGCGCGTCTGCCTCTCCAGGAACTCGACCATCCGCCCGACCTCCGCGCAGTCGGCGGTCTGCGCGCGCAGGGCCTCGATGGCCTCCTGCAGGGTGAGCTGGGAGCGGTACAGGGTCTTGTAGGCCTGCTTCAGCGCGCGGATGGTGTCTGCGCTGAAGCCGCGCCGCTTGAGGCCCTCGGTGTTGAGGCCGTGCGGCTGGGCGGAATGGCCGCTCACCATCACGTAGGGCGGCACGTCCTTGGCGATGCCGGTGCTGAAGGCGGTGAAGCTGTACGCACCCAGGGCGCAGAACTGGTGCACCAGGGTGAAGCCGCCGAGGATCACGTAATCCTCGATGCGCACATGCCCGGCCAGCGAGGCGTTGTTGGCGAAGATGGTGTGATTGCCGATCACGCAGTCGTGCGCGATGTGCACGTAGGCCATGATCCAGTTGTCGTCGCCGATGCGGGTGACGCCCTGGTCCTGCACGGTGCCGCGGTTGATGGTGACGAACTCGCGGATGGTGTTGCCGTCGCCGATCTCCAGGCGCGTCGGCTCGCCCGCGTACTTCTTGTCCTGCGGGGCGTCGCCGAGCGAGGCGAACTGGAAGATGCGGTTGTTGCGGCCGATGCGGGTCGGGCCGTTGATGACGGCGTGCGGGCCGATGACCGTGCCGGCACCGATCTCGACGTCGGGGCCGATCACGGCGTAGGGCCCGACGCTGACGTCCTCGGCCAGCTTCGCTGTCGGGTCGATGACTGCGCGTGGATCGATCAAATGTCCACACCCCGTTCCGTGCACATGATCTGGGCGCTGGCGGCCAGCTTGCCGTCGACCGTGGCCTCGCCCTCGAACACCCAGATGCCGCGCTTGCTGTTGACGAAACGCACCTCGAGCATGAGCCGATCACCGGGCTCCACCGGCCGTTTGAAGCGCGCCTTGTCGATGCCCACCAGGAAGAACAGCGAGTCGTTGTTGGCGGCGCGGTCGACGGTGCGGAACGCGAGCAGACCGGTGGCCTGCGCCAGGGATTCGAGGATCATCACGCCGGGCATGATCGGCCGCTGCGGAAAATGCCCGCTGAAGAACGGCTCGTTGAAGGTCACGTTCTTGTAGCCGCGCAGGAATTCGCCCTGCCTGTAGTCCAGCACCCGGTCGATGAGCAGGAAGGGATAACGGTGCGGCAGCAGCCGCAGGATATCGTTGATGTTCAGCGTCGTCTCGGTCATGTCCGTATCTCGTTATCCCAAATGCGTGGATATATGGCCACGAAATCCACGAAACCCACGAACGTGTTCTATACGGAAATATTTTCGTGGGTTTCGTGGATTTCGTGGCTAAGAATTTTTGTCTTTTCCTTCCAATCTGCGCTCCAGCGCCTGCAGGCGCCGGGCCATGTCGTCGAGCCGGCGCAGGCGCGCGACGATCCGGTTCCACTGCTCGCCCGGCAGCACGGCCAGGCCCGAGGAGTACACGCCGGGCTCGGTGATCGACTTGGTCACCATGGACATGCCGGTGACCACGGTGTGGTCGGCGATCTCCAGGTGCCCGACCACGCCGACGCCGCCGGCCAGCATGCAGTGCGCGCCGATCCTGGCGCTGCCGGAGATGCCGACGCAGCCGGCGACGGCAGTATGCGCCCCGATCTGCACGTTGTGCGCGATCTGGATCTGATTATCGAGCTTGACGCCGTCGGCGATCAGTGTGTCCTCCAGCGCGCCGCGATCCACGGTCGTGTTGGCGCCGATCTCGACGTCGTCGCCGATGCGCACGCTGCCGAGCTGCGGCACCTTGAGCCAGCGGCCGGCGTCCTTGGCGATGCCGAAGCCGTCGCTGCCGACCACGACGCCGGGGTGGAACAGGCAGCCGCGGCCGATCTTCACGCCATGGCACAGCGTCACGCTGGCGACCAGGCGCGTGTCGGCGCCGACGACGACGTCGTGCTCCAGCACGCAACCGGGGCCGATCACGGCACCGGCACCGATCTCAACGCCGGCGCCGATCACGCACAGCGGGCCGACGCTCGCCGTCGGATCGATGCGGCAATCGGCGCCGACCACAGCGGTCGGATGGACGCCCGGCGCCGCAGTCTCGGCCGGTGTCAGCAGCGCCGCGGCCCGCGCGTAGGTGGCGTAGGGGTTGCCGCTCACCAGGGCCGGCACGGGGCAGTCTTCGAGATCGCCGGCAGCCAGAATCACCGCGCCGGCACGGGTGTCACCGAGATAGCGGCGGTAGCGCGGATTCGCCAGGAAACTGATGCAGTCCGGCCGGCCGTCCTGGAGCGTGCAGACGCCCGTAATCGGCAGCGCCGCGTCGCCGTGGAGCTCGGCCCCCGTGCGCGCGGCCAGTTCACCCAGCGTCGAGCTCACGCGATCCCGCCTTCCGCGGCAGCCGGGCTCAATTGCCCTGCTGCTTCAGACGCGTCAGCACCGCGTCGGTGATGTCGATGCGGGTGCTGGCGAACACCACGCCTTCGCTGACGATGAGATCGTAGTTCTCGGCCTTGGCCAGATCGACGATGGCGTCGTACAGGCGCCGCTGCAGCTTGGAAAGCTCCTCGTTGCGGCGGATGTTGAGGTCCTCGCGGAACTCGTCCTGGGCGCGCTTCAGGTCGCGCTTGCGGCTGACCAGGTCGCGTTCGGTCTTGCTGCGGTCGGCGTCGCTCATCACGGCGGCGTCGCGGCCCAGCTTGTCCTCGGCCTGCTTGATGTCACGCTGCAGCGCGACCAGTTCCTTCTCGCGCGGCGCGAATTCCGCCTCCATCTTGCTGATGGCCGCCTTGGCCTGCGGCGCCTCCTCCATCAGCTTGACGGTGTTCACGAACCCGATCTTGACCTCGGCCAGCACCAGCGTCGGTGTCAGCAGGCAAACGGCAAGCAAGGTCTTCACGATGTGACGCATGTTCAAGGTATGTCTCCCCGCTCTCAAGAAGTCACGAAATCACAAATTGGCGCCGATGGTGAACTGGAACACCTGGGTGTCATCGCCCGCCTTGTCGTTCAGCGGCCTGGCCAGGCTGAAGGTCAGGGCGCCCAGCGGCGACAGCCAGGTCGCTCCCACACCGACCGAATAGCGCAGTTCATCGGCCTCGAAATCATCATAACTCGGATAGACGTTGCCCACATCCAGGAACGTGCTCATCCGGAACGAATTGGTCTTGGTGAAAAACGGCGGCGGGAACAGGACCTCGACGTTGCCGACCACCCGGAAGCCGCCGCCCAGGGGCTCGTTCAGGGAATCCCGCGGACCGAGGGTGTTGTCCTCGAAGCCGCGCACCGAGCGCACACCGCCGGCGTAGTAGTTCTCGAAGAACGGCAAGCTGTCGAAGTCGCCGAAGCCGTCGCCGTAACCGACCTCGCCGTTCAGCTTCAGGGTGAACTGCCGGGTCAGGGGCACGAAGGTCTGGTGCTCGTAGCCGAGCTTGTAGAACTGCAGGTCCATGCCCGGGATGGTCGCCTCGACGGTGGCGCGCTGCAGGGTGCCGCGGTCCGGGAAGATGGTCCTGTTGCGGGTGTCGTGGGCCCAGCTGCCGGTCAGCTTGACGCTGTCGAACTGGTTGCCCCTGGCCGTGATGAAATCCCGGATCTCCTGGGAGGAATAGATGGTGTCGCTGATGTCCAGGTTCTCGTATTCGACGTTCAGCCGCACGGTGTCGAATTCGTTGATCGGAATGCCGTAGCTGACGTTGCCGCCGAAGGTGTCGACGGCGTAGTCGGAGATGTTGGCCTCGCCGGCGTCCGTCTCGCGGTAGAACAGGCCGAAGCCGCGGCTCACGCCGTCGATGGTGTAGTACGGATTCAGGTACGAGAAGCTGTAGATGGTGTTCACGTCGCTGTTGTTGAAGGCCAGGCTGACGCGCTTGCCGCTGCCCAGGAAGTTGTCCTGGCTGACGCTGGTGTTGAACAGGATGCCGGACGACTGGGAATAACCTACACCCACCATGAGGTTGCCCGACGGGCGCTCGGTCACCGAATAGTTCACGTCCACCTGGTCCGTCGTGCCGGGCACCGTGGGCGTCTCCACGTTGACCTCCTCGAAGAAGCCCAGGCGGTCCAGACGGGTGCGCGAGCGCTCCACCGCCGCGGCCGAGAACCAGCCGCCCTCCATCTGGCGCATCTCGCGCCGCAGCACCTCGTCGCGGGTGCGGGTGTTGCCCACCATGTTGATGCGGCGCACGTAGACGCGCTTGCCGGGGTCGACGAAGAAGGTCACGGCGACCTGGTTGGTGTCCGGGTCGAGATCCGGGATGGTGTTGACGTTGGCGAAGGCGTAACCCTCGTTGCCGAGCCGCTCGCTGATGCGGGTGACGGTCTCGGTGACGCGCTTGCGCGAGAACACGTCGCCCGGATTCAGATCCACCAGCGGAAACAGCTCCGGCGGGTCGACCACCAGATCGCCGGCCAGGCGCACCTCGCTGACGTGGAACTGCTCGCCCTCGGTGACGTTGATGGTGATGTAGATGTCCTTCTTGTCGGGCGTGATGGACACCTGGGTCGAATCGATGCTGAAGTTGATGTAGCCGCGGTCCAGATAGAACGAGCGCAGCGTCTCCAGGTCGCCGGACAGCTTCTGCTTGGAATACTGGTCGACGCCGGTATAGAAGGACAGCAGTGTCGGCGTGCTGAGCTGGAAGTCCTCCAGCAGCTGCTTGTCGCTGAATACCGTGTTGCCGACGATGCTGATCTGCTTGATGCGGGCGGCGCGGCCTTCCGACACGTCGATGTTGATGCCGACGCGGTTGCGTTCCAGCGGCGTCACCGTGGTGGTGATCTTCACGCCGTACTTGCCGCGGCTGAAATACTGGCGCTCGAGCTCCTGCTCGACCTTGTCCAGCAGGGAGCGGTCGAACACGCGCCCCTCGGCGAAGCCGATCTCCTTCAGCGATTCCAGCAGCGGCTCGGTCTCGATGTCCTTGTTGCCGGTGATCTCGATGCTGGAGATCGCCGGGCGCTCCTCGACCACGACCACGAGCACGCCGTTGTCGCGCTCGATGTGCACGTCCTTGAAAAAGCCGGTCTTGAACAGGGCGCGGACCGCGGCGGCCGAACGCGCCTCGTCGAAGGTCTCGCCGGTCTTCACCGGCAGGTAGCTGAACACCGTGCCGGGCGCGATGCGCTGCAGACCCTCGACGCGGATGTCGGTGATGGTGAAGGGCTCGAAGGCCCAGGCATTTCCCGCGACCGCGCTGGCCAGAACGCAGGAGCGCAACAAAAATCTCATGGTAGCGGCTTCCATTTCTTGTTGTCGTCTCAACCCAGCAGACGCGTGAGGTCGTTGAACAGCGCCAGGCCCATCAGCGCGAGAAGGACGGCGATGCCGATCCGCTGACCGAGCATCTCGGTCTGTTCCGAAACGGGACTGCCCTTGAAAAGCTCAATAAGGTAATACATCAGGTGCCCCCCATCCAGTACGGGCACCGGCAGCAGGTTGAGCACGCCCAGACTGATGCTGACGATGGCGAGGAAACCCAGGAACGTGGCGAGGCCGATGCGCACCGAATGACCCGCGTATTCGGCGATGCTGAGCGGGCCGCTGATGTTGTCGAGCGAGGCCTCGCCCACCAGCATCTTCCACAGCGTGCGCAGCGTCAGCACGCTCATGTCCCAGGTCTTGCCGAGGCTCTGGCCCAGCGCGGCGAGCGGGCCGTAGCGCGTCTCGGTGCGCAATTCGACGCCGAGTTCGGGCGGTATGCGCACCTCCGCACCGATGCGGCCGATGACACGGTCGTCGATGACGACACGGTCGGGCCGCACCGTCAGCCCGAGCGCGGCGCCGTCGCGCTCGATCTGCACCGCGATGGTCTGTTCCGGCCGTTCCTGCACGTATCTGACCCAGTCCTCCCAGTCGTCCATGGCGATCCCGTCGGCGCCCAGGATACGGTCGCCCGGCTGCAGGCCGGCGGTGGCCGCCGCAGCGTCGGGCAGCACCCGCTCGATCACCGCCGGCAGCCGCGGGCGCCACGGCTTCATGCCGAGCTTGTCGAGCAGATTGCCGCTGTCCAGCAAGCCTTCGACGGGACCCAGATCCAGATAGACGGACCGCACCCGGCCGTCGACGCTCTCCACCTCCAGCAGCAGGCGGCTGCGGTCCAGCGCCCCCTCCAGCAATGCCAGCAAGGCGCTGTCCCAGGTCGGGGTGGCGACGCCGTCGACGCTCTTCAGCAGATCGTGCGCCTCGATGCCGGCCGCGGCGGCCAGGCCCTGCGGCACAGGCTCGATGACCGGCTTGGTGCCCGGCACGCCGTGCACGAACATGGCCCAGTAGGCCACGATCGCGAACAGGAAATTGAAGGCCGGTCCCGCCACCACCACCGCCATGCGCCGCCCGACCGGCTGCCGGTTGAAGGCGCGCGCCTGTTCCTCGGCCGCCACTGGCCCTTCGCGCTCGTCGAGCATCTTCACATAGCCGCCGAGCGGGATGGCGGCGATGACGAACTCCGTGCGGTCGGCGCCGCGGACGCGCCGCCACAGCGGCCTGCCGAAGCCGATGGAGAAGCGCAGCACCTTCACGCCGGCCTTGCGCGCGACCCAGTAGTGGCCGAATTCGTGCACGGTGATGAGCACACCCAGGGCCAGCACGAAGGCCGCGGCGGAGACCAGGAAGCCGCTCACGAGGTCCGCCTCCGCTGGCCGCCGGCGAGCTGCTCGGCGGCGCAGGCGCGCGCCGCGCGATCCGCCTCCAGGACGTCCTGCAGGCGCCCGGCGGCGCCGATCGCGCAGGCCCCCAGCGTCGCCTCGATCACGGCGGCGATGCGGTCGAAGCCGATGCGGCCGTCGAGGAAGGCCGCCACCGCCACCTCGTTGGCCGCGTTCAGCACCGCCGGCGCCGTGCCGCCGCGCCGCCAGGCGGCGTAGGCCAGCTCCAGGCAGGGGAAGCGCCGCGGATCGGGCGCGGCGAAATCCAGCCGCCCGACCGCGAACAGGTCCAGCGGCGGCACACCGGAATCGATGCGCTCCGGCCAGGCCAGCGCGTGCGCGATGGGCGTGCGCATGTCGGGGTTGCCGAGCTGGGCGAGCACCGACCCGTCGGCGTAGTCGACCAGCGAATGGATCACGCTCTGCGGGTGCAGCACGACCTGCACCTGCTCCGCCGGCAGACCGAACAGCCAGCAGGCCTCTATGACCTCCAGACCTTTGTTCATCATGGTGGCGGAATCGACCGAGATCTTGCGGCCCATGTCCCAGTTGGGATGCGCGCAGGCCTGCTCGGGCGTCACCTCGGCGAGCTGCTCGAGCGGTGTGCTGCGGAACGGCCCGCCGGAGGCGGTGAGCAGGATGCGCCGCACGCCGGCCGGACGCTCGCCGACCGTGAAGCCGGCCGGCATGCACTGGAAGATGGCGTTGTGCTCGCTGTCGACGGGCAGCAGCAGCGCGCCGTGCCGGCGCACCTCCTCCATGAACAGCGCGCCGGACATCACCAGCGCCTCCTTGTTGGCCAGCAGCACGCGCTTGCCGCGGCGCGCCGCCTCCAGGGT
>CAYWKV010000058.1:13621-15270 GCA_964458835.1 uncultured Gammaproteobacteria bacterium | reverse complement strand
TGATCGTTACCATGGCATTGCTCCTTCAAACTGAGAGATTCCTGATATCTACATACCTACATATCTACATCCGCCCTTCCCGAGCATGTAAGAACGCGCCTAGGGACGAAGAATACATAGACGTCATTTCCGATGCTGTCAATTCGAGGGCGCTGGTCTGCCGGGAGCGGTTCGATGCGCGTCGCCAGCCTCGCGCAGCGACCCGGATGAGTGTTTCAGGGCGGTCGGCATACGGACTCGTGCCCAGGTATCGGCGCGATGCCTCTCCCTCCGGCCGGGCGCACCGGACGCCACACGCCGACCGTGAAGGATGACGAGGCGTCGGGCGAGCGCCGGTCTCAGTATGGCGCTACGGGCCAAGCCGAGATGCACGCGCCTCCGCTCCTGCAGAGCCAGGTCAAACGGTCTGGTAAAGATCAATCGGCGGTCCCCGCTTCAGCAGCCGGTCACCGTGTGCGGTGGAGGTGACCGTGGGGTGCAACCCGCCGGGCCGTCGACCGGCGCCGTCCCGCATCCCGCGCCGTCGTTCATATCCAGGAGGGCTGTACAAGTAACTGGAATATCGGCGGATTTCAGGGCACGTACGACGCCGGCGGGGCGCTTGCCAACAGCGGACACCCTCGCCGTTTTTCGTTATCATGCCGCCTAGTCCGAAACCGAAGACGCTCCGATGCCATGAACGTCAGAGTCAGCGAACTGTTGGTCCGCTTTATGGAGCGCCTGGGGGTGGAGGTCATCTTCGGGATGCCCGGCGCCCACATCCTGCCCGTCTATGATGCGCTGTACGATTCCCCGGTCCGCTCGGTGCTGGCCAAGCATGAGCAGGGCGCGGCATTCATGGCCGGTGGCTACGCGCGCGCATCCGGGAAGATCGGTGCCTGCATCACCACTGCCGGGCCGGGCGCGACCAACCTGGTCACCGGCATCGCCAGCGCCTATGCCGACAAGCTGCCGATCCTGATCGTCACCGGCGAGGCGCCGACCTATCTGTTCGGCAAGGGCGGCCTGCAGGAGAGTTCGGGGGAGGGCGGCAGCATCGACCAGTCGGCGCTGTTTGCCGGCATCACCCGCTATCACAGGATCGTCGAGCGCACCGATTATCTCGCCAACGTGCTCAACCGCGCCGCACAGATCCTGCGCTCGCCGAGCCCCGGGCCGGTGCTGTTGAGTTTCCCGTTCAACGTGCAGAAGGAACTGGTCGACGACGCCATCCTCGACCGCATCCGCGTCGACGCGCCGCCGGTGCGGCCACGCGACACGGCACCGATCGAGCGCCTGACCGAGCTGCTGCTGGCGGCCGAGAGCCCGGTGATCGTCGCCGGCTACGGCTGCATCAAGGCCGGCGGCCAGGAGCTGGTCACCAAGTTGAGTGAATCCCTGAACGTGCCGGTCGTGACCAGCCTTAAGGGCAAGGGCGCGATCAGCGAGCGCTCGGCGCTGTCGCTGGGCAGCCTCGGCGTGACCTCGTACGGCCCGGCCTACCGCTACATCGCCGAGGAATCCGACCTGGTGGTGTTCCTCGGCGCGGCCTTCAACGAGCGCACCAGCCACGTGTGGAACACGAATCTGCTCAAGGACAAGAAGATCGCCCAGGTCGACATCGACGAGGATCAATTGGAGAAGGTGTTCCAGGCCGACGTGGCGATCAA
>CAYWKV010000058.1:0-13521 GCA_964458835.1 uncultured Gammaproteobacteria bacterium | reverse complement strand
GTGTCCTCGCTCGGCCATGCGATCCCCGCGGCGATCGGCGCGCGCTTCGCCGATACTGCCTCGACCTGGGCGATCATCGGCGACGGCGGCTTCCAGATGTGCTGCATGGAGCTGATGACGGCGGTCAACTACGATATTCCGCTCAACGTCGTTCTGTTCAACAACGCCACCATGGGTCTGATCCGCAAGAACCAGACCCAGCAGTACGACCGGCGCTTCATCGACTGCGATTTCGTCAACCCAGACTATGCGGCGCTCGCGCAGTCGTTCGGCATCGGCTACCGGCACGTGGCCGACGCGCGCGACCTCGAGGCCTTGTTCGCGCAGGACGATCTGACCGGCGCGATCAACCTGATCGAGATCCCGCTGGACAAAGATGCGTTCCCCAACTACCTCTCCAAGCGCTGAGTCCCACCCGGCGTCACTCGCCGACCACGAGGCGCGGCTGCGCGCGCTGGAGCGGGCGCTGCCCGCGCACGGCTACGGTGACGCGGCGCTGGCCGATTATCAGCAGGCCTGCCGCGATCACGCGGCGCGGGTCGCCGGTCAGGATGACGACGACCGTCATCACTTTCTGGTGATCATCCCCACCGCCGACCGGCCGCGCCAGCTGCGCGAGTGCCTCGCGAGCCTGCTGGATCTGTGCCGGCTGTACGGCTACGGCGGCCACGACGGCACGCGCTACCGCAAGGTCGCGGCGATGATCGCCGACGATTCGAAGCATGCCGGGAGCATCGCGGCGCACCGGGCGCTGGCGCGCGAGTTCGCGGCGCTGGGGCTGGAGACGGCGTACTTCGGGCTGGAGGAGCAGCTCGCCGTCGTCGACCGGCTGCCCGACGAGGTGCGCAGGCGCCTGGCCGGCATCCTCGGCCGGCCGGACCGCGAGGCCTTTTATCACAAGGGCCATTCGGTGATGCGCAACATCCTTTATCTGAACCTGCACGCCCGTTACGCTGACGATGATCGGCAGCTGTTCTGGTTCGCCGACAGCGATCAGGAGTTCCGGGTCAAGGTCGGCGGCGCCGACGGCGACCGCGACGTCTATGCGCTGGATTATTTCCGGCACCTCGACCGGCACTTCCGCGACCACGATATCGAGCTGCTGACCGGCAAGGTGGTCGGCGATCCGCCGGTGTCGCCGGCGGTGATGGCCGGCAACTTCCTCGCCGACGTGCAGGCGTTCCTGGAGCAGGCGGGCGGGTTGCAGCCGCAGGCGCCGTGCCCGTTCCACGATCACGCCTTGCCGACGGGCGACAGTGCGGCCTATCACGACATGGCCGGCCTGTTCGGCTTCGCGCACGGCGAGACCACGCACCGTTACCGCTGCACGCTGCCGGGGCCGCACACATTGGCCGATGGCATCGGCGATTTCACGCGCAGGCTGGCGCGCTTCTTCGACGGCGAGCACCCGACCCGGATCACCTATTTCGACATGGACGACGCGCTGTACCGCGACGGCCGGCCGGTGCGGCCGGCGCGCACGGTGTACACCGGCAATTACGTGATCCGCGCCGACGCGCTGCGCCGCTTCGTGCCGTTCGCGCCGCTGCGGCTGCGCATGTCCGGCCCGACCTTCGGGCGCCTGCTGCAGGGTGAGATCGGCGCGCGTTTCGTGTCCGCCAACCTGCCGATGCTGCACAAGCGTACCGAGCCCGAATCCGGCGCATCCGAATTCCGGCCCGGTGTGGTCAGGCAGGCGCAGCGCATCGATCTCAGCAACGAGTTCGAACGCCAGTTCTTCGGCGATGTGATGCTGTTCAGCGTCGAGCAGCTCGCAAGCATGGGCTATCCGGTGCGGGCGGTCGAGGAGGGCGTGATCGCGGACACCCTGCGCGAGACCGCCGGGCGCATGGCGGATCTGTACCGTGAAAAGCACGCGCGCATCCTGAGCAGTCTCGACGCGCTGCAGGCGCTGCGTGGCGATCTCGGTCGCCGCCTCGCCGGCCTGAGCGAGGCCTGGGCGCGGCTCGACGCCTTCCTCGCCAACATGCATCACAACTTCGGCCTCCAGGCCGAGGGCTACCGGCTGATCGCCCATCCCGGGCACCGGCAGCGGCGCCACGCCCAGCTGCTCGCGGCGCTCATCGATTACCGCGCCGACCGCGCCGCCTGGGGCGCCGCCCTGGGTGCAATGTCGTAGGTTGGGGTGAGCGCAGCGAACCCCAACCTACGGGCTGATGATCATGTCCGTGTTTTCCGTGTGGTTCCGTGGCAAATGCGGTTTTTAGGATACATTCAGAGATTCTCTGGGATGATTCCGCGCCTCAAACATTGGGCGGACCGGTGGCAGTCACCGGAACGCCACCGTCATCTCGATGCCTTGCTGCGCCATCAGGCACTGAGTGCGGCGCAGCTGCGCGCGCAGCAGGCAAGCGATCTCGCCGCGCTGCTGCGCCACGCGCGCGAACGGGTGCCGTTCTACCGCGCGCGCGACCGCAAAATCCCGCTCGACGGTGACGTTCACGAGGTCCTGCGCCGCCTGCCGATCCTGCGCAAGGACGACGTCGCCCGCGATCCCGACGCGCTGCTCGACGAGCGTGCCGACCGTTCCACCGTGCGCATCGCCCACACCGGTGGCTCGACCGGCCAGCCGCTGGCGTATTACTACGACCGGCACAAGCACGAACTGATGCGTGCGGGCATGATGCGCAGCTACATGTTCTCCGGCTGGAGGCCCGGTGAGCGGATCCTGAATTTCTGGGGGGCGCGCCAGGACGTGAAGCCGCGCGGCCTGCGCAAGCGGATCGGCGATGTCATCGCCGCGGAGAGGACCGTTGGCGCGTACGACATCACCGAGGCCGATCTCGCACGCTGGGTCGATACGATCCGCCGCGAGCGGCCGGTGCTGCTGCAGGGCTATGCGTCGATCCTGGCCGAGCTGGCGCGTCATGTGGCGGACAGCCATGCGCGCCTGCCCGGAACGCTCAAAGGCGTCTTCTCCACCGCCGAGATGCTGCACGATCGCCAGCGCGCCCTGATGGAAACCGCGTTCGGCTGCAAGGTGTTCAACCAGTACGGCAGCCGCGAGATCCCCAACATCGCCTGCGAATGCCGTCACGGCAACCTGCACGTGTTCACCGACATGGTGTACCTGGAAGCCGTGCGCGAGGACAGCGAGGACAAGCTGCTGGTCACCTCGCTGACCAACTATCTGATGCCGTTCATCCGCTACGACCTCGGCGACTCGGGCCGACTGAAGGATGGCGACTGCCCGTGCGGGTCGCCGTTCCCGCTGCTGGAGATGGGCGTATGCCGCAGCAACGATCTGATCCGCACCCGCGCAGGGAAGGTCGTTTATCCGTCCTATTTCATCCACCTGCTCGACGGCCTGCAGGGCATCCGGCAATACCGCTTCGTGCAGACAGCCTACGACCGCATGACCCTGGACCTCGTCGCCGCGCAGCCGCTCCCCACCGATGCGGCCGCCGCCCTCGCGGCCAGGATCCGCGCGGACGTCGATCCGGGCATGCGCCTGGAGATCCGCCACGTCGACGCGATCCCACGCACGCGCTCGGGCAAGCACCGCTTCGTGGTGCGGGATATGGGGGATTCGGCCGCTGCGAGCTCTGTGTTACGCTGAGCGCAGCGAACCTGAAAACGAGTTTCAGCCGCGAAAGCACACGGAAGACACCGAAAATGAAACCACGCAGCGAAGCTCAGGCCTGACGCCCGGCGGGCGAGCCGGACTGGCGTGTGAGGCCTGTTGATCTTGTCCGTGTTTTTTTTTGTGTTTCCGTGGCGAATGCGGTTTTTGGATTGAACCCTTGCCCGACCCCGCGGGTCTCATGGTGACTATGCGACGCTGGCCCTTCACCGTTATCGCCTACGCCTGTGCCGGCCTGGCCCTGGTCGGGGTGATCGTGCCCGGTCTGCCCACCGTGCCTTTTCTGCTGGTGGCGGCCTGGGCGGGGGCGCGCGGCTCGAACCGGTTGCACGCCTGGCTGGAGGCGCATCCGCAGTTCGGTCCGTCATTGCGGGCCTGGCGGGAGGAGGGCGCGGTGCCGGCGCGGGCCAAGCTGCTGGCCGTCGTCACCCTGCTGCTGAGCTGGGGGCTGCTCGTCTGGCATACCGAGGCGCCGTGGGTGCCGCTGGGCGCGGGGCTGTTCTTCACCGCGATCGCGGTCTTCCTGCTCACCCGACCGGCACCGCGCCAGGCGTACCGGACGGAGCGCAGTCTCTAGCCCCGCGTCACGGCCGGTTCCGTCGCCCCGCCCACGCACACATCCGGTGCCGTACGGCGCTCGACGCGGATAACGGTAACCTACGACTTCCGGCGACGTCTCCCGTGTCGCCGCACACGCCATACCCTTGCGCGAGGACGCATCATGACCAAGACCTTCGGGCAGAAGATCACCTATGCGATCGCCGTTTTCTGTTTCGTGGCCGCAGTGGCCACCGGGATCGCCGCCTTCGTGTACCAGCCGCGGGCGGAGATGGATCCGATCCATGCCAGCCTGATGGCGTCGGCCTTTTTCTTCGGCAGCTGCGCGGTGGTGCTCTACGTCATCGGCACCACCCGGCTGAAGGGCATCCTGTCGCACGACAAGAACGATTGAAGGTCAGCACCGCCGGCCGCCGGGCCGGAGCAGCGCCCTGAGCTCGTCGAGCGAGCGGCAGGCGCGCAGGGCGGCGGCATCGATCCAGAGCTCGGGACCCGGCGGCGTGTGGCGCAGGATGGCGGGCAGGGCGAGATCCCGCAGGCCGTATGCCGCGTGGCATTCGTCACGGTGCAGGAACTCGCAGTCGGCGTCCAGCGTGCGGAGAAATTCCAGCCATTCCCCGCGCACGGTGAAGGTTCCGTGCGTCAATGCGCAGAGGTTGCAGGCGTAGGTGGACGGCGACAGCGCCTTGTGGGCGATGTCCGCGACGGTATTGAACAGGCCGCTGTCGGCGTTGTAGACGAACACCAGCCTTTCCCGCATGCCCTTCTCCCGTTTCAGATTGCACGCCGGCCGCGGAGAACGCGGATCCGCGCTGAATGGCACTTGCATAAGCCGATGTCTTGAAAAAGATGGCCACGGAACCCACGGAATGACACGGAAAGCATGCAGCGCGTAAACCCGGGATCACCCTTCCGCAGCCGGGTTTTCGGATTTTTACAATAAGCCTTTTTCCGTGTTGTTCCGTGGATTCCGTGGCCAAGAAGGGTTTAAGTGCGCGCCATTCGGATCCACGCCCTCCGGGCTTTCCGTGGCTGTCGTTTCCTTGCGTGGGCATTCAACCCGTCCGGCCGGGGGTTTCCACCGGCAGCCCGGCGACCCGCCACTCCGGATAGCCGTCTTTGAGGCGCCGCGCCTCGATGCCGTGCCGGCGCAGCTGCGCGACGGCGTCGTAGGCCAGCACGCAGTACGGTCCGCGGCAGTAGGCCACGACCAGCTGGTCCGGCCCGAACTCGCCGAGCCGGGCCTCCAACTCGTTCAGCGGGATGTTGATCGCCCCGGGCAGGTGCCCGGCTTCGAATTCCTCGCGTGGCCGCACGTCCAGCACGGTGACCTCGCCGGTGCGTGCCCGCGCCAGCAGATCGTCCGCCGAAACCGGTTCGAGGTTGTCCTTGGTGTCGAGGTAGGTGCTGACCAGGTGGTCGACCTCGGCCAGGTGGCGCTCGGCCACGGTGCGCAGGCCGTCGAGCAGCCGCACGACGTCGTCCCCGGAGAGCCGGTAGAACACCCGCTGCCCGTCCTTGCGCGCGGTCACCAGCCCCGCTTGCCGCAGTTGCTGCAGGTGCTGGGAGGTGTTGGCGACGCTCTGGCCCGAGATCTGCGCCAGGGCTTCCACGCTGCGCTCGCTCTGCGCAAGATATTCTATGAATTCCAATCGGTTGGAGTTGCTGAGCGCCTTGCCGATGCGGGCGAACTGGGCGAACAGATCGTGTTTCACATTTCCGCTTGACATATCGGGAACCTCGGCCTAAGTTATTCAAGCGTTCAATTGAATATAAAAACACATGCAGTCATTATAGGCCTCGGGGGCGGGGCTGCAACCACCAGGAGATGGAATGGAATTCGAAGCCTTCATCCGCGCCAACGAGGTGCCGATCCGGCTGGGCTTCTTCTTCGGCATCTTCGCGGTCATGGCGCTGTGGGAACTGGCCGCGCCGCGCCGCCGCCTGAGCCAGCCCAAGGGCGTGCGCTGGGCCAACAACATCGGCCTGGTGGTCTTCAACAGTTTCCTGGTGCGGCTGGTGTTTCCGCTCGCCGCGGTGGGTATGGCCGTGTTCGCGCGCGAGCAGGGCTGGGGCGTGCTGAATTATTTCGCGGTGCCGCACTGGCCGGCGGTGCTCGCCGCCGTGATCGTGCTGGACTTCTTCATCTGGCTGCAGCACGTGATGGTGCACGCCGTACCCACGCTGTGGCGGCTGCACCGGATGCACCATGCCGATCTGGATTTCGACGTGACCACCGGCGCGCGCTTCCATCCGCTGGAGATCCTGCTGTCGATGCTGATCAAGTTCGCGGTCATCGCCGTGCTCGGCCCGCCGGTGCTGGCGGTGATCGTGTTCGAGGTGCTGCTGAATGCGACCTCGATGTTCAACCACAGCAACGTGCGTATCCCGGCCGGCGTCGACCGCGTGCTGCGCCTGTTCGTGGTCACGCCGGACATGCACCGCGTGCACCATTCGGTCGAGGACGACGAGACCAACAGCAACTTCGGCTTCAACCTGCCGTGGTGGGACCGGCTGTTCGGCACCTACCGCGCCCAGCCGCGCGCCGGCCACGAGGGTATGACCATCGGCATCCGCACCTTCCGCGAGGGCAAGTGGTGCTCCTGGCTGACCGGCATGCTGGCGATGCCCTTCGTCGGCCGGATCAGCGACTACGCCATCAACCGCCGCCAGTGGGACTCCAGGCCATGAATCCGGAAACCCTGTTGGCCACGAAATCCACGAAACCCACGAAAATGATTCTGTGTCGGCCCAGTGCATTGCTTCGGTTGTTCCGTGCATATCCATGCTGGCGTTGGGTATCCAGGTGGCCAAGAACACGTAGCCCCGCTCACAGCGGCGCGCAGATGTTGAACGCTGAGTACATCCCAGAAAGCTTTTCGTGGATTTCGTGGGTTTCGTGGCTAACAGGTTTTTGCTCGTGCCTTACGGATGCGCCCATGGCAGAAACGAGGATCTCAGGGTGAACGCGAAACTGCTGCGCATCCTGCTGTTCGTCGTGCTGCTGGCCGGCGTCGTGCTGGCCGTGCTCTACCGTGACCGCTTCGATGCCCAGGCGCTGGCGGCCTGGACCGCGGGGGGCGGTGCCGCGGGGCTGCTGCTGTTCATGCTGATCTACGCCGTGGCCACGGTACTGTTCCTGCCCGGGTCCGTGATCACGCTGGCCGGCGGCGCGCTGTTCGGGCCGGTCCTCGGCACCTTCGTCAACCTCACCGGCGCGACCCTCGGCGCGACGCTGGCATTCCTGGTATCGCGCTATCTCGCCTCGGATTGGGTGGCCAGCCGCACCGGCGGGCGCCTGAAGCAGCTCATCAGCGGCGTGGAGGAGGAGGGCTGGCACTTCGTGGCCTTCGTGCGCCTGGTGCCGCTGTTCCCGTTCAATCTGCTCAACTACGCGCTGGGGCTGACGCGCATTCCGCTGCTGCAGTACATCGTCGCCAGTTATATCTGTATGCTGCCGGGCGCGATCGCCTACACCTATCTCGGCTACGCCGGCCGCGAGGCGGTCGCCGGCGGCGAGGGACTGATCCAGAAGGGCCTGCTGGCGCTGGCGCTGCTCGCGGCCGCGATCTTCCTGCCGCGGCTGATCTCCAAGCTGCGCAGGCCGCAGATGCTGGAGATCCCCGAGCTCAAGCGGCGCCTCGACGCCGGCGAGGAGCTGCTGGTGCTGGACGTGCGTCCGCCCGACGGCTACCGCGGCGAGCTCGGCCATATCCCGGGCGTCACGCACATTCCGCTGAATGAATTGCCGCAGCGAATGCACGAGCTGGTGGCCTGGCACGAGAAGCCCGTCGTCACGATCTGCCGCACGGATCGCATGTCGATCGCGGCAGCGCAGCTGCTGGTGCAGCAGGGCTTCTCGAACGTGGTCGTGGCGAAGATGGGCATGACCGACTGGAACAGGCACGGCTATCCGGTCGAGCGGTGAGGAGCTGGTGGAAACGTTGACTGATTAGACGTCACCGTCATTGAGAGCGAAGCGTGGCAATCTCGTAATGCAACATCAGCCTTTGGAGATGATTCGCTGCGCTCACCCCTTCGGGGCCGCCCTGCGGGCGTTCTGCGCTCGCAAGCTCGCTGGTGCCACGTCGCTGCGCTCCTCGCAATGACGGATTGTTGCGGCTTCGCATGACGTGGACCTATCAGTGGAGGTGACCGATGATGTTTTTCGTCCTGATTGCAGGTCTGGCGACCGGCGTGCTGCTCGGTCTGATGGGCAGCGGCGGCGCGATCATCACCGTGCCGGCGCTGATCTATCTGCTGGACGTCGAGCCGAAATCGGCCATCGCCATGAGTCTCGGCATCATTGCCGTCACCGCGACCATCGCCGCGGTTCAGGCCTGGCGCCAGGGCAACGTGAACCTGCGCGTGACCCTGACCTTCGGCCTGTTCGGCGCGCTCGGCACCTTCGCCGGCGCACGTCTGGGCGTGGTGCTGCCGGTGGCGCTGCAGCTCACGCTGTTCGCGCTGGTGATGTACGCCGCCGCCTGGCGCATGCTCAAGGCCCGGCCGCCGCGCCGTTCGGCGGGCGCCATGGCAGTCGGCGAGTGCGAGAACGGCGACTGCGCCGACTTTCCCTATTTCCGGATCGCCGGCCACGGCGTGATGGTGGGTCTGCTGGCCGGCGTGGTCGGTGTGGGCGGCGGTTTTCTGATCGTGCCGGCGCTGGTGCTGCTGTCGGGGCTGTCGATGCGGCGCGCGGTGGGCACCTCGCTCAGCATCGTCGCCTTCCAGTCCACGGCCGGCTTCGCCGGCTATGCCGGCGCGGTCCCGATCGATTATGCGCTGCTGGCGGGCTTCACCGCAGTGGCCGTGGCCGCCTGCTTCCTCGGCGCGCGCATCGGCCAGCGCATGGAGCAGCAGAAACTCAAGCATGGTTTCGGCGTGTTCCTGATCCTGGTCGCGACCTACATCCTGATCAAGAGCCTGGTGTGAGCCATGACGACCCCCGTGTACCTGGATCACAACGCCACCACACCGGTCGATGCGCGCGTCGTCGAGGCGATGCTGCCCTGGTTGCGGGAGCATTTCGGCAACCCGTCGTCGTCGCACGCCTATGGCCGGTGCGCGCAGGCCGCGGTGGATACCGCGCGCGAGCGGGTCGCGGCATTCATCGGCGCGCGTCCGGAAGAGATCGTCTTCACCGGCTGCGCGACCGAGGCCAACAACCTGGCGATCCGGGGCGCGGCGCGGGCCCTGCGCGGGCGCGGGCGGCATATCGTCACCAGCGCCATCGAGCATCCTTCCGTCGCGGCGCCCTGCGAGCGCCTGCGGGAGGACGGCTGGGACGTCACCGTCGTGCCGGTGGACCGCTACGGTCGCGTCGATCCCGCCGCCGTCGTCGCGGCCCTGCGCGACGACACCGTACTGGTGAGCGTGATGCATGCCAACAACGAGGTCGGCACCGTGCAGCCCGTGGCGGACATCGCCGCCCTCACGCGGCCACGCGGCATTCTGCTGCACGCCGACGCGGCGCAGTCCGCCGGCAAGATCCCCGTCTCGGTCGATGCGCTGGGCGTGGATCTGCTGACGTTGGCCGGCCACAAGTTCTACGCGACCAAGGGGGTGGGCGCACTGTATGTGCGCGCCGGCACGCCCGTCGATCCGGTGCTGGTCGGCGCCGGCCACGAGCGCGGCCTGCGGCCGGGCACGGAGAACGTGCCGGCACTGGTCGGGCTGGGTGAGGCCGCCCGCCTGGCTGCACAGTCGCTGGAGGCGGAGGCCGCGCGCATCCGCGCGCTGCGCGACCGGCTGCACGCGGCGCTGGCCGAGGCGATTCCCGGCCTCGCGCTCAACGGCCACCCCGAGGCACGTCTGCCGAACACGCTCAACGTATCCTTTCCCGGCGTCAGCGGCCGCGACCTGCTGGAGCGGGCGCAGGCCGACGTCGCCGCCTCCGTGGGCTCGGCCTGTCATGCCGGCGATGCGGCGGTCAGCGGTGTGCTGGGCGCGATGGGCGTGGCCGCGGAACAGGCCGCCGGCGCCGTGCGTCTGTCGCCCGGGCGCGCGACGACGGAAGCGGACATCGACCGGGCGGCACGGGCGCTGATCGCCGCCTGGCGGCAGGCCACGGCCTGAGACGTCATCGGAGCATCCCCATGAAGACCATCACCCTCATCATCCAGAACGCACCGTACCGGCCGGACAACAAGGCCTGGCATGCGCTGCGCTTCGCCGGCGCGGCCCTGGCCGAGGACATGGACGTGCGCGTGCACCTGCTGGACGAAGGCGTGCGCGTCGGTGAGCGCAATCAGACCGTGCCCGACGGCGCGGTGAATCTCGAAAATCTGTTGTCCGAACTGATCGAATGCGGCCTGAGCGTGCGCGCCTGCGGCATGGCGCTGGACGGTTGCGCTCTGCAGCCGGAACACCTGATCCCCGGCACCGAGCGCGGCTCCATGAAGGCGCTGGCGGCCTGGGTCAAGGAGAGCGATGCGGTGCTGACGTTCTAGCGCCGCGCGCAAGGAGGTGTCGTCATGAACTATCTCTTCATTCTGAACGATCCGCCCTACGGAACCGAACGCAGCTACAACGGCATCCGCCACGCGCGCGAGCTGCTCAAGAGCGCGGAGAACGGCAATGCGGTCTGCATGTTTCTCATCGGTGATGCCGCCGCCGGCGCCAGGTCGGGACAGAAGGTCCCGCAGGGCTACTACAACATCGAGACCCTGCTGCAGGGACTGACGCGGCACGGCGCGGAGGTCGCGGCCTGCGGCACCTGCCTCGATGCCCGCGGCATCGGCGACGACGCGATCCTGGACGGTGCCCGGCGCGGCACGATGGGCCTGCTGGCCGAGTGGAGCGACTGGGCGGACAAGATCGTGGTGTATTGAGTCGTAGGTTGAAAACGCGGTCCCCCGGATTCCGCTTCGCTCCATCCAGGCTACGCGGTGCCGTGTGATGCGGGGCATCGCAGAGAGGTGAAGCATGTCGGTAAGCGCACAACAGATGAAACTGGAACAGCCGCTCCGGTTCCTGCCGCGCGCACAGGTGGCGGCGGAGCAGGATCTGCTGCCGGGGCGCTACAGCGCCGCCGTCCAGTGGCTCAGCATGGCCGCCTTCACGCTGGCGTTCGTCGGCTGGCTCAACGAAAGCTGGCTGATGCTGTTCGAGAATCCCATCTGGCTCAACCGCTACACCGAGTATGCGCTGATCCTCGGCTTCGGCATCTGGCGCATCGCCGCCGAACGCAATGCCTACACCCGCAAGCGGCTCATCATCCTGGTGGGCATGGTCACGGTGTTCTGGTGGCTGATCCCCTGGCTGGCGCCGTTCTACGAACCCTACGTCGGCTATCTGTGGGGGCAGCCGGTGTTCCCGGCGCTGCACGTGCCGGGCACCATCACCTTTTTCCTGGTGCTGGCGGCGGTGTTCCTGTTCGGCCGGCGCGTCATCTGCGGCTTCAACTGCCCGTGCGTGGGCATCCGCGAGACGGTGGGCTTCGCCTTCCGCGACCGCACCGTGCGCGGCAAATGGGCCTGGCGCCTGCGCCACAGCAAATGGTTCTTCTTCATCTATTACGTGGGCGTGATGGTCGTCACCCAGTATCCGCCCAGCGCCTGGACGGTGAGCTTCGTCGGCGGTTTCTACGCCCTGGTCGGACTGACCTATTTCGGCACCTTCTTCGTCGCGCCGGTGGTGGGCAACCGCTTCTACTGCCGCTACCTGTGCCCCTACGGCGCGACCTTCGGCCTGCTCAACCACGCCGGTCTCTACGACGTGAAGCTCGACAGGGACAAGTGCAACGACTGCCGCCGCTGCGAGCAGGTCTGCGACATGGGCATTCCGGTGTGGGAGCAGGGCAAGGCGCATGGACGCATCACCGGCCTGGAGGACTGCATGGGCTGCGCGCGCTGCGTGGTGTCCTGCCCGACGGATGCGCTGGAGATCCGCGACGTGCGCAATCTGTTCCGGCCGGGGCTGGTGCAGAACGCCAGCCATCTGTTGAAGCGCGCGCCGCAGCCGGCGGTGCCGCGCCGTGAACTGGACGCGCGGCCGGCGACCGGGCGCCGCCGCGACTGGGACGAGATCTACCGGCCGCCCGCCGCCGCCTGGATCGCGGAGCAGGCCGCGCGCTGCCTGGACTGCGGCGTGCCCGGCTGCCGCAACGCCTGTCCCCTGTCCAATCGCATTCCCGACTGGCTGCAGGCCGCCGCACGCGGTGACGTCATAGAGGCCGCCGAGATCGCGCACGCCACCAGCGCGCTGCCCGAGGTGTGCGGGCGGCTGTGCCCGCAGCAGCGCCTGTGCGAGGGCGGCTGCACGCTCGCGCCCGGCGACAACGCCGTGGCCATCGGCGCGATCGAGCGCGGCATCACCGATCTCGCGCTGGCGCAGGGCTGGCGGCCGGCGCGGGCGGGTGACCGGGAAACCATCCGCCATGAAATCCACGAAACCCGTGGAATGGGACGGGATACGGCAAAACCGTTGTCCGCCTCCTTTATGTCGTTTCGTGGGTTTCGTGGCGATTTTCCCTCCGTCGCCGTGATCGGCGCCGGTCCGGCGGGGCTGGCCTGCGCCGAACGCCTCGCGCGTGCGGGTATCGAAGTCGTCGTGTACGACCGTGAGCCGCGCATCGGCGGGCTGCTCGCCAGCGGCGTGCCGGCCTTCAAGCTCGACCCGGAGGTGCTCGAACGGCGCGCGGCGGTGCTGCGCGGGCTGGGCATCGGGTTCGCGCTCGGCGAGGACGTCGACGCGCGGCACGTCGCCGCCTTGCGCGCGCGGCACGACGCCGTGTTCATCGGCACCGGCGCGCAGCGTCCGCGCACGGTGGATCTGCCGGGACAGGATCTGGAGAACGTCCACGAGGGTCTGGCGTTCCTGCGCGCCGTGAAGGCGGGCGAGGTGGATCTGCACGGCCGGCGCGTCATCGTCCTGGGCGGTGGCGACACGGCGATGGACTGCGCGCGCAGTGCCGTGCGCCGGGGCGCGTCGGTGACCGTGGCCTACCGCGGTTCCGCGGCGAAGCTGCGCGCATCAAAGCGCGAGGTCGAGGCTGCGCGCGACGAGGGTGTGGAATTCCTGTTCGAGCATGATCCGCGCGCCGCCGAGGGCGATGCCACGGTCGGCGGCGTACGCTGCGCGACGCCCGCGGGCGAGCGGCGGCTGGCCTGCGACGTGCTGGTGTCCGCCTTCGGCTTCGTCGCCGATCCGCCCGCCTGGCTGGCGGCGATGGGTATCGCGACGGATACCGAGGGGCGGATCCGCATCGACGCGGCGGGGCGGACCTCGCAGGCGGATGTCTTCGCCGGCGGCGACAACACCCACGGCCCCGATCTGGTGGTCCCGGCGAGGGCGGCGGGCCGCCGCGCCGCCGAGGCCATGCTGGCCGATTTCGGCGCGTGGGGACGGGCACGGCG
>CAYWKV010000057.1:8596-15986 GCA_964458835.1 uncultured Gammaproteobacteria bacterium | reverse complement strand
GTTCGCTCGTTCTTCGGGCATCCAAGTGTCGCCTATATTACTGACTCATGAGTAAATCAATCTGTCCCTTTTTTTCCCGTCTTAAATAAATCTGTCCCCGTTTTTGCCCGTTTTTGCACCACGGGACTCACCCTCCGCCCGCAGCACCTTCCAGGTCTTATATGCACCGTAGTTCTCGCGTGACGCCCGGTGCACCTCGCGGATGCACTGAAGCAGCCGCCGATTCTCCTCGGCGCGGCGGCTCGGCTGGCGGTCGCGCCACTCATAGTAGCCGCTGCGGCTCACGCCAAGCGCCGCACACAACGACCGTACACGGTAGGCATCCTTGTGATCCTCGATGAAGCGGTATCTCACTTGGACTCCTTGGCAAAGTACAGCGCGGCTTTTTTTTAAAATGTCACGCTCCTCCGTCACCCGCTCTAACTCGCGCTTGAGGCGGGCGATCTCGGCATCCTTGTCGCCGGCCGGCCGTCCTTGGCCGGGAAACGCGGCTTCACCGCGCCCCGCGACTTCCTCCTGCCACTTGTACAGCTGATTGCGATTGATACCCAGCTCGCGGGCCAGTTCAGCCGCCGGCCGACCCTCCTTGTTCAACAGGCGGACAGCTTCGAGCTTGAATCCTTTCGTGAAGCGCTTGCGCTTTTGCATCGGACACCTCTCCCGGGGCATTATCCCCTTGTCTGGGTGTCCGGAAAATCAGGGGTACCTCAATCTGTCCCCTTTTTCCCGTGCCTTAAGTAAATCTGTCCCCATTTTAGTCTCCAAGCAGTTCGTCTCCGTAAGACTTAACCTCTTCCTCAATGATCTGACGAACCCGAAGATCATCGTCCTTACGCCAAACAATATAGGTATGCCAATCCAATTGCTGCCGCTTGAAAGGAATATTTTCGGCCGTTAGGCGCACCAATACACGGCGCTGCACTTCTTCGTCCATCGACTGACTTGTATCCATAGGTATCAACGTTTGAACAGCACCCCTTAACACGACTGAAGCTTCCTGTGCGTCACCGTAAGAAACACAGATAACACCTTCATCTGCTATCTCGTAAGTGATTCCCTGCTCATTAAATTCGGCGATCACCATCTCTTTAAGCTCATCACCGAGTTGCGTCAGCGGCACTTCGCAGACACTCGCATTTCCGCATGACACTAATGCAAGGCACGAGATCAGTAATCCGTACCCCGTTATTAATCGCGTGACCATAGGCTAGGTCCTTCAGAATCACGATAGATGGGTCTACTTTTTGGGCACTGAAAAATCGGCAGATTGTGCAATGGGACACGCTTAATTAAGTAACATTCACCATGTGGTCTACGGGCTGAATTATTATTGGTATAAACGCGCTTCCAATATGGCACGAGTATTTTCTCCCCACAACTCCCATAGTCATAACGCCATCGCTTGCAGTTCCATATCTCGAAATACAAATAACCAAGCATACAGTCCGACGGCAAAGATGGCGTCCCCCACTTCATGTCGTCAGCGCCAGGATCGAACAAGTCTCCAGCTAGCTCACCTGTTTCCGCGCGCTTTTTAAACTTACTAGGCGACAGGCCAAGCGTATCCGTCTCAGCAATCGGATTTGCGTTTGCATATAGATATATATTACTTCCACCTTGACGACCGATCGGATCGACTGACATATACTTTCCTATACTCCAATCGTAGAACCGGAAATAGTTATGACTCAGCCCCGTTTCCCTGTCCTCATACTGCCCCGGTAACCGCAGCGGATTCTCGATCTGATGCATTGTCAGCTGTACTTCACCGAAGCTCTTGTACTGCACCGCCCACACCACTGCCCCGCTTCGGTCCGTGATCCGCTGCGGCGTCCCCAAATGATCATTCTGATAAAAATACGTATCCGTCGCCGTCCTCAGGAATACCGGATCAGTGGTCCACAGATTGTCCGGCTGATAACCATAGCCACGGATCAGCGCCCCGGATGGATCGTACTCTCCGATCAGCCCTTCCTCCGCATACAGGAAATAAATGCGCGTGCCGTCAGCCTCTTTCCATAGCCGCCGCCCGAACGGGTCGTAGACATACCGACCAATGATCGCATCGCTATCGTTCCGCGCCTCAATCAACCGATCACTCTGGTCATAGACCAGCCGCAGCTGCTGAACGCCACCTTGCGTCTTGCGCACCGTATTGCCGTTCAGATCATATTCGTAACCGATGTCACCATAACCTTGCAGCTCATTGTTTTCGTTATAACTCAAAGACCCCGTAACACCCGCTTCGCTCAGCCGGTTACCCGCCGCATCATAAGTAAACGCCTCGTCGCCCGGCGGCGCAGTAACCGTGGTAAGACGATCCAGGCTGTCGTACCCATAGCCGTACACACCATGTTCAGTGGCCTTGCTATCGATATTACCGACCGCGTCATAGGCATAGACATAATTCATCAGCGCGTTCTGCGCCGGGTCTTCTGTGCGGATCGTCTGCGGGCGCAACAACGCGTCGTAAGTCGTCTGTTGCACCGTGCCGCCCGGCAAGGTGACACGACTGGGGGCAGTCCACTGATAGGCGTTGACTGTCACAGCACCGATCCCCGGGACTTCGATGCGTAGCAGTTTGCCCGCCGGGTCGTAGGCGTAAGTCGCCGTCGCGCCGTCCTGCGTAATCCCGGTCTTTCGCCCGGCGGCATCGCGCGTGTAGCTGTAGCTCTTGCTGAACGGACCGTAGTTGACGGCCTCACTGCGCAGGCGACCGGCGTGGTCGTACTCACGGCCGCCGCTCAAACCCCCTTCGCTCCAGGCGGTGATGTTGCCGCGGTAATTTTCGGTTAGATCGACCGTTCTAGCCGGGGTCGCGTCGTTGGCGGCGCTGTAGTACTCGATCCGGTCCACACGTCCAGCGTCATCATAGACGGTCCGGATTTTCTGGTTTTTGGCGTCGACGCGCGTCTCGACATGCCCGGTCGCGTTGTAGGTATAACTGGTACGTTGCCCCAGGGCGCAAAGCTCGGCGATCACGCGGTCATTGCGATCGTATTCGTAGCGGAACGCCGGGTGATTGTTGCCGTCGATCACCTCGCGCAGGTTATCGCGATTGTCGTAGACGAAGCATGAAAATAAATCCGTCCCCATTTAAAAATACGGGTTTTTCCGCGTGCTTCCGTGGCTGAAACACCTGTTTTCGCGGTAAAAGCAATGGGACAGCAGTGATGGGAATCATATGTATCAATCGAGTCCGACCCCATTGATCCCATTGATCAGTCCACCCCCCACACCGCGACCAGGCCCACGATCAGGATTGCGGCCGTCGCCCCCGCCAGCCGCAGTCGCAGCGGCCGGCTGCCGAGCACCGCCACCATGCCGCACTTGACCAGCGTGTTGCTGAGCGCGGCGACCGTGATGGCGGCCGCCGCCACGCCGGGGCCGCCGCCGTGGCGTGCGTATCCGGCCATCGACAGGGTGATCGCATCGACATCGGTGATGCCGGCGATAGCCGCCACCAGATACAGGCCCTCGACCGAGGCATAACGTTCGGTGAGCTTGACGATGACCAGCACCAGCGCGAACAACAGACCGAACTTCGAGGCCGCCATCAGGCTGAAGGGGTTCTTCACCTGCACCTCCTCGCTCGGTTCCACGGGCCGGCGCCGGCTTGCGCCGAGCCGGTAGAAGACCACCGCCAGAACGGCGGCGACGGTGCCCATGGCGGCGAACGGCACCAGGACGTTCCGCACCAGCGGCGCATAGACGATGGCCACGGTGACCACCACGCGTGCGAACATCACCACCCAGGCCAGCAGGATGCCGGCCGCGAGGGTATCGCTGGCCAGCGGGTCCGGATCGAGCCGGCTCTGGCGCGCGAAGGTCAGGGTGATAGCGGTCGACGACACCAACCCGCCGGTGATGCCGGTGACCGCGGTGCCGCGCGAGGAACCGAGCCAGCGCACCGCGACGTAGCCGACCAGCGACAGGCCCGAGATCAGGATGACCAGCAGCCACAGCGTGTAGGGATTGAGCGCCTGCAACGGGTCGACGGCGTCTTCGGCAGCAGCGGCAGGACGATGAAGGTGGCGATCAGCAGCTTGAGCCCGGCGTACAGGTCATCGGTACCGATCTTGCCCACCACGCCGTGCAGCGGCTGCTTGAAGGTCAGCACCGCGGTGGTGATGATGCCCAGCGCCACGGCCAGTTCGGCATAGCCGTACATCACCGCGCCGCCGAGCAGGCAGACGGTGACCGCCGCGATCTCGGTGGTCAACCCGAGCGAATCTGGCTTGCTGCGGTTCTCCAGCACGTAGGCGCTGACGATTACGATCGCCACCACCAACACGGAGACGATGAACAACCAGGGCGTACCGAGGTGCTGCGACAGCCAGGCGCCGACCGCGCCGACCTCGGCGAACAGGATGAACGTGCGCAGTCCGCCGAAGCTCTGCGGGTGCTCCGTGGCCTTGTGTTTTTCGCGCTCGATGCCGACCAGCGCGCCGATCAGCAGCGCGATCAGAAAATTCCGGATGACGACGACGTCGATCTCGAGCATGCCTCCCCCGCCGATTGCTGCCGCTGCGTGCGACCCGTGATCGCCGTGCGGTCACATGATCCCAGAAAGCCGTTGCAGACGACACTGGCCGCGCATCACCGACGGGTCGCATGTGATCTCCTCGGCGGGCGGCGACAGGGGAGAGCGGACCGTGTTCGATGCCGGGCGCGGCGTGGCGCAGGGGGGCGACAAGCGGCTTGACCTTAATCAAGTCGCCCGGAACAAATTCCTGATTGAATCACTCAGGTATTCACCTGCCGCGTCCGGGCACCCGGTCGGCAGGTGGCGTCCAATCCCGTCAGCCCAGCCGAGGAGGCACCCATGTCCGAACCACATCTGCACCTGCAGCCCGACCAGCTCTATCCCTTCGACGCCCGCGGCATCGCCAAGCGCTTCCGGCATGCGGCGATCTTCGGCGCGCTCGATGCCCTGCATCCGGGCGAGACCATGCGCTTCGCCAACGACCACGATCCGCTGCCGCTGCTGCAGCAGCTGCAACAGCGCTACGGCGACTCGGTCACGATCAACTACGTCCAGCGCGAGCCGGGCCTGATCGTCATCGATTTCGCGCGCCAGTGACGCCGAGTCACCTGCGCTCGCCGGCGAGGCCGGGCTCCGTCCGCGCCAGGCCGTCGAGCAGCAGGTGCAGGTAGATCAGGCCGCCGTACGGTCGCCAGGGCGCGAGCGCGCGCTGCACGCCGGCGTAATCCAAGGGCCGCCCCCGGTGCAGCCAGCGGCCCAGGTTGTTGCGCGCGCCGACGTCGTCGCCGGGAAAGACATGGGTGCGCCCGAGCCCGCGCAGCAGCACGTACTCCGCGCTCCAGCGGCCGACGCCGCGCAACGCGCACAGGCGGGCCACGGCCGCGGCATCATCCTCGGCGGCGAGGCGGTCGAGGCCGGCCTCACCCTTGACCACGGCGCGCGCCAGTTCGAGCACGGCCTGCGCCTTGTGCCGGCTGAAGCCGAGCGCGCGCAGACTGTCCGGCCGGCGCCGCGCCAGATCCGCCGGCACGGGAAAGGCGCGCGCGCCGTCGGCGGCGTGCGCGCCGAAGCGCAATGCCAGGCGGTTGAGCAGCAGGATGCCGACATCGAGGCTGAGCTGCTGACAGGCGATGGCGTTGATCAGCGCCTCGAACGGCGTGGTGAAGCGCGGCGGCTTGAGGCCGTGGAAGCGCCGGGCGAGCGGCGCCAGCCGCGGATCGCCGGCGGCGAAGGCATGAAAGGCATCGAGGTCGACGTCCAGGCCCAGCAGCCGCTGCAGGGCGGCGGTCACCGCCGGCTCGAGCTGGCGCGCGCCGCGGCCGGCCTCGATGCTGACGGCCAACCGCGGCGCCTCCAGCGGTCCCGTCTGGGTGACCTCGACCTCGGCGGCCGTGGTGCCGACCGCCAGGACGCGCCGGTAGCGGTGGCCGTCCCAGCGATCCACGCGATTGTGGGCTCGGCGGCGCAGCGCCCACGCCGTGAGGTCCAGCCGGAAGGGTGGCCGGGGTTCCAACACGAATCGGTGGCGCGCCACGACCCCTCCTGACCGGCGCGCCGCCGCGCCTCAACCCGTGATACGCCCCCGCAGCGCCTGCGGGTCGAGCGTCTCGCGGGCGGTGATCAGTTCCCGCGCGGCGGGCACCCGGTCCCAGACATTCCACAGCAGCACCCCGCGCACCCGCCCGTCCCGCCGGTAATAGACCACGCCCGTGCGGAACGGCTCCTGCCAGTCCTCGATGATCTCCATGTCGCTGCCGAACTCGCCCACCGCCTCGTAGCCGAGATCGAACAGGTCCGAATAGAAGTACGGCAGATGTTCGTACCGCTCGGAACGCCCCGCCATGTTGCGGCCCGCCAGCGCGCCCATGGTGTTGGCATTGTCCTCGTGCTCGACCCGCCGCCGCATGTCGAGTGCCGGACTGTAGACATTGGCGACGTCGCCGGCGGCATAGATGTCGGGATGGGAGGTGCGCAGGAACGCGTCGACCCGGATGCCGTTGTCCACGTCGAGGCCCAGCGTCTTGGCCAGACCGGTCTCCGGCACGATGCCGATGCCGGCGATCACCGCATCCGCCGTCAGCACCGTGCCGCTGCCGGTGGTCACCGTGCTCGTCGCGCCGCTCCGCTGCAGGCCCGCGACCGTCTCGCCCGGCAGCAGCGTGACGCCCCGCTCACGGTAATAGTCGTTCAGAAAAGCGGACAGGGCCGGTGGGTAGATGCGCGCGCCGATGCCCGCATCGGGGAACACCATGCTCACCGCGCAGCCGTTGCCGGCCAGTGCCGCGGCGACCTCCGAGCCGATGAAGCCGCCGCCGATGACGATGAATCCGGCCTTGCGGTCGCACAGCGTGCGCACCTGCTGGTAATCGTCGAGTGTGCGGAAATAGATCACGCCGTCGTCGGCGAACGGCAAATGGCGGGGCGCACCGCCGGTCGCCAGCAGCAGCTTCCCGTAGACGTGGACGTCGCCACGGCTGTCGCGGACGGTGTGCGCCGCGGCATCGCCGTCCAGCGCGCGGGTCTCCAGGCGGAGATCGATGCCGGCCGCTTCCGTTTTCCGCCAGATCGTGTCCAGCGGCTTGCCGGTCCAAAGCTTCTTCGACAGCGGTGGGCGGTCATAGGGCGGGTGCCGCTCGGCGCTCAGCACGGTGATCCTGCCGGTGGGATCCAGCTCGCGGATGCCGCGCACCGCGGCGTCCGCCGTCATGCCGCCGCCGACGATCAGGTAATCGCATGCCAGTTCCATACGCGCACTCCTCGCAACGTGCGGAGAACCGATGACCTGGACCGGTGCCCCGCGGTGGGCCGGATGAGGCGGATGGCGACCGTCTCTCATTGAGCATGACCCAACCGGTTGACACCTGCAGGAGCGGGGGGGGGGGCCCGCGCGCCCAGCGAGGTCAG
>CAYWKV010000057.1:0-8586 GCA_964458835.1 uncultured Gammaproteobacteria bacterium | reverse complement strand
GGAGCGGGCTTCGCCCGCTAACGGACAGTAGACATACCGGTTCGCGGGCGAGGCCCGCTCCTACAGGGCCAGGTCGAACGGTTGGGTGAAGATCAATAATCCCGAAAACCGCATTCGCCGCGGAAGCACATGAAAGAACACCGGCGGGATCGCGCGCCGCACACAACCCTCTGCCGCGCCCGCCGGATGCTGTGCCGGGGCTTCACGACGCCGCTTTGTTTCCGTGCCTTCGGTGCGTTTCCGTGGCTGAAATGAGTTGTTTGAGTTTATACACCCCGAACCGCGAAGGCCACGAAAACCACGGATGACGTGCCGCTTTCGGCCTGCCGCCGCGGCCCGGCATCATCCGAATGCCAGCCGCACACCGACGGCTTCGAGTGTCTTGCACTCCTCGGTCAGATCGGCGCGCGTCAACGGCCGGGCATCGAGCCAGCCGGCAGGGAATTTCAGCTTCAGCTCGTTGCCGGCGATCTTGGCCTTGATGTCCGGGGCCGGGACGTCGGCGCGGTCGTGGCGCAGCAGCACCGCCAGGCGCAGCAGCACGATCAGCCGCCGCGCGGGCTCCTGCAGCGCCCTGGGCAGCGCCGCGACCTCCTCGCGCGGAAACTTGCGGCGATGCCCGCGCACCAGCACGGCGAGCAGTGCCTGATCGCGCATGGAGAAACCCGCCAGGTCGGAATGCTGCACCACATAAGCGCCGTGCTTGTGGTACTGGCTGTGCGCGATGGCCAGCCCGACCTCGTGCAGGCCGGCCGCCCAGTGCAGCCAGGTGCGCTGCATGGGATGCTCCAGTCCCCAGTCGCGCGCCAGCTGGCCGAGCAGCCCGAGTGCCACCGTCTCCACCCGCGCGGCGTGCTGTATATCGACCCGATAGCGGTTCATCAGCGCCCGCACGGCGGCCTCGCGCACGTCGTCATGCCGGATGCGGCCGAGCAGATCGTAGAGCAGCCCCTCGCGCAGCGCGCCCTGCGCGATCACCATGCGTTCCAGGCCCAGCGCGGCGAACACCGCGCTGAGGATGGCGACGCCGCCGGCCAGCACCGGGCGCCGATCGTCGGGCAGTCCCTTCAGCTTGAGCTTGTCGATGTGACCGGCCTCGAGCATGGCCTTGCGCAGCTTGCGCAGGCCGGCGGCGCTGATACCCTGCTCGCTCCAGCCCTGCTCGATGAGGATCTCGCGCACCGTGCGGATGGTGCCGGAGGCACCGACGGCGTTGCTCCAGCCGAGGCGGCGGAAGCGTTCCTGGATGGGTTCCAGCTCCAGCGCGGCGAGCAGCTCGGCCTCCTCGAAGCCGCTCTTGCCGAGCTTGCCACCGCGGAAGAAGCGCTCGCTCAGGGTGACGCAGCCCATGTACAGGCTGTCCAGCCGCAGCGGCCGGAAGCCTTCGCCGATGATGAGTTCGGTGCTGCCGCCGCCGACGTCCACCACCAGCCGCCGGCCCTCGTCGACGGCCAGGCTGTGGGCGACACCGAGATAGATCAGGCGCGCCTCCTCGACGCCGGCGACGACCTCGATGGGATGACCGAGCGCCTGCTGCGCCTCCTCGATGAAGTCCGGGTCGCGCGCCTGCCTGAGGGTGTTGGTGCCGACCACGCGCACGCTGTCGGGACCCAGTTCGCGCAGCCGCTGGCCGAAGCGCCGCAGGCATTCGATCGCCCGCCGGCGCACCTCGGGGTCGAGGCGCAGGTCGCGGCCCAGGCCGGCGGCCAGGCGCACCGGATCGCGCAGCCGGTCGATGACCCGCATCTGCCCGTCCTGCAGGCATGCGACGATCAGGTGGAAGCTGTTGGAACCGAGGTCCACGGCCGCGATGGGCGCGGATGTGGCGTTGTCTGGCGCAGTCAATGAACCAATCCTGAGCGCTCTGTGAGGTAGGACACAAATCGTCGGTGCCGGCCCGGTACTATAACAGCCGCAGGTAATGTGAACCACGGACGACGGACGGAGAAGAAGCGCAGCCTGCCCACGCCATCATTGGCACCATATTTGCTTCCGTGATTCTGCCGTCTGATTTCCGGCGTAAGGGACTGCCATGGGAGGAATCGATATGACGATGGAGCACCGTTGGAGCGAACGAAAACCGATCGAACTGGAGGTCGCGCTGTTCTACGCGCCGGTCGGGACGATCACCGGCACGACCCGCGACGTCAGCCTGGAAGGCATGTACGTCAGGACCGAAGGCGTGGAGCTGCCGCTGCACGCCGAACTCGAGATCTCGTTCGTCACCCAGGCCGGCAACGGCGTGCAGCGTGAGCACCACCTGCCCGCCTATGTCGTGCACGCTAACCGCGACGGCGTCGGTCTGATGCTGCGACACGTGGATTACGGCGATTTCTACGCCCTGCGCCACATGCTGACCGCCGCCTAGCCCTGTCACACCGCGCGCCCCACAACAAAAAAACGGCCACGGATTCCGTGGCCGCCGCCGTACGCGCAGCCGACGACGGAGACCGGCATGCCGGCTCCGTCGCCTGCCCGCCACCCGCTTAGAAATCCACCTGCGCGCGCATCAGGAAGATGGCGGGATCGTCGTTGCCGGCGTTGTCGTCGGTGTCGACGCTGATGTAGTTGAACATCAGACGGGTGTTCGCGTTCATGTAGTAGTTCACGCCCAGCGTCCAGTTGTCCATTTCGCCGCCGGTGACCAGGCCATCGTTCAGGTTCAGATTGCTGTAGCGCGCGGCCAGCTCCCAGGCGCCGGACTTGGCGGACGGCTTGACGCGGCCGAAGGTGCCGCTCTTGGCGCTGTACGGACGCGACTCGCCGGTCAGGAACCAGCTGCCGAACACGTAGTAGCCGTCGAAGTCCGCATCCGGCTGGCCGGCTTCGCGTGACACGTCGGCCGCCAGGTACTCGGCCTGCAGCGAGAACGGGCCCTGCACCAGGGCGGCCTCCAGGCCGTACTTGGTGATGTCGTCGACGTTGCCCAGGCTGCCGGTGTCGATCAGGCGGCCGCCGTCGACGTTGGCCTCGGGACGGGCACGGAAGCGCGCCGCGTCGTCGCCCAGGCGCGGGCTTTCCATGCTGGCCGCGACGCCCAGGTGCACGGCGCTGGTATCCGATGCCCAGGGTGCGAAGGTCAGCCGGCCGCCGACGCCGAAGCCTTCGTCATCGACGGTGTCCTCGCCCACGTTGCGGCCGTAGACGCTGGCGGCGAAGGAGTAGTTGTCGCCGCCGGTGTTGTAGCCCACGCCGATGCGACGCGAGGTGGCGAGATTGTTGATCGAGGCGCGCTCGATGAAAGTGATGTAGTTGGAACTGGTCAGCTCCTCCAGGCTCAGCGGCTGTTTGAACTGGCCGACGGTGATGCCCCAGGGCTTGTATTTGATGTAGACGTCCTTCGCGGCGACCTCGTCCTCGGCGAAATCGTACTGTGCCTTGAAGCCCCAGTCCTTGTAGAGCGTACCGTCCACGAACAGGCGCGCGCGGCGGAACATGGTGCCGTCCTCCAGATCGCTCCGGTCATCGTCGTGGAACGCGGCGTCCAGATGGATGCGCCCGCCGGTGCGGAACATGAAATTGCCGTCGTCCGTCTCGACCTTGAGACCACCCTTGGTGCTGACCTTGACGTCGGCCTGCGCGGGCGTCAGGACGGTCGACAGTGCGACCGCCACCGCGACTGCGATGAGTTGCTTCTGCATGTGAAATCTCCGATCGTTGCTCTGTGGAATTCATGGATCGCCGCGCCTTTCCAGCTGCAGCGGGGGCGTAGTCTAGGGAGACGTCGTGACAGTCGCATGACGAACGCATGTCGATCCCATGACACGGCAACACGCTGTCGTGCACGTGCAACAGACGGCAGCGCAGCGATCGACCCGGCAAAAAAAAGAGGCCGCGGATGCGACCGGGAATTCAACGGCGAACGGCTTCGGATCGCTGTTCGGTTTGCGGGCCAGTCCCACGACGTCCCGTCGACGTGGGAATCCCTGATTGAGGAACCTCTGATGATTGAACATGACCCGACCAGTTGACCTGGCTCCTACAGGTGTCAAACGGCTGGGTCATGCTCACTCATCAGAGGCTCCTGTGGTGAATTGCGTGGCCGTGAATCGGATTGGTCCGCGCTTGCCGTGCGCGCCGTGGCGCATTCATGGGACAGCGGTGGCTGCGGGCGAAAAAAAGCCCCCGCCTGAGCGGGGGCCTGGACTGCGGGGGAGATCCGGTCGAATCTTTTTTTTTACTGCAGCTTCTTCAGCTCCGCATCGATCACCTTGGCGGGCATCGGTATGTAACCGTCCTTGACGACCACTTCCTGACCGGCCTTCGACAGCACCAGCTTGAGGAATTCGCGCTCCAGCGGCGGCAGCGGCTGGTTCGGGTGCTTGTTGACGTAGACGTACAGGAAGCGCGACAGCGGATATTCGCCGGTGATGGCCTTGTCGGCGGTCGCCTCGACGAAGGGGCTGCCGGCTTTCTTCGCCAACGGCACGGCCTTCACGCCGGAGGTGACATAGCCGATGCCGGAATAGCCGATGCTGTTGACAGTGGTCGACACCGACTGCACCACCGAGGCCGAACCAGGCTGTTCGTTGACGTTGTTCTTGAAATCACCCTTGCACAGCGCCTTGTCCTTGAAGTAGCCGTAGGTCCCGGACACCGAGTTGCGGCCGTACAACTGCATCGCACGACTTTCCCAGCCGCCGCTCAGGCCGACCTGGCCCCAGCGCGTGACGTCCTCGGCCTCGCCGCACTTGCGGGTGGAGGAGAAAATCGCGTCGATCTGCGGAATGGTCAGACCCTCGATGGGGTTGTCCTTGTGCACGAACACCGCCAGGGCATCGATCGCCACGCGGATCTCGGTGGGCTTGTAGCCGTACTTCTTCTCGAAGGCCTCGATCTCCTTGTCCTTCATCTTGCGGCTCATAGGGCCGATGTTGGAGGTGCCCTCGGTGAGCGCGGGCGGCGCGGTGGAGGAGCCGGCGGCCTGGATCTGGATGTTGACGTTCGGATATGCGCGCTTGAATTCCTCGGCCCACAGCGTCATCAGATTGGCCAGGGTGTCGGAGCCGACGCTGGACAGGTTGCCGGACACGCCGCTGGACTTGGTGTATGCCGCGATGGCGGGATCGACCTTGGCGCCCTCGGCCAGGGCCGGGCCGCACGCCACGGCCAGCAGGACCGGCGCGATGGCGGATACGAGCGGGGACTTGAATCGCATGGTGCATCTTCTCCTGTGTGTTTGAAACCTGCGGGGCGGTGTCCGCCCCGGGCATCCAGAAAACGTCATTTCAGCCACGGAGGGTACTGCCATGGCAGCGAGGTCAGGCGCGACGCTTGACGGGTGAGGATAATCACCGTGTGCCGCACGTGCCCCGTCCATGTATTTCCGTGTGATTCCGTGGCGAATGGGGTTTTCGGAATCCTGCAACGCGGCGCAGTATGGCGCGGCCGGATGACGGATCCGTGAATCGGATATGACAGTCGTATGACAGCCGTCCGGCACTCAGCCGACGGCCGGCCGCGCCGGACGGTGCACCCGCGCCGCGGGGAAATCGCAGGTGAAGGTGCTGCCCTTGCCGGGCTGGCTGTCCACCTGCAGCCGTCCGTCATGGCGCAGCAGCACGTGCTTGACGATCGCCAGCCCCAGGCCGGTGCCGCCGCTGCCGCGCGAGCGGCCGATGTCCACGCGGTAGAAGCGTTCCGTCAGGCGCGGGATGTGTTGCGCCGCGATGCCGATGCCGGTGTCCGCGATCTCGAAGTGCGCGCCGCCGGCGTCGCCGTGCCAGCGCATGTGGATGCTGCCGCCCGCCGGCGTGTAGCGCACCGCATTGAAGGCCAGGTTGGAGAACAGGCTGCGCAGCTCCTGCTCGCTGCCCAGCAGCCACAGGGCGGGATCGGCCTCCAGCGTGATCTGATGCGCCTGCGCGCCGCTCAAGTGGCGGGTGTCCTCGAGCAACTGGGCGAGCAGACCGGGCACGGCCACCGGCGCCTGCTGATCCGGCTGCGGCGTCGTCTCCAGGCGCGACAGGGTGAGCAGGTCCTCGACGATGCCCTGCATGCGGTCGGACTGCTCGCGCATCGCCTGCAGCGTGCGCTGCCAGCGGCGTGCCGCTTCGTCGTCCTGATCGTCCAGCAGCGTCTCCAGATAGCCCGCGACCACCGTCAGCGGCGTGCGCAGTTCGTGGGACACGTTGGCCACGAAGTCGCGACGCATGCGCTCGAGCTGCTGCAGGCGGCTGATGTCGCGCGCCACCAGCAGCCGCTGGTTCTTGCCGTAGTCGATGATCTTCAACGACAGCGTGATGTGCGGATTGCCCGGTGATGGCATCTGGATGGGATTGTCGAAGCGGCCGCCGCGCAGGTGGGCGACGAAACCGGGATGACGAACCAGATTCGCAATGTGCTGGCCGACGTCGCGTGGATAGCTCAGGCCGAGCAGCACCTCGGCCGCGTCGTTCCACCAGTCGATGCGTTCACCCTCGAGCACCACGGCGGCGTCGGGCAGGGCCGCGGTGGCCTGCTGGAAACGGTTGAGCATGGCGCCGAGCTTGCGTTTGCGCTTGCGGTTGCGCTGCTGGAGGCGGTAGATGTGCTGGAAGATCTCCTCCCAGATGCCGCGTGCCTCGGGGGGATGGAAGCGCTTGCCGTGGCGCAGCCACTGCTCCAGCCGATAGACCTGGCGCATATGCCAGCCGGCATAGGCGCCCAGGCCGACCAGCAGCGCCAGGGCGACATGACCGGTCAGCCAGCCGACCAGCAGGCTGACGAGGGCGATGGCGAGGGTGCGCCAGGCCTCTTCGATCCAGGGATTGGACACAGGCTATTCCCGTGCAGAAAATCGGTAGCCGGCCCCCCGCACCGTCTGGATCAGGCGATCGTGACCGTGCGGCGACAGGGCCTTGCGCAACCGCCGGATATGGACGTCGATGGTGCGCTCTTCGACGTACACGTTACGCCCCCAGACACTGTCGAGCAACTGCGTGCGGCTGTACACACGCTCCGGATGGGTCATGAAGAAGTTGAGCAGCCGGAATTCCGTCGGCCCGAGCTCGACCGGCTCGCCGGCCGCGGTCACCCGGTGGCTGACCGCGTCCAGCGTCAGGCCCTCGCACTCGACCACCGGCTCGGCCTCAGTCGTGCCGGCACGGCGCAGCACCGCCTTGATGCGCGCGATCAACTCACGGGGCGAGAACGGCTTGGTGACGTAATCGTCCGCTCCGACCTCCAGGCCCCGCACGCGGTCCTCCTCCTCGCCGCGCGCCGTCAGCATGATGATGGGCAGCGCGGCGGTGAGCTCCTCGCGCTTGAGGCGGCGGGCGAGGTGGATGCCGCTGAGGTCGGGGAGCATCCAGTCGAGCAGCACCAGATCCGGCCGCTGATCGGCGATGACCACCTGCGCCTGGGCGGCGTCGGCCGCCTCCAGCCAGCGGAAGCCGGCGCGTTCCAGGGCGAAGCCGACCATCTCGCGGATGGCCGGCTCGTCGTCCACGATCAGGATGGTTGCGTCAGGCTGATGACCGGGCTGCATAATGGGCGGCATTAAAGCGGATGAATGTTACAGTAGCATGACAGGCCGCAGGCGGTTCCGCCGGACCCTCCCGGCGCGGCGGCCGGAACGTCCCTCCACCTGGGAGACAGCGCATGTGCCGCATGGCCGCCTATCTGGGACCCGAGATCGCCCTCGAGCAGTTCCTGCTCGCGCCGCCGCACAGTCTGCTGATGCAGGCCCGCGCGCCGCGCGAACTGCGCTATGTCAGCGTGAACGCCGACGGCTTCGGGATCGGCTGGTTCGACCCCGACGGCCGGCCCGGCCGCTACGTCAACCCCGCCCCGATCTGGAACGATCCCAATGTCGCTCCTCTCGGCCGCAGCCTCTACGCCGACCTGTGGCTGGGTTTCGTGCGCGCCGCCACCCTCGGTGGCATCGTCAGCCACGCCAACACCCAGCCCTTCCACGATGCCGAGATCCTGTTCCTGCACAACGGCTTCCTGCACGAATTCCCGGACCGCTTCCGGCCGGCGATCAGCGCCGAGCTCAGCCCCGACATCGCCGGCGCCATCCAGGGCAGTACCGATTCCGAATTCCTGTTCGCCCAGCTGCGCCAACTGCTCGCCGACGATCCCGACCTGGCGCTGGAAACCGCACTGGCCGAGCTGTGTGCGCGCGTCGACGACTGGAGCGAAGGCGTGCCGGCGCTGCTGAACCTGCTGGTCAGCGAGGGCTCGCGCCTGTACGCCGTGCGCCACGCCTGCAACGATGTCTGCCCGTCGCTCTACTACACCACCGACAACGAACGCTTCCCCGCCGGCCAGCTGATCGCCTCCGAACCGCTGGACGACACCGGCATCTGGCAGCCGGTACCCGAACATCACATCCTGATCCTGGATCCCGATGAGCCACCGGAGCTGGTGGAGCTGTGAGGCGTGAGGAGAAAAGATCTTGGCCACGGAATCCACGGAACAACACGGAAAATGCCGGCGCTAAAAGACATCCAGATAACACAGTCGCTTCAATCGGACCATCGGGCTTCATGCCCCCGGGTTTTACCCCAATAAGGAACCTCTGATTTATTCGTCATTGCGAGGAGCGCAGCGACGCGGCAATCTCCAACCTATTGATCTACCGTAGAAGGAGATTGCTTCGCT
>CAYWKV010000056.1:14746-16168 GCA_964458835.1 uncultured Gammaproteobacteria bacterium | reverse complement strand
GAAATCCACGAAACCCACGAAAGCTAATGGGTGTAAACATAAATCCTTTTCGTGGATTTCGTGGATTTCGTGGCCATCATGTTTTCGCTGTTCTTTGCGCGGCTTTGCGTCCTTTGCGGTAAAAGTAGATCGCCTCGGCGAGTCGGTCCAGCCGGGCGGCGTTGTCGTTATTTGACGACCTTGAGGCTCGGCCGGCCACCGCGGGCGGGGGCGTCATCGGGCGTTTCCGGTGGCGGCTGTTCCTCGTCCTCGTTGAACATCATGCCGCGGCCGTTCTCCTGGGCGTAGATGGCCAGCACCGCCATGATGGGGACATGCACCTGCATGGGCGTGCCGGCGAAACGTGCACTGAAGGTGATATGGTCGTTGGCGATCAGCAGGCCACTGACGGCGCGCGGATTGATGTTCAGGACGATCTTACCCTTGTCGACGTAGCGGTCCGGCACCTCGACACCGGGCATCTCGGCATTGACCAGCAGATACGGCGTCAGCTGGTTGTCGAGGATCCACTCGTTGATCGCACGGATGAGATAAGGACGGCTGGAAGTCATAATTAACTGCAGGGGCTAGGGATTAGGGACGAGGGCCTAGGAAAGAAGTGCGTAACCTGCCGAGCATTTGCCTAGTCCCTCGTCCCTAGCACCTCGTCCCTGCCCTACTCCCGCATCTCCCGCTCCGGCTCGGTCAGGCTGAGCTTGAACGATTCGCGCCGGAAGATACGGTCGGCATAATCGAGTACCGGCTGGGCCTGCTTGGGCAGGTCGATCTTGTAGTACGGCAGGCGCCACAGCAGCGGCGCGACATAGCAGTCGACGAGGCTGAATTCCTCGCTGAGGAAATACGGGAAGGCGCCGAACACCTCGGCGCTGGAGGTGATGCTGTCGCGCAGCATCTTCTTCGCCTTGGCGGCATTCTTCTCGCCCTTGGCCTCGATCTCGGTGATCAGGCTGTACCAGTCCTTGTCGATGCGGTACATCATCAGCCGCGCCTTGGCGCGCGAGACGGGGTCCACGGGCATGAGCGGCGGGTGCGGAAAGCGCTCGTCCAGATACTCCATGATCACGCGGGAGCCGTACAGCACCAGCTCGCGATCCACCAGGGTGGGCACGGTCTGGTAGGGATTGAGATCGATCAGATCCTCCGGCTTGTTGTCCGGATCGATATTGACGATCTCCACCGTGATGTTCTTCTCCGCCAGCACGATCCGTGTCCGGTGACTGTAGGGACAGGTGGCGTCTGAAAACAGCGTCATGACCGAACGGCGGTTGGCGACTAGGGCCATGGACGGATCTCCTCGTATTCGGCAGTGAATGGCCGGCTGTCAACGGCGAAAGGCGGAGCGGCCCGGAAAACCATTTTACCGGCCCCTAACCCAGCCCCCCCACCCCTCAGTGTACCGCATTACCGGACTCATTAGTGGGC
>CAYWKV010000056.1:8652-14736 GCA_964458835.1 uncultured Gammaproteobacteria bacterium | reverse complement strand
GGCGGCTCCCCCAACCGCGTTTTCGGGGCCGCCCCCGCCTGCCGCACAACCCGTCAGTGAACGTCTTTCCAGTACTCTTTCTTGAGCAGGTACGCCACCACCAGGAACACCAGCAGGAAGATGATCACCTTGACGCCCAGCGCCTTGCGCTCCAGCTGGGCGGGCTCCCCGACGTAGGACAGGAAGGCGACCAGATCGCGGATGTCCTGATCGAACTCCGCCGGCGTACGCGTGCCGGGCTCGACCAGCTCCAGGCGATCCAGCACCTCCTTGGTCTCGCCGTCGTGCTCGACCGTCTTGTAGACGGGCTTCTGGATGCCCTGCAGTTCCCACAGGACGTTCGGCATGCCGACGCTCGGGAAGGTCAGGTTGTTCACGCCGAACGGACGTGTCTCGTCGACGTAGAAGGTGCGCATGTAGGTGTAGAGATAGTCCACGCCCCGGGAACGCGCGATCAGCGACAGGTCCGGCGGCGGCGCCCCGAACCAGGCCTTGCCGTCGTCGGGCTTCATGGCCACCGTCATCTGTTCACCGATCTTGTCGCTGGCGAACATCAGATTCTCGATCACCTGCTCGTCGGTCAGCCCCAGGTCGCGCCCCATGCGATTGTAGCGCTGGAACTGCGCCGAGTGGCAGCTCAGGCAGTAGTTGACGAAAAGCCGGGCGCCGCGCTGCAGCGACTGCTGGTTGCTCAGGTCGATGTCGGCCTTGTCGAGATGCACGTCACCGCCCGCGGCGAGGACGGCACCCGGCAGCAGCAGCATCAGAAAGCTCAGGATTATCTTTCTCATTTGCTCGTCACCCTTTCCGGAACCGGCTTGTACTTGTCCATCTTGGTGTAGATGGGCATCAGGAAGAAGAACGCCAGGTAGTAGGCCGTGCCGATCTGCGCGAGCAGCGTCTTGCCGGGCGTGGCCGGTTGCGTGCCGAGATAGCCCAGTACCAGGAAGACCACCACGAACAGTGCCAGCGCGGTCTTGTAGATCGGGCCACGGTAGCGGATGGATTTGACCGGGCTGCGGTCCAGCCAGGGCAGGAAGAACAGGATCACCACCGCCGCGCCCATGGCGATCACGCCCCACACCTGGGTGCCCCAGAAGCTCGGCACCGCGCGCAGGATCGCGTAGAAGGGCGTGAAGTACCACACCGGCGCGATGTGCGGCGGGGTCTTCAGCGGATCGGCGGGGTCGAAGTTCGGATGCTCCAGGAAGAAGCCGCCGCCGTCGGGAATGAAGAACACGATGATCGAGAAGAAGATCAGGAATACCACCACGCCGACGATGTCCTTCACCGTGTAGTACGGGTGGAAGGGGATGCCGTCCTTCGGGATGCCGTTGGCGTCCTTGTTCTTCTTGATCTCCACGCCGTCGGGGTTGTTCGACCCGACCTCGTGCAGCGCCAGGAGGTGCGCGACCACCAGGCCGAGCAGCACCAGCGGCACGGCAATGACGTGGAAGGCGAAGAAGCGGTTCAGCGTCGCGTCGGCGATGACATAGTCGCCACGGATCCACACCGACAGGTCCTCACCGATGATCGGGATGGCCGCGAACAGGTTCACGATCACCTGTGCGCCCCAGTAGGACATCTGGCCCCAGGGCAGCAGATAGCCGAAGAACGCCTCGGCCATCAGGCACAGGTAGATCAGCACGCCGAAGATCCAGATCAGCTCGCGCGGCTTCTGATAGGAGCCGTAGAGCATGGCGCGGAACATGTGCAGGTACACCACCAGGAAGAACGCCGAGGCGCCGGTGGAATGGATGTAGCGGATCAGCCAGCCCCAGTCCACGTCGCGCATGATGTACTCGACCGAGGCGAAGGCGCGCTCCGCGTCGGGCTTGTAGTTCATGGTGAGGAAGATGCCGGAGACGATCTGGATCACCAGCACCAGCAGCGCCAGCGAACCGAAGAAATACCAGAAGTTGAAGTTCTTCGGCGCGTAGTACTTGGCCAGGTGGTCGTTCCACATGGAGCTCAGCGGGAAGCGGTCATCGATCCAACCGAGCAGGCCGCCCTTGAACTTGTCGGTGCGTTCTGTGGCCATTATGCAGCTCCTTGGTCGTCGCCAATCAGGATCACCGACTCACCCACATAGCGATGCGGCGGGACGATGAGGTTGGTCGGGGCCGGAAGGCCGCGGTAGACGCGGCCGGCCAGATCGAATTTCGACCCGTGGCAGGGGCAGAAGAAGCCGCCCTTCCAGTCCGCGCCCAGATCCTCCGGCGCCACTTCCGGCCGGTAGGTCGGCGAGCAGCCGAGGTGGGTGCAGATGCCGATCAGCACCAGCACCTCGGGCTTGATGGAGCGGTTCTCGTTCTTGGCGTAGTCCGGCTGCTGCGGCGCCTCGGAAGCCGGGTCCGCGACCTGGTCGTCCAGCGCCTTCAGATTGGCCAGCATCTCGGGGGTGCGCCTGACCACCCACACCGGCTTGCCGCGCCACTCGACATTGATCTTCTGACCGGGCTCAAGCTTGCTGATATCCACTTCGACGGGGGCGCCGGCGGCCTGAGCGCGGGCGCTCGGCTGCATGGACTTCACGAAGGGGACCAGAACGGCAACGGTCCCCACGGCTCCCACCACCGTGGCGGCAGCAGTCAGAAAGCGACGCCGGCTGGTATCTACGCCATCAGTGCTCATTAAAGGGCTCTCCAGGGTTGTCTACTGCTTCTAATAATAAATTTTTTCGGCATTCGGGCTGCGTGAGGCGGGCCATTCTACAACGATTCGCAGCCGGCCGGACTTGTGTCAGATCAAGCGACCCGGCGAATCCTCGGGGCCCGGTCCCCTGAAAACCGCATAGCTTCCGACAAAGCGCCGGGCGAGGTCAAGCAGAACGCCGATTTTTCTATGACTTATACCGGGTTGGCGATGTCCACGAAGGTATGCTCGAGGCCGAAGCGCGTGGCCAGGTGTTCGCCCAGGGCGCGCACGCCGAAGCGCTCGGTGGCGTGGTGCCCGGCCGCATAGAAATGGATGCCGCATTCGCGCGCGACGTGTACCGTCGGCTCGGAGATCTCGCCGCTGATGAAGGCGTCGAGCCCGAGCGCGGCGGCGGCCGCGATGTAGGACTGGGCCGCGCCGGTGCACCAGCCGATGCGCCGTACCGGATGCTCGCCGCCGGCGATGAGCTGCGGCACCCGCCCCAGCGCGTTCCCGATGTCGGCGGCGAGATCGGCCGCGGCGCATGCCGCCGGCAGCCGGCCGTGACAGGCCAGATCGGGGCCGCGGCCGCCACCGAACCAGCCCTCGACCGGCAGGCCGAGCACCCGGGCGAGTTGGGCGTTGTTGCCCAGTTCCGGGTGAGCATCGAGCGGCAGATGGTAGGCGATCAGACTGAGGTCGGCGGCCAGCAAGGCGGCGAGGCGCCGCCGCTTCATGCCGGTGACGCGCGGATCCTCGTCCTTCCAGAAATAGCCGTGGTGCACCAGCACGGCGTCGGCGCCCGCGGCGACGGCCGCGTCGACCAGCGCCTGGCAGGCGGTCACGCCGCTCACCAGCCGGCGCACCTGCCGGCGCCCTTCCACCTGCAGGCCGTTCGGGCAGTAGTCCTGGAAGGCCGTGCTGTTCAGCAGCGTATTCGTGTAGCTGACGAGTTCGTCGAGTGTGACCATTGTGCGGGTTCACCGGAGACTGTCGATTATTGATAAACTTCCACTGCGTTCGCCAACACGGCGAACAGATCTGCAGGAGCGGCCTGCCGGCTGTGCAAGGATGCGGAGATTTGCCGGCTCGCGGCCCGAGGCCGCTCCCACAGATGCGATTCCAACCGTCGGCATGGCCGACAGAGTAGCCCAAGCATGAACCTTCGCAAACTCGTCGTCTTCCTGTTCCAGTCGGCTACCGTCGGCCTGGTGGCCGCCGCCGCCCTGCTGCTGCTCAAACCCGAGCTGTTCCGCAAGGAGCCGGCGGTCGTCGAAGTGCGCGAAACCGTCGAGCAGAGCACGCGGATCGGCGACGGCCCCGGCAGCGGGCCAGTCTCCTATGCCGATGCCGTGGAGCACGCCGCGCCGGCCGTCGTCAACGTCTATACCGCGAAGCTCATCACTCAGCGCGCCCATCCGCTGTTCAACGACCCGCTGTTCCAGCATTTCTTCGGTGACCAGTTCGGGGCCGAGCGCCAGCGGCTGCAGACCAGCCTGGGCTCGGGCGTGATCATCAGCGCCCAGGGCTACGTCCTGACCAACAATCATGTCGTGTCCGGCGCCGACCAGATCCAGGTCATGATCCGCGACGGCCGCAGCCTCGACGCGAAAATCGTGGGCGTGGATCCGGATACCGACCTGGCCGTGCTCAAGATCCAGGCCGACGATCTGCCCAGCATCGTCATCGGCGATTCCTCGCGGCTGCGCGTCGGCGACGTGGTGCTCGCCATCGGCAATCCCTTCGGCGTCGGCCAGACCGTCACCCAGGGCATCGTCAGCGCGACCGGCCGCAACCAGCTCGGCATCAGCGCCTTCGAGAACTTCATCCAGACCGACGCGGCGATCAACCCCGGCAACTCCGGCGGCGCGCTGATCAACGCGCACGGCGAACTCGTCGGGATCAACACGGCGATCTTCAGCAAGTCCGGTGGCTCGCAGGGCATCGGCTTCGCCATCCCCGAGAGCCTTGCCAAAGGGGTGATGAAGCAGATCATCGAGCACGGCCAGGTGGTGCGCGGCTGGCTGGGTATCGAGGCCCAGAACCTGACGCCGGCCCTGGCCGAGTCCTTCGGGCTCGATGAGGCCCGCGGCGTGCTGATCTCCGGCGTGCTGCGCGGCGGACCGGCCGATCAGGCCGGGCTGCAGCCGGGCGACATCGTCACCGCCCTGAACGACACGCCGGTGAACGACGCCCGCGACTCCATGAACCGCATCGCCGAACTGCCTCCGGGCTCGAAGCTGCACATCGGCGGCCTGCGCAACGGCGCGGCCTTCGAAGCGGACGCGGTGATCGGTCGGCGCCCGAACGGGTCGCGCTGAAGCCCGGGGTCCGCGCGCCGGCCACTCACAGCAGCGCGCGCAACGCCTCGAGGAAGGCGGTGTTCTCGGCCGGCGCTCCGACCGTCACGCGCAGACAGTCGCGCAGCGCGCCACCGGCGCCGTGCAGATTCTTGATCAGCACGCCGCGCTCGCGCAGGCCGGCGAAGACGTCGTCGGCACAGCCGGCCGGCGTACGGAACAGGATGAAGTTCGCCTCGCTGGGATAGACCGTGAGCCCGGGCAGTGCCTGCAGCGCCGCGAACAGTACGGCCCGGTCGGCGCGGATACGCGCGGTCTGTTCGTCCAGCACCGCGCGGTGCTCGAGGGCGAACTCCGCGCTCGCCTGGGTGAGCACGTTGATGTTGTACGGCAGGCGCGTCTTGTCGATCTCGTTCAGCCAGGCCGGCGGACCCGCCAGCAGCCCCAGCCGCAACCCCGCCAGCCCCATCTTCGACACCGTGCGCAGCACCAGCAGATTCGGATACCTGCCGAGCGCGCCCATGAAGCTGTCGGAGGCGAAGGCCGCATAGGCCTCGTCGACGATCACCAGGCCCGGCGCCTCGACGAGGATGCGGCGCACGGCCTCGGCGTCGAACAGATTGCCGGTGGGATTGTTCGGATAGGCGAGGAACACCACCGCCGGCTGTTCCCGCCCGACGGCCTCGAGCATGGCGTCCGTGTCCAGCGCGAAATCGTCGCGCAGCGGCACACCCACGAAGCGCATGCCGGTCACCTGCGCGATCAGGCGGTACATCACGAAGGTCGGTTCCGGCGCGAGTATCGTCCGGCCTGGTGCAGCCACCGTCTGGGCGATCATCTGGATCAGCTCGTCGGAGCCGTTGCCGAGCAGGATGCCCATGTCCGCCGGCACGTCCATGGCCGCGCGCAGGCTGTCCTGCAGACGCCGCGCGGACGGATCTGGATAGCGGTTGAGCGGCACGCCACGCAGGCGTGCCAGCCACGCGTCCACCAGTTCGTCCGGCCAGCCGTAGGGGTTCTCCATGGCATCCAGCTTGATGCAGCGCCCCGGGTCCGGCACGTGATAGGCCGACAGCGCCCGGATCTCCGGTCGCACCCAGTGCCCGATGTCGTCTCTGATGTCGCGCGTCATGGCTTCAAGACCTCT
>CAYWKV010000056.1:0-8552 GCA_964458835.1 uncultured Gammaproteobacteria bacterium | reverse complement strand
GCGCCTTCGTGTTGAATATTTTTTCCGGTATTCAATTCTTGCGTATGCGGTATTCGGCCGAGCAGGCGTGGGCCGTGAGGCCTTCGCCGCGGGCGAGCACGGAGGCGGTCTTGCCGAGTTCGGACGCGCCTTCGGGCGAGCACATGATCAGGCTCGAACGCTTCTGGAAATCGTACACGCCCAGCGGCGAGGAGAAGCGTGCGGTGCGCGAGGTCGGCAGCACGTGGTTGGGGCCGGCGCAGTAGTCGCCGACCGCCTCGGCGGTGTAGCGGCCCATGAAGATCGCACCGGCGTGCCTGATCTTCTTCGCCAGTGCCTGTGGATCGGCCACCGACAGTTCCAGGTGCTCCGGCGCGATGAAATTGGCGACCTCGGCCGCCTCGTCGAGGTCGCGCACCAGGATCAGCGCCGCGCGGCTGGACAGCGAAGCCTCGATGATGGAACGGCGTTCCAGGGTCGGCAGCAGGCGCTCGATGCTGCTGCGCACCGCGTCGAGGAACTCCGCGCTGGGGCTGACCAGGATCGCCTGCGCGTCCTCGTCGTGTTCGGCCTGAGAGAACAGGTCCATGGCGATCCAGTCGGGGGGCGTCTGCCCGTCGCACACCACCAGGATCTCCGAGGGGCCGGCGATCATGTCGATGCCGACGGCGCCGAACACCATGCCCTTGGCGGTGGCGACGTAGATGTTGCCCGGCCCGACGATCTTGTCCACCTGCGGGATGGTCTCGGTGCCGTAGGCGAGCGCCGCAACGGCCTGCGCACCGCCGATGGCGAAGACGCGGTCCACGCCGGCGATGGCCGCAGCGGCCAGCACCAGTTCATTCAGCTCGCCGCCCGGCGTCGGTACCACCATGATGAGCTCCGTTACGCCCGCGGTCTTGGCGGGCACGGCGTTCATCAGCACCGACGAGGGATAAGCGGCCTTGCCACCCGGCACGTACAGCCCGACGCGGTCCAGCGGCGTGACCTGCTGACCGAGCAGCGTGCCGTCGTCCTCGGTATAGCTCCAGGACTCCATGCGCTGGCGCTCCGCGTAGATGCGCAGGCGCTGCGCCGCGATCTCCAGGGCGGCGCGCTGCTCGCTGGGGATGGCACCCAGGGCCTGCGCCAACCGCGCGGCCGGGATCTCCAGCTCGGCCATGGACGCGGCCTGCATGCGATCGAAGCGGTTGGTGTATTCCACCACGGCGGCATCGCCGCGGTGCCTCACGTCGCGCAGGATATCGCGCACCGTGGCGTTGATGCGGTCGTCGGAGGCGGCATCCCAGGCGAGCACGCTTTCCAGCCGGGACCAGAAGTCGGCATCGGTCGTGGCGAGCTGTCGGATCTGCAACATACGGGTCTCCCCCACGCTGGCGCGTGCGCTTGGCTGTCGGTGTGAAAATGCCGCGTCAGCGGCGGGCGGCCGCCACCGCCGCAGCCATCTGCTCGACGAAACCCATCACCTGGGCGTGCTTCATCTTCATGGACGCCTTGTTCACGATCAGGCGTGAGCTGATGTCGGCGATGTGCGCGAGCGGCACCAGGCCATTGGCCTTCAGCGTGTTGCCGGTATCGACCAGGTCGACGATCAGGTCCGCCAGCCCGACCAGCGGCGCGAGTTCCATGGAGCCGTACAGCTTGATGATCTCCACCTGCCGACCCTGCGCGGCATAATAGCGCCGCGCGCTCTCCACGTACTTGGTCGCGATGCGCAACCGGCGGACACCCTCTCCGGCCCCGGGCCGCCCCGCGACCATCAGCCGGCAACGGGCGATCTCCAGATCCAGCGGCTCGTACAGGCCCCGGGCACCGTGCTCCAGCAGTACGTCTTTGCCGGCCACGCCCAGATCCGCTGCGCCGTACTGCACGTAGGTGGGCACGTCGGCGGCGCGGATCAGCACCAGCTTCACGTCGTCCCGGTTGGTATCGAGAATCAGCTTGCGACTGGTCTCGGGATCGTCGCGCAGCTCGATGCCCGCGGCCGCGAGCAGCGGCAGCGTATCTTTGAAGATGCGTCCCTTCGATACCGCGATGGTCAACGTGTCGTTCATGAATTCAGGTTCTAGGTTCTAGGTTCTAGGTAAGGGAAGAGGGTTTTCCCTCGGCCCTAGCACCTGGCACCTCGGCCCTCAAAGACGGTACCCGGCGGATCTTCGCACCCAGCTGGGCGAGCTTCTCCTCGATGCACTCGTAGCCACGGTCGATGTGGTAGATGCGGTCGACCACGGTGTCGCCCTTGGCGACCAGACCGGCCAATACCAGGCTGGCGGAGGCGCGCAGATCGGTCGCCATGACCGGCGCCGCCGTCAGCTGCCGCACGCCGCGCGTGATGGCGGTGTTGCCTTCGACCCGTACGTCCGCGCCCATGCGCTGCATCTCGTGCACGTGCATGAAGCGGTTCTCGAACACCGTCTCGGTGATGGTTCCGACACCCTCGGCGACGGCGTTCAGCGCCGTGAACTGGGCCTGCATGTCGGTCGGGAAGGCCGGATAGGGCGCCGTGCGCACGTCGACCGCGCGCGGCCGATTGCCCTGCATGTCGAGCTCGATCCAGTCCTCGCCCTCGGTGATGATGGCGCCCGCCTCGCGCAGCGACTGCAGCACGGCCTCCATGAGATCCGGACGGGTGTTCTTGAGCCGGATGTGTCCGCCGGTGATCGCCGCCGCCACCAGATAGGTGCCGGTCTCGATGCGGTCGGGCAGCACGCGGTATTCGGTCCCGCTCAGGTTCTCCACGCCCTGGATGTGCAGCGTGTCGGTCCCCGCGCCTTCGATCTTCGCGCCCATCTGGTTGAGGAAGTTGGCCAGGTCGACCACCTCCGGCTCGCGGGCGGCGTTCTCGATGACGGTCTCGCCCTGGGCCAGCGCCGCGGCCATCATCAGATTCTCGGTGCCGGTGACGGTGACCATGTCCATCACCAGGCGCGCGCCCCGCAGGCGCTTGGCGCGAGCCTTGATGTAGCCACCCTCCACGCTGATGTCCGCCCCGAGCGCCTGCAGCCCCTTGACGTGCAGGTTCACCGGCCGTGAGCCGATGGCGCAGCCGCCCGGCAGCGATACGTCGGCGCGCCCGTAGCGCGCCACCAGCGGCCCCAGGACCAGGATGGAGGCGCGCATGGTCTTGACCAGCTCGTAGGGCGCGGCGAACTCGTGGATGGTGCGCGGGTCGACCTCGATGTTCATCTTCTCGTCGACGACGAGATCCACGCCCATGCGCCCGAGCAACTCCATGGTGGTGGTGACGTCGTGCAGGTGCGGAACGTTGCCCACGGTCACCGTGCTGTCCGCCAGCATGGTCGCCGCCAGGATGGGCAGCACGGCGTTCTTCGCTCCGGAGATGCGGATCTCGCCGCGCAGCGGCGCGCCACCGCTGATGATCAGTTTGTCCAAGCGTCCTCCGGACTCATTGCAGGCGTGGATTCTTTTTCCACTGTTCCGGCGTATAGGTATGCAGGGCCAGGGCGTGGATCTCCGCCCGCATGAGGTCGCCGAGGGTGCCGTACACCATCTGATGCTGCTTGACGGTGTTCAGGCCGACGAATGCCTCGCTGACGACGATGGCCTCGAAATGGTCGCCGTCACCCTTGACGGTGACCTCGCTGCCGGGAATTCCGGCCTCGATGAGCCGTTTGATTTCGTGCGCTTGCATGGTGATCACATCCCCATTGCCCGTGCCGCCGCCGTGGATCGGCGGGCGGTCGAAAGGGCGTCATGATATAGAAAAAGGCCGGCCCTTGGCCAATCCGGGACGGCCGGGGCCGCCGGTGCAGCCCATGGCGACGGCGCAGCCGGCTAGCCGCGGCTGAGCGGCAGGATCTGATCGAGGCTGCTGACCCGGGCGATGGCCAGCATCTGCGGGGGGATGTTCAGGAACTCGATGGGCTTGCCGAGATGCCGGGCGGCGCGCATCCACTCGACCAGCAGCGCCAGGCCGGCGCTGTCGGCGCGCTGCACGTCCTTGAGGTCGATGCGCAGCTCGCCGGCATCCCGGAGCAGGTCCCGGGCCTCATCCCACAGCCGCGGCACGGTGGCGAAGTTCAGTTCCCCCGCCAGCAGCAGCCGCCCGTCCGGCGCCCGCCGGATGCCACCGTCGCTCACACCTCACCACCCGTGGCGTTGCGGTCGGCCAGGCGCCTGATGAGCGCGTCGATGCCGTGGTTCCTGATCTCGGCGGCGAAGGTCGTGCGGTAATTCGACACCAGGCTGATGCCGTCGATGACCACGTCGTACACCTTCCAGCCGTGGTCGCCGAGATACATGCTGTAGTTGATCGGGATCGGCGGTGCGCCGGGCTTCACCACCTCGGTGCGGACGGTGGCGTCCCGGCCGTCGGCGCTGATGCGCACAGGCAGGAATTTCACCTGCTGGTCGGTGTACTCCAGCAGCGCGGTGCCGTAGGTGCGCACCAGCAGGGTGCGGAACTGGTTCACGAATTCCCGCTGCTGCTCGGCGCTCGCCTGGCGCCAGTGCTTGCCCAGCACCCAGCGCGACATGCGCTCGAAATCGAAATGGGGCAGCACGATCTCGTCCACCAGCCCGTACAGCCGGGCCGGCTCCGCCTTGATCACGTCGCGCTGTTCCTTGAGGACCGCCAGCATGCGGTCGGAGGTCTCGCGCACCAGCGCGCCGGGCTCCTCCGGCTGGGCCCAGGCCGCCGCCGCACCCAGCAGCAGTGCCAGAACCAGCGCCGGCACGCGCAAGGCCGTCGTCGTTGTCATTGGGCACTCCCTTCCGATGCCTTGCTGAACAGGAACTGGCCGATGATCTGCTCGAGCACCAGCGCCGACTGGGTCAGCTGGATGCTGTCGCCGGCCTTGAGCACCTCCTCGGCACCGCCCGGCTCGAGGGCGATGTATTGCTCGCCGAGCAGGCCGGCGGTGAAGATCCGCGCCGATGTGTCCGTCGGAAAGCGGTCGTACTGCGGCTCGATGTTCATGCGCACGATGGCCTCGTAAGTCTCGTTGTCGAAGCTGATGCCGGCCACCCGCCCGACACGCACGCCCGCCACCGACACGGGCGAGCGGACCTTCAGGCCACCGACGTTCTCGAAGCGCGCGGTCAGTTCGTAGCCCTGCTGGTTGGACATCGTGCTGAGGTTGCTCACCTGCATGGCCAGCATGAACAGCGCCGCCAGGCCCGCCGCGACGAACAACCCTACCCCAATCTCAATCGTTCTGATCCGTTCCATTTCTCAAATGTCCCCGAACATCAGCGCCGTCAAGACGAAATCCAGGCCGAGCACGGCCAGTGCCGTGTGGACCACCGTGCGGGTCGTCGCCCGGCTCACGCCTTCCGAGGTGGGCACCGCATCGTAACCCTCGAAGACGGCGATCCAGGTCGCGACCAGGCCGAACACCACGCTCTTGATGACGCCGTTGTAGATATCCTCGTGCAGGTCCACCTTGTCCTGCATCTGCGACCAGAAGGCGCCGCTGTCCACCCCCAGCAGGCCCACGCCGACGAAATAGCCGCCGAGCACGCCGACCGCGCTGAAGATGGCCGCCAGCAGCGGCATGGACAGGAATCCCGCCAGAAAGCGCGGCCCGATCACCCGGCGCACGGGATCCACAGCCATCATCTCCATGCCCGACAGCTGCTCGGTGGCCTTCATCAGACCGATCTCGGCGGTGAGCGCCGAGCCGGCCCGGCCGGCGAACAGCAGGGCGGCCACCACCGGCCCCAGCTCGCGCACCAGCGACAGCGCCACCACCACGCCGAGCGACTCCGCAGCGCCGAAATCGACCAGCGTATTGTAGCCCTGCAACCCCAGCACCATGCCCACGAACAGGCCGGACACCACGATGATCACCAGCGACAACACGCCCACGGAATGCATCTGCAGAACCACCAGGCGCGGGCGCGCGAGCAGGCTCGGCAGCCCCGCCAGCACCTGCAGCAGGAACACGTTGCCCCGCCCCAGGCGCTCGAACACCCCGAGCGCCCCGTGGCCGAGCCGCTGCAGCCAATCCATCACGTCGACACCGTTCCCATCATCATCTTCCGCCGTCACTCCGGACGCCCGCCAGCAGGTCGTCCCGGTAGGCCGGCGCCGGATAGTGGAACGGCACCGGACCGTCGGGCAGACCGTGCATGAACTGGTTCACCCACGGCGACGGTGAGCGGCTGAGCGCCTCGGGCGTGCCGTGCTCGACCACCCTGCCCTCCGACAGCACATAGATGTAGTCGGCGATGGCGGCGGTCTCCTGGACGTCGTGCGAGACGATGATCGAGGTCAGGTCCAGCGCGTCGTTGAGCAGCCGGATGAGCTGCACCAGCGCACCCATGGAAATCGGGTCCTGGCCGCCGAAGGGCTCGTCGTACATGATCATCATCGGATCGAGGGCGATCGCCCGTGCCAGCGCCACCCGCCGCGCCATGCCGCCGGACAGCTGGCTGGGCATCAGATCGCGCGCCCCGCGCAGGCCGACCGCCTGCAGCTTCATCAGCACCAGGTCGCGGATCATGACCTCGGGAAGACGGGTATGTTCCCGCAGTGGAAAGGCGACGTTGTCGAAGACGCTCAGATCCGTGAGCAGCGCCCCGCTCTGGAACAGCATGCCCATGCGCTTGCGCAGGCGGTACAGGCCGTCGTGCCGGAGCCGCGGCACCTCCTCGCCATCGACGACGATGCTGCCGGCGTGCGGCTTGAGCTGACCGCCGATGAGGCGCAGCAGGGTGGTCTTGCCGGTGCCGCTCGGGCCCATGATGGCCGTGACCTTGCCGCGCTGGATGTCCAGATCGACGCCGTCGAAGATCCAGCGGGTGCCGCGGGCGAAACGCAGGCCGCGCACCTTGACCAGGCTGTCGTTCCCGTTGTGTTCGGAGGTCGCGGACATTCGGCTGATTCGGGGCTGTGGAGGATGGTGAGGTTCCGCAACGGCGGCGACAGACGGACCGCCCCGCGGCACAGGCGCTACGGCGGCACACAGTCTTGCCAAGGCCGGACCGCCCGTCAACCGCATGTTGCGCTTTTGCCCCGCGATTGTCCCATTCCGTGCCTCAGGTTGCCAGTCCTTTCGTTGTTTTTCACCTATGGTTCAGCCAGTTCGATCGCAAATCGGGCGTCGCCCGCGATCCACACGAGCTCTACCGGATTTGTTGCTGATTTGCAACAACGCCCTGCCGCGGCCGCCTTGGCAGCCCGCCGCATCGGTGTATCATGGCGGGCACCCGAATCTGGACCCCCGGCCCCATGAGCAACGTCCTACCGTTCAAGCGTCCCCGTGCCGCCGACCAGCACCAGGGCAAGACGCTGTGCCGGCGCGGCTTCCATAAATGGGCGGCCGAGCCCGGCACGCCCTTCGACGTCAAGACCGGCCGCCTGGTGACGCGTTACCGCTGCAGCCGCTGCGGCGCCACCCGGACCGAAGCACGTTGACCGGCGCCGCGGCCCCCGCCCCGGCCTGCAATCTGGCGCCTCGCCCTGGCGCCTCGCCGCTCGTCATCACTCTGAGCATCGCCGGCTTCGGCAGGTCCGCCCCGGAGATACCGGGCTCGGCCATGGCCGCCCCAGAGGGCAATGCGGGCATCGTCGTGGGTGCCGTCATCGGCTCCAACCTGTTCAACCTGCCGGTCGCGCTCACCTGCCGGAGCTCATCCGGCCGCTGGAGATCGGGGCGGAGGTGTTGAGCCGCGATTTCCCGGTGAGGATCGGACTGGCGGTGCTGTTCTTCCTCACGGCCTGCGGTTTCCGGGGCCCGGGACGCATCCACCGCGGCAAGGACGCCCTGCTGGCGGCCTGCTACCCCGGCTATCAGACCTTGTTATACTTCAGCGCGCGCCACCACGGGCGCCGGACACAGAACCGCCCTCCGGGCCGGAACCCCCAGCGAAGGTAATCCCATGCAGGAAAAATTCACCGTCAAGAACGTCAAATGCGGCGGCTGCGTCAAGACCATCGAGCAGGGGCTCGGCGGCCTGCCGGGCGTGGAATCCGTCACGGTCACCATCGAGGGCGGCAAGGTCGACGTCACCGGCAGCGGCCTCGATCGCGCGCGGATCGGCGCCAAGCTCAGAGAACTCGGCTACCCGGAAGCCTGATGAACGGTCACAAGCTCCAGGCGCTCGGCCTCGCGGTCATCGAGACCGAGGCGCGCGCCGTCAGCGCGCTCGCCGGCCGCATCGATGCACAGTTCGCCCGCGCCTGCGACTATATCCTCGGCTGCGCCGGCCGCGTGGTGGTGCTCGGCATGGGCAAGTCGGGCCATATCGGCAGCAAGATCGCCGCCACACTGGCCAGCACCGGCACGCCGGCCTTCTTCGTGCACCCCGGCGAGGCCAGCCACGGCGACCTCGGCATGATCACGTCCAAGGACGTGGTGCTGGCGCTGTCCAACTCCGGCGAGACCGGGGAACTGCTGACCATCCTGCCGCTGATCAAGCGCCTCGGCGTGCCGCTGATCAGCCTGACTGGCAACGCCAACTCGACGCTGGCGCGCGCCGCCAGCGTCAATCTCGACGTCAGCGTCGAGAAAGAGGCCTGTCCGCTCGGCCTGGCGCCCACCGCCAGCACCACGGCCGCGCTGGTCATGGGCGACGCGCTGGCCGTTGCGCTGCTGGAGTCGCGCGGC
>CAYWKV010000055.1:0-16732 GCA_964458835.1 uncultured Gammaproteobacteria bacterium | reverse complement strand
CGCGTCGCTGCGCTCCTCGCAATGACGAATTAATCAGAGGTTCCTTAAGTCTGTCCCCTTATCTCCGCTACGGAACACTGCTCGTCCCTCACGAGGTACGCTGTAGGAGCGGCCTCTGGCCGCGAACCGGCGGCGCTCCGGACCGTTCGCGGGCAGAGCCCGCTCCTACAGGTGTCGTACCGACCGGCGGTCTCAGGACCGTTCGCGGCCAAAGGCCGCTCCTACAGGTGCCGTGCTACAGGTAAAGCTGAATAATGATCTCGTCCGTGTCTTTCCGTGTGCTTCCGTGGCTAAAAAGTTTTTCTCGTCACGCCTCACTCCCTGCCAACACCCCTTGCCGCGCGAACAGCCGCAGGAAGCGCTCGACGTTGGTGCGCACCTGGGTGTGCAGCTGGTCCGGCGTCGCCGGTTTGAGGTCCGGCAGTACCACGATCCCCTGACGGATGTCGTCCGTGAGCCGACGGGTCAGTTGCGCAACGTCGCGCGTGCCGTCGAGGCATTCGAGCAGCCGGGTCGAGAACGGATCCAGCAGGATGCTGGAGTGGCGCGCCGTCGCGATATGGCCGAGCCCGGCCGCGGCCTGGGCGCGCGCGAGGCGATGGGCCCGCGGGCGCGCGTCGATTCTCCTGTGGAAGCTGTGCTCCAGTGGTGTCATCCCGACCGCCTGATGGGCAAACAGCAGGAACAGTTCGGTGAGCAGGCCGTTGCCATCCTCCGCCGCCCCGGCATTGCCCGCCCGCCGCACGCGGGCGGCGGCCCGCGCGAACAGCGTTTCGTAGCCGAGCGCATCGGGATAGCATGCCGCCAGTTCCAGCAGCGCGGCCTTGGCGAGCGGATGGCTGATCTCGACGGGCTTGTCGTCCGCGGTCGTGAACGCCTGTCCCCGGTCACTGCCCAGGTCAGGCCGCGCCGGCGGCCGGAGATCGGCGAAGAAGGCGTGGCGCTCCAGTGTCTCCAGCGCGATCTCGCGCTCGAGCGGCGCATCGGCGCGGCACAGCAAGGACTGGCGGAAAGATCGGTTGACCAGGAAGTCCAGGTACTGCTCCTGCTCGGCCAGTTCATCGAACTGTTCCAGCCACTGCTCCGCGGCCGCGCCGAGGACGGACGGGAACATGCTCTTGAGATCGGCGTCGCACACGTACTGCAGGCCATGGCTCTCGGCCGTCGCGATGAACTCGCTGATGTACTGCGGCTGATTGAAGCTCTCCAGATACTCGTGATACAGGTAGCTCGGATGCGACTCGCGCAGCCGCCGGATCTCGCCCTGCAGATACTGCGCAGGCAAGGCATCGCTGTGCGCCAGCGCGGCGGGAAACTCCTCCAGCAGCTTCTGGGCGCGCGCCAGGCGCTCACCGGGCGACGCCGCATCGCGCGTATAGCGCAGCAGCATCTCGCGCAGCACGCCGCGCATGCGCCAGCCGGGCCAGGTGTTGTAGCTGACGTAGGCGACGCCGTGGGGCGCCAGGTGCCGCGCGCAGATGTCCAGGATGCGGGCCTGCACTGCGGGCGGCACCCAGGAATACACACCGTGGGTGATGATGTAGTCGAACTCGCCGATCGAGTCGTCCAGCTCGAGGATGTCACCCCGCTCTATGCGGATGTTGTCCAGCCCCAGCGCCGCGACCAGCCGCCGCCCGTCCTCCACCTGTCGCGCCGAGAGCTCGATCCCGAGATAGCGGCCCTCCGGAAGATAGAACGCCAGCGGCAGCAGATTGCCGCCGCTGGCGCAGCCGAGTTCCAGCACGCGGGCGCGCGACGGGTCGGGCGCAGCCAGCCCGAACAGCCGGCCGAGCGCAGCGAGATTCTCCGGCTGCGTGTCGGTGAAAGGGATGCTCTGATAGGGAATGTCGTCGTAGCTGTCCGACATGACGCACGATCCGTGGCGTTTTTCGAGGATCGCACGATACCACACAAATCGTGCCCAATGCCTCATCAGCCCATCGCGTGGCCATAGCGCACGCACGTTTTCCGGAGTCCGTCCGCGCACGCGCGTCTTCATCACGGAGCGAATCGGCAATCAGCCGAAGGCCATCACGCGGACATCCACACCGGAGACAGACTTAAGGAACCTCTGATTAATTCGTCATTGCGAGGAGCGCAGCGACGCGGCAATCTCCAAGCTGTTGATCTGCCGTCGAAGGAGATTGCTTCGCTTCGCTCGCAATGACGGTACAAGGAATTAATCAGAGGTTCCTTAAGTCTGCCCCCTTATCGTCATCATGGCCCGCATGGCTTTTCGGATACCGTTCTTGCAGCAGTCTTTGCCGTGTTCTGCCGTGGCAAATGTGGTTTTCGAATCCATGGGGTCGCAGCGCGTCGTCATCCAAAAAATATTTCAATCGGAAATTCGCGCATCGCGTCCGATTTGAAACACGGCTCACGCATTGAGTCATTGGCGGATGTTTTGTGCCTTGTTTCACGGTCCGGATCGTTTACGCGGCTGTATGGTTCGCACCGTGCTGACGCACGCCTCATCTGCGGAATGTGTTGGACGGTTGTTTACTTCGGAAACCCTGGATCCGATCGTGATGTCGGCGTCCAAAGGGATGGAACGTGAAGTCCCGATCGGATCAGGCCATCGCGCGGTTCGAATGGCTGATAGGCACGCTGTCCGCAGCGGTGTCCGACACCCTGGATCGATCCGCGCATCTCATAGGAGGAGATCCTCATGCGCGCATCCAAAGTCCTCAACACCCTGTCTCTGGTCACGCTGCTGTCGCTGCCGCTCGCGGCGAATGCCAGGACCGTGAACCTGTTCGAAACCGACGATGGTCATCAGAAAGTACCCGAGCAGGCGAACCCCGTCGCCGCGCAACGCGGATCGTTCGCGGATCTGGCGACGATGACCATCGCCGATCTCATCGCCATGGAGATCAACGGCAAACCCCTCACCGTCCAGATCCACATGCCGAGCGAGGACGGTGGCGGCAACGGCACCGAGGTGGTGGTCTTTTCGGCGGAGTTCCCTGACGGCATCACGCGCAACGAACTGGATGGGGGCCTCGACGACACCCCGGGCGTGAGCGACCCGTCGGCTGTCCCTCTGCCGGCGGCCGCCTGGCTGATGATGTCGGGCATCGCCGGCCTGGCCGCGGTGGCACGCCGTCGCCAGCACGGCCGACCGGCCGTCTAGCCCGGACAGTGCGTAACGAGGAGGCGGGGCGGAGGAACCGCGGGCCGGGTTCCTCCGCCCTTATGCATAAACCCAGGGCACCTCGCCTCCGCGACGCGATGCAGTCTTCGGCCTTTCCTTCCGGCCTTTGACCCATATCAATCCGCACACTCCCGCCGGCACGCCCTTCCATTACTATGGAGGCGTGTCCCTCTTTCCGAGTGCGCGAACCCACCATGCCGCACAGTTCCACCGACCCGTCCGGCGACCGGCCTGCGATAGCGGCCCGCCACTGGACGCTCACCGGCCGGGTGCAGGGTGTCGGCTTCCGGCCCTTCGTCCATCGGCTCGCACACGCGCTGGGTGTGAACGGCTGGGTACGCAATCGGCTCGGTGAGGTCGAGATCTTCGCGGAGGCGCACGAGGGGTTGCTGGATCGTTTCGCGGCAGCGCTGATCTCGGAAGCGCCGCCGCTGGCGCAGCCGCACATCGCCAGCGCGCGGGTGGCGGAACCCAGCGGCCTCGGTGCCTTCGAGATCCGTGCGAGCGCCGCGGCCGACAAGCCGCACATTCATGTTCCGCCCGACTACTTCGCCTGTGCCGACTGCCTGCGCGAAGTCGACGACCCGCAGGACCGTCGCTTCGGTTATCCGTTCACCAACTGCACGCAGTGCGGTCCGCGCTACACCCTGATCGAGCGCCTGCCCTATGACCGGCCCAACACGTCCATGGCGGGCTTTCCGCTGTGCCCGGACTGCGCGCGCGAGTACGGCGATCCGCTCGACCGCCGCTTCCATGCCGAACCGGTCGCCTGTCCGGCCTGTGGACCGCGGCTGCGCTTCGTCGGCGGCGATGCGCCGATCGAGGGCAACGCCGAGGCGCTGGCCGCAACAGTCACCGCGCTGCGCGCCGGACACATCGGCGCCGTCAAGGGCGTGGGCGGCTACCATCTGGGCTGCGATGCCGGCAATGCGGCGGCCGTGGCGCGCCTGCGGGCGCGCAAGCCCAGGCCGGCGAAGCCCCTGGCGGTGATGTTTCCGGATCTCGATGCGCTGACGCGCTGCGTCGAACTGCAGGCGGACGAACGGGCACTGGTGTGCGGTCCGATGCGGCCCATCGTGCTGGCACGCGGACGTGCCTCGAGCACGCTCGCCGCCGGCATCGCACCCGGCCTGAACGAGATCGGTGTGCTGCTGCCCTACGCACCGCTGCATCACCTGCTGTGCAGCGCCTTCGCGGCCCCGCTGGTGATGACCTCGGGCAATCGCAGCGGCGAGCCGGTGCTGACGGACAACGTCGAGGCGCAGACGCGGCTCGCGCCGGTGGCCGAGGCCTTCCTGCACCATGACCGTCCCATCGTGCGGCCCGCCGATGATCCGGTGTTCCGCCGCATCGCCGGCAGGCCGCGCCCGCTGCGCCTGGGACGCGGCTGCGCACCGCTGGAAATCCAGCTGCCACGCGCGCTCGCGGAACCGGTGCTGGCGGTCGGCGGCCATCTCAAGCTCACCGTCTGTCTGGCCTGGGACGATCGGGCGGTGATCTCGCCGCACATCGGCGACATGGGCACGCCGCGCAGCGTCGCGGTGTTCGAGCAGGTGGCCGCCGACCTGCAGCGCCTGTACGGCGTACCGGCCGCGCGCATCGTCCACGACGCCCATCCCGGCTACACCACCACCCGCTGGGCGCAGGCGCAGGCGCTTCCCTGCACGCCGGTGTGGCATCATCGCGCGCATGCCGCGGCGCTCGCCGGCGAGTTCGGCCTGGACGCTGGCCGGGATGCGCGCTGGCTGGTGTTCGCGTGGGACGGCACGGGCTATGGCGAAGACGGTACGCTGTGGGGCGGCGAGACGCTCTGCGGCCGCCCCGGCGACTGGCGGCGCGTGGCGCGGCTGCGGCCGTTCCGCCTGCCGGGGGGCGACAAGGCCGGGCGCGAACCCTGGCGCAGCGCCGCGGCGCTGTGCTGGGAGACCGGCGCGCCGTTTCTCGCCCCGCACGCCGACGGCGAACTGCTGCATCAGGCCTGGGAGCGCGGCATCAACGCGCCGCAGAGCAGCGCCGCAGGACGCCTGTTCGACGCCGCCGCAAGCCTGACCGGCACCCTGCAGACCGGCAGCTTCGAGGGCCAGGGCCCCATGTATCTGGAGGCGCTGGCGGCCGGTACGGACGGCACCGCCGTCGAACTCCCGCTGACGCGTGCGGGTGACGGTCTGTGGCAGACCGACTGGGCACCGCTGCTCGGGCGGTTGCGCGACCCGGCCCGCCCCGTCACGCAGCGGGCCGCGGATTTCCATGCGAGTCTCGCCCGCGCCATCCGCGCACAGGCCGAACGGCTCGCGTCCGAGCACGCCTTCACCCGCGTCGGCCTGACCGGCGGCGTGTTCCAGAACGCCCTGCTGACCGAACTCGCCTGTGCGGAACTCCGCGCGGCCGGTTTTCGGGTCGAGTTGCCCGAGCGCATACCCTGCAACGACGCCGGCATCAGCTTCGGACAGGTGATCGAAGTGCTGGGAGCGCGTGAAGAACAGGAATAGCCACGAACCCCACGAAATCCACGAAATCCACGAAATATATCCGATGCCAAAAATCGCTTCGTTTCCATTCGTGGGTTTCGTGGATTTCGTGGCCATCGAGATTTTCAGTTCCAACCGATGAGAAGAACACCATGACACCACCGCTGACCGACACCCACATCGCGCTCGCCCACGGCAACGGCGGGCGCTACATGCGCGAGCTGATCGAGGGCATCTTCGCGCGGCACCTCGGCAATCCCTCGCTGGACACCCAGGCGGACGCGGTGACGCTGACGCTGGAGACGCGCGAACTGCTGTTCACCACCGACGGCTTCACCGTGCAGCCGCTGGAGTTCCCCGGCGGCGACATCGGCTCGCTGGCGGTGCACGGTACCACCAACGATCTGGCGGTGGCCGGCGCCGTGCCACGCTATCTCAGCCTCAACGCCTTCATCGAGGAAGGTCTGGAGATCGCGCTGCTGGACCGCGTCATCGGCAGCCTGGCGCGCGCCGCGCAGGAGATCGGCGTGCGCGTCGCCGCCGGCGACACCAAGGTCGTGCGCCGCGGCGAGGGCGGCGGGCTGTATCTGGCCACCACCGGCATCGGTGCGCGCCTGCCCGGCCCGCTGCTGGGGCTGAACCAGATCCGCGACGGCGATGCGATCCTGGTCAGCGGGCCGGTCGGCGACCACGGCATCGCGGTCATGCTGGCGCGCGAACAGTTCGGCCTGCGCGGCGACCTGCGCTCGGACGCCGCCAGCGTGCTGCCGCTGACGCGCGCGCTGCTGGACTTCTCCGGCCTGCGCTTCATGCGCGACCCGACCCGCGGCGGCCTGGCGACGGTGTGCCACGAGATTCAGCACGCGACCGGCATGGGTCTGCACCTGCAGGCGCGGCAGATCCCGATCCGCGATCCGGTGCAGTCCGTCTGCGACATGCTCGGCTACGACCCGCTGTTTCTCGCCTGCGAAGGCCGCGTGGTGGCGGTGATCTCCGCCGACCAGGCCGAAGCCGCCGCCCAGACGCTCCGCCGTCTGCCGGGCGGCGAGCAGGCGCAGGTCATCGGCCGCGTCGAGGCCGGCACGCGCCATGTGGTGCTGTACACCGAGCTCGGTGGCCAGCGCATCCTCGACGAACTGGAAGACGACCCCCTGCCGCGCATCTGCTGACATGCCCCCGCCCGCGCGCCTTTCGCTGCCGTGCCTGCTGCTCGCGCCGGAGCTGGCATACGCCGCGGGCAATGGCGCGCACAGCGATCCCATCGCGCCGGTGATACTCGGGGCGACCGGCATCCTGTTCTTCGCCCTGCTGGGCCGCTTCGGCGCGCGCCGGCTGGGCCAGCCGTCGGTGCTGGGCGAACTGGTCATGGGCGTGCTGCTGGGCAATCTGGCGTATTTCCTCCACATCGACCTGATCATGGTGCTGCGCGAGGGACCGGCCATCTTCACCATCGTCGAGCAGGCCTTCAGCAACGGTCACTCGCTGCCCGAGGCGACGGCCCTGGTCCTGGACGGCGAGACCGCCGCCCGCGTCCTGCATGTGCTGCAGGGCCCGTATGGCGCACAGATGCTGCAGATCGCGCAGACCGTCGACGTGTTCTCGCGCTATGGCATCATTTTCCTGCTGTTCCTGGTGGGGCTGGACACCAGCGTGCAGGAGATGCGTGCGGTCGGTGCGGCCTCGATGCGGGTCGCTTTCACCGGCGTGCTGCTGCCGTTCGCGCTCGGCTTCGAGGCTGCCCGGCTGCTGATGCCCGAGCTTTCGCTGAACGCCGATCTGTTCATCGCCGCGACCCTGGGCGCGACCAGCGTCGGCATCACCGCCCGGGTGTTGCGTGACCTCGGCCGGGACCGTTCCGAGGAGGCGCGGGTGATCCTGGGCGCGGCGGTGATGGACGATGTCCTGGGCCTGGTGATGCTCGCCATCGTGTCGGGGATCATCGTCTCCGGCGGTGTCCAGCTCGACGAGATACTGAAGATCATCGTGCTGGCGCTGCTGTTCCTCGGCAGTGCGGTGTGGCTCGGGCCGCATCTGCTGCACTGGGGCATCGGCCTGTTCGCCAAGCTGGACCTCATCGAAGCCAAGATGTTCGTGTCCTATCTGTTCGTGATGATCCTGGCGTGGCTGGCGAATCTGGTCGGCCTGGCGACCATCATCGGCGCCTTCACCGCCGGCCTCATCCTGCAGGACGCCTACTTCCGGCACTGGGGCAGCTACACGGAACACCGCTACAGCATCAAGGATCTGATCATGCCGCTGGAGGTCATCCTGGTACCGATCTTCTTCGTGCTGATGGGCATCCAGGTAAAGCTGGAGACTTTCTTCGACTGGCATGTGATGCAGATGGCCGGCGGCCTGCTGGTCGCGGCGATTCTCGGCAAGATCGTCTGCGGCTACGCCGCCGGCCGCGGCGTCAACCGGCTCGCTGTCGGTATCGGCATGCTGCCGCGCGGCGAGGTGGGACTGATCTTCGCCGCCATCGGCAAGAGTCTCGGCGTGATCAGCGACGCGCTGTTCTCGGCCGTGGTGCTGATGGTCATCGTCACCACGCTGATCGCCCCGCCGCTGCTCAAGCTGGCCCTGTCCGGGATGGGCCATCGGGCGACGGGGGGATAGACGCGCATTGCGCCAGCACGCGCCATATCGCCGGGAGCAGGGCCGCGGCCAGTGCATCGACATCGGCCTCCGGACCGCCGGTGCCCAGCCCCAGGATGGTCATCTGCGGCGGAAGATCGCCCAGCGCGCGGGCCAGCTCCAGCGCCGTGACCAGGCCCAGGCCGTGACTCGACCAGGCGGGCGCATCCGCGATCTCCTCCGGCGCCAGTGCCCGCACCGTGCCGGCCGGCAACTGCGCGACCGCGTCGAGGATCAACGCCGCCCGCGCGCCGGCGAGCAGCGCCGGCAGCTGTGCGGGCGCCGCGCAGCGCACGATCTCGACGCCGGCACACGCCGGGGTCTGCGCGACCCGCGCCTCCAGGACGTCGGCCAACCGCCAGGCCAGCGCATCCGCCTCCCGCGGTGAACCCAGACAAATGACACGCTGCATAGGACAAAGATCCTGTAAACCGCCCGATGCCGGCGGGAAGGCATTGATCAACACAGCGTTTGTTGATCGGCGTCAATGCGACCGGCGGGGCGCAGCTTAACATGGGCGCACAGTCGGCGAGGCCGGGACGACACACCGGGCCGCACCACGATACACAGACCGGCGGGGGCTTGCTTGGGGACGCACGATCAGCATGGACCGGAGGCATCGAAGGGTGATATACAGCCCGTCGCGATCCCGTCCCTCGCCAGCCGGCGCCGGACACCCGGCCGCGCGGGAGGTACGGGCCATGGGCGTTGAGCCGCTCGCGCAGCTGATCGCGGCGCTGCAGCGGCCGGACCGCTTCCCGCACCCCGTGGACGGCTTCACCGTCCTGGAGACACACATCTCCTACGTGCTGCTGACCGGCCCCTTTGCCTACAAGTTCAAGAAGCCGGTCGACCTGGGCTTCCTGGATTTCAGCACCCTGGAGAAGCGGCGCTTCTATTGCCACGAGGAACTGCGCCTCAACCGCCGTCTCGCACCCGAACTGTACGAGGCCGTCGTCGGCATCACCGGCAGCCCGGACCAGCCGGTGCTGGAGGGCGCAGGCATCCCCATCGAGTATGCCGTGCGCATGCGCCAGTTCGCCGCGGACGCCCGGCTGGACCTCGTCTCCGACCGCGGCGGACTCACTGAGAAGCACATCGATCAGCTGGCGGCCGACGTCGCCGCCTTTCACCGCCGCGCGCCGGCGGCCGCCCCCGAAAGCCTGTTCGGCACGCCGGAGGCGGTCGAGGCGCGCGTCATGCAGAATTTCGAGCAGATCCGGGCCCACTGTGACGACCCGGAGCTGCTTCTGCGCCTGCGGCCGCTGCACGCCTGGAGCACCGCGGCCATCGAGGAGATCCGCGACGATCTGGAGCTGCGCCGGCGCGACGGCTGGATCCGCGAATGCCACGGCGATATGCACCTCGCCAACATGGCCCTGATCGACGATCGCGTGGTGATCTTCGACGCGCTGGAGTTCTCCGAGGATCTGCGCTGGATCGATCCCCTGAGCGAGATCGCCTTCGTCTGCATGGATCTCGGGCACCGCGGCCACCAGACCCTGGCGCGGCGCTTCCTGAACGACTACGTGGAAGCCGCCAACGATTATCAGTCGCTGAATCTGTTCCGCTATTACCTGGTCTACCGCGCCATGGTGCGCGCCAAGGTCGCCGCAATCGCCGCGCATCAGCACCAGCAGGATCCCGGGCGCCGGGCGCGGGAACTGGCGACGCTGGCGGGCTATCTGGACCGCGCGGCGGCCTACTGCGCCAACCCGGAGCGCGCCCCCCTGATACTGATGCACGGATTTTCGGGCTCGGGCAAGAGCTGGCTGGCGCGGCAGCTGATCGAGGCCCTGGGCGCCATCCGCATCCGTTCCGACGTCGAACGCCGCCGCCTGCTGGGCATGTCGCCGGAAGAGGCCACCCACAGCGGCGTCGCCGCCGGCGCCTACGCGCCCGAGATCAGCCGCAAGACCTATCAGCGGCTGCAGGCGCTGGCCTATCCGATTCTCGATGCCGGCTTTCCGGTGATCATCGACGCGACCTGCCTGCTGCGCAGCCAGCGCGCGTCGTTGCAGCGCTTCGCGGCGGTCGCCGGCGTGCCCTGCGTGCTGCTCGATGTGCAGGCCCCCGAGGCCGTGCTGCGCGAACGCATCACCCGCCGCCACCGCGATCAACGCGACGCCTCCGAGGCCACCCTCGCCGTGCTCGACCACCAGCTCGCCATCGCCGAACCTCTGACCCTCGAGGAACAGCGCCGTACCGTCGCTGTCGACACCACCCGGCCCATCGACTTCGACATGCTGCGGCGCGCGATCATGGCGCACGGCTAGGCATGCGCGTGAACGTTCGATACCGGCGTCAGTCCCCGCCAGCCTCCGACTTCACGGGCAGCGCCAGCTCCCCCTCCGATACGAAGCGCGTCCCGGCCAGGCCGATGCCGCCGAGACGGCCGCGCAGGCGGTAGTCGAGCCTGTCCGGCGGCTTGCCGGTGGTGGCGATACCGATGATCTGGCGGATGACGGCCGTGGCCGGCACGGTCACGGGCACCGCGACGAGCGTCTCGCCATAGCGCGGCACGCTGCCGCGCTGGTCGCTCACGCCGCTGGCGAAGTCCTTGCCCGCCAGTTCCAGGTCGACCGCCACACCGTCGAAGTCGAGCGCGGTCTCGTTCGGATTCTGCACGCGCAGCTTGAGGACGAAACGCGCCTCCATGCCCTCGCCGGGCAGCGGTTCCAGACCGGCGACGGTGACCCGCAAAGGCTCGCGCAGGCCGAAGCCGGCGCAACCGGCGAGCGGAGCTGTGACGAGGGTGAGCAGCAGGCGGCGGCGGTTCATCGTGAAACCCTCATGTCAACCACGGAAGTACACGGAAGGCACGGGCAAAACCCGGTTGGCCACGAAATCCACGAAACCCACGAAAATCATCAAGATGAAACCCGGCCACGGAAACCACGGGCAGGTATCGAGCTACACACCCCGTTGCCCGAGAGATGGTTTCTCCTCTCATAGCTTTCGTGGATTTCGTGGGTTTCGTGGCCAAAAAATGATTTTGTCCGTGCCTTCCGTGTGTTTCCGTGGCAAATACGGTTTCCGGATTCATTCGGGTTTGCCTTCGTGCGCCTTCGCGCGCCTTCGTGTCGAAATCTCGGGAGCCTTTCACGCCCGTTCCACCTTCAGCCGCAGGAAATGCGTCGCGCAGGAGATGCAGGGATCGTAATTGCGGATCACCGTCTCGCCGCGCAGGCGCAGTTCCGCGTCGGGGCGCTCCAGGCCGAAGCGTGTCAGGGACAGGCGCAGATCCTCTTCGATGCGCGCCTGGTTCTGGCTGGTGGGCGGTACGATGCGCGCCTCCGCGACGTTGCCCCCGGCGTCGGCGGCGTAGCGGTGCCAGAGGATGCCGCGCGGCGCCTCGCTGCAGCCGAAGCCGGTTCCGGCGCGCGGCGTGGATGCGACCGCCGCCGCGTCCGGTACGGCGTAATCCGCGAGCAGCCGCGCAGCCTCGTCGACGGCCAGCCAGATCTCCGCGGCGCGCGCGACGATGCTGTGGAACATGTTGCGGCTGGGGAAGCGGATGCCGGTCCCGTCGAGCAGATCCCGCAGCGCGGCGGGCAGCCGGTCGAGGTTGAGATTCATGCGCGCCAGCGGCCCGACCAGATAGGGCCTGCCGTCGAGGTGCGCGTGCAGTGCCGTCGAATGCGGCACCTGGAATTCGCGGAAGTGCCGCTCGTACTCCGTGATGTCCAGGTCGTGGCCGGCACTGCTGACGATACGGCCGCGGGTGATGGCGTATTCGCCCGGGTGGCGCATGGCCACGCTGACGAAATCCTGTTCGTCGTCAGGCAGCGGGAGTCGCGCGGTCCAGCGCACCAGCGCCTCGGCCTCGGCGCGCGCCGCGTCGAGCCGCGCACGCATAGCGGCGACGGCATCCAGGGAGGGCGCGTGATGGAAGCCGCCGACGCGCACGCCCACCGGATGCACGGCGCGTGCGCCGAACAGCGCGATCAGGTCGTTGCCGAGCGTCTGCAGGCGCAACCCGCGGCGCACCGCCTCCGGCTCCTTGGCGGCGAGCTCGACGACGCTGCCGCAGCCGAAGAAGTCCGGTGCCGCCAGCAGATGGATGTGCAGCGCATGGCTCTGCAGCCATTCACCACAGTAGAACACCCGGCGCATGGCCTCCGTCCAGGGCGTGACGGACACGCCGTAGATGGATTCGAATGCCTGCACGGCGCTGATCTGGTAGGCGACGGGACAGATGCCGCAGATGCGCGCGGTCATGTCGATCGTGTCCTGCGCGTTGCGGCCGATCAGGAACTGTTCGTACAGGCGCGGTGGCTCGTAGATCTCCAACCGGAGGGTGTCGATCCGGCCGGCGCGGATGCCGATATCCAGCGCGCCCTCACCCTCGACGCGCGCGAGCACCGGGACGCGGATGTCGATACGGCGCTGATCGCTCATGGTGTCTCCTTCCAGCGCTGCGCGGCGTCGAGGAACACGGGCATCTGGCTGTGGGTGCCGAGGAAGTGCTGGGCGACTTCACGCCCGACCAGCCCGAACCCCTGCAGGCGCGTACCCAGGGCTTCCGTGTTGAGCGTCTCCGCGGGCCCATAGCAAGCGTAGCAGCCGCGCCCGAAGCGCGGGCACAATGCCCCGCAGCCGGTGCGCGTGACCGGGCCCATGCACGGCCTGCCTGCGGCGACCATGACGCATACGGCCTGCTGGCGCTTGCATTCCATGCACACCTTGTCGCGCTCGTCGACGGGCATGACCCCGTTGAGCAGCGAGCCGACCGCCGCCAGGATCTGGCGACTGTTCACCGGACAGCCCCACAGTTCGAAGTCCACCGGCACCCGCGCGCGGATGGGCAGTGCCTGGTCCAGGCTGGCGATATAGTCGGGCTGCGCGTACACGGCCGCGATCCACTCTTTGGTGTTGGCCAGATTGCGCAGCGCCTGCAGCCCGCCGGCTGTGGCGCAGGCGCCGATGGTGATCAGCAGCCTGGACGTCGTACGGATGCGCTGGATGCGCTCCTCGTCCTCCGGCGTGGAGATGCTGCCCTCGACGAAGGCGATGTCCACCGGCTCGTCCTCGCCGAGAATGCCGGCCTCGGCAAAGTGCCGGATGTCCACCTGCTCCGCGAGCGCGAGCAGATCCTCGCCCAGATCCAGAAACGCCAGCTGGCAGCCGTCGCAGGAGCTGAACTTGTGTACGGCGATCTTCGGTTTAGGCTTGTTCATAAAATACGCTATGGCCACGAAATCCACGAAACCCACAAACATATGAATTCATAAAACATCACTGCTGTCCCATAAACCCGAAGACCGGATTTGCCACGGAAGCACACGGAAGACACTGAAATAAATCCGCGTCGCGGGGTGCTGGCTCGGCACGTGGCAGGTGACGCGGGCCGCTATGTGAAACCACATGATCCAGTCCGGGTTTTTCCGTGTGCTTCCGTGGCTGAAATACGTGTTTTCGGGGTAAAAGCAATGGGACAGCAGTGATAAAACATATTCTCATGGGTTTCGTGGATTTCGTGGCCATTCCCTCCATGTCCCTCAAAACCCCTTCACGCCCAGCCGGTCGCGGATCTGCGGGTAGTTGAACACCGGGCCGTCCTTGCAGACGAACGGCGCGCCGAACTGGCAGTGCCCGCAGTGGCCGACCGCGCACTGCATATTGCGCTCCAGCGAGAGCCAGATGTGCGCCTCGGGCACGCCGGATCCGCCGAGCTTGCGCACCGTGGCCAGCATCATCGGCTCGGGGCCGCACACCATGACGCGCGCACCGCGCACGTCGAAGCCGATCTGATCGACCAGCTCCGTGACCAGGCCGACGTGCCAACTCCAGCCCGCGCCGGCCACGTCGGCGGCCAGCAGCACCTGCACGTCCGGAAGTCCGGCCCAGCGCGTGTAACGCTCGCGCCAGATCATGTCGTCCATGTGCTTGACGCCCTGCAGGATGGCCACATGGCCGAACTCGTCACGACGCTGCGCGACGTAGTTGATCACCGACACCAGCGGTGCGCAGCCCAGACCGCCGGTCACCAGCAGCAGATCGTGCCCGCGCGCCTCCGCGAGCGGCCAGCCGCGGCCGAACGGCCCGCGCAGCCCGATGCGGTCGCCCGGCTGCAAGGCGGCGAACCCGCGCGTGACGCGCCCGACGACGCGCAGGGTGTGACCGAGCTCGTCGCCGTTCTCGGGATCCGAGACGATGGAGATGGGAATCTCGCCGATGCCGTAGAGATAGAGCATGTTGAACTGGCCGGGCGCGAAGCGGTAGGCGGCGTGCTGCGCCGGATCACTCAGCCGCAGGCCGAGCGAGAACACCGAGGGTGATTCCTGGGTGCGGCGCACGACCTCCGCCTGCATGGGGATGTGCGGGGAGTTCATCTCACCAAACCCGTTCTGGCCACGGAAGCACACGGACGACGGCATCGTCAACCGCGAACCCCGAGAGCAGCCACGGAAAACACGGAAAGCACGGACAACCACTGTTTATGTGAAAAACCGTAGAGGCTATAAACGCCAGAGTACGACCGTGGAGTCGGGCAGGATTTTCCGCACCCATTCGCGTCCGTGCTTTCCGTGTTTTCCGTGGCCGCTCTCGGGGTTCGCGGCTGCGACGGGTTTTGTCCGTCCTTCCGTGTGCTTCCGTGGCAAATAAGGTGTTCATGTTCATGGCGCGTCCGCCACGAGTGCGGCGACCTCCTCGGTGATGTCGATGCCCACGGGGCACCAGCTCAGGCAGCGCCCGCAGCCGACGCAGCCGCTGCGACCGTACTGGTCGTGCCAGGTGCCGAGCTTGTGCGTCAGCCATTGCCGGTAGCGCAACCGCGTGTCGGCGCGGATGGTGATGCCGTGGATGTAGCTGTGGCCCTGGGTGAAGCAGGAATCCCACTCGCGGTAATGGTCGCTGCCATTGCCGTCGAGCGCCGGCAGTTCGTGCTCGCTGTGGCAGAAGCAGGTCGGGCACACCGAAGTGCAGTTGCCGCAGGCGAGACAACGCGCGGCGACCTCGGCCCAGCGCGGGTGCTCCAGCCGGCCCTCGAACAGGGGCCGCAGGTCGCGGGCCGGCAGGGCGCGCCGTTGCGCGGCGACGGCCTGTTCCCGCTGGCGCCCGACGGCCTGCCGCTGCGGCGGCGTCAGCGGCTCGAGCGCCAGGCCGGCGGCGACCGTGCCGCCACGCTCGCTCACGGCGTGCACCGCAAAGCCGTCGTCGAGCTCGTCGAGGATCAGATCGCAGCCGTCTTCGGCCTGCGGGCCGTCGCCGGTGGAGGCACAGAAGCAGGTCTCCGCCGGGTGGCTGCAATTGACGACCGCCAGGAACAGCCCCGCGCGGCGGGCGGCGTAGTGCGCGTCGCGGTGCATCCCATCGATGAAATGGGCGTCCTGCAGGCGCAGCGCCGCCACGTCGCAGGCCCGCGCACCGATGACCGCCAGCGGGCGGGCGGCGGGCGTGACCGGTGCGAAGCCGAGCCGGCCGGCGGCGTCACGCTCCACGCGCCAGAGCGTCTCGCGCGGCGCGAACAGCTGGGGCTTGAGGGCCTGCGGGCCGTTGGCCCAGGCGAACTGACGCGGGTCGTCGATGCGCCGCAGGCGGTAACGCCCAGGAGCCTGCTCGTCGCGCCAGCCGGCGGGCAACGCCGCGGCATGGTCGATATCGCGGTACTGGACCGCACCGTCCTGAACGGTCGGGCCGACGCAGCGATAACCCGCGGCCCGCAGACCGTTCAGCAGCTCGTCGAGGCGTTCGCGTGCGAGAAAACCCAGCGTCATGGGACGTCCATCCGTTCCCCGGCACTCCGGACGCAACGCGCCGGGTCCGGGATTACCGCGGGTGCGGCCGCACCCGCACAGGTTCGATGCGCATCAGCCGCCGATCAGCCAGCCGCCGCCCAGCGCCGCGACGGCGCCGCCGGCGATCCGCGCCGCCACCGGAAAACGGCCGCCGCGCAGGCCGGCCGCGAAACGCTCGGCCGCCAGCTGCACCAGTGCGGAGGTGACCAGGAAACCCAGCGCGTACAGCGCCGGATCGGCGGCCTGCGGCAGCTCGGCGCCGTGCGCGTGGCCGTGGAACAGCGCGAACGCGAACAGCACGGCGCTGCCGGCGATGGCGGACGGCCGCGCAGCCGAGGCCGCCAGCAGGCCGAACAGGAGCACCGAAAGCGCGATCATGGGTTCCACCCAGGGCAGGCCCACGCCACCCCAGGCGAGCAGTGCGCCGCCGAGCATGCCGGCGAGAAAACCGCCCGGCAGCAGATAGCGCGCGCTCCCGCCCAGCCAGCCGGCCCACAGTCCGGCGCCGAGCAGCGCGAACAGGTGATCGAGACCGAGCAGCGGATGGGCGATGCCCGCCGCGAAGCCCGCACCTTCAGCGCCGAAGGTATGGGCGCCCGCCACGGGAGCCAGCAGCATCAGCCCGGCCAGCGCCAGTGTGGTGTAGATCTTTCGCATGATTCAGTCTCCTGTTGTCTGAGTGAGGAGTGAGGAGTGAGGAGTGAGGAGTAAACCCGTTATGGCCACGGAAGCAC
>CAYWKV010000054.1:2374-16782 GCA_964458835.1 uncultured Gammaproteobacteria bacterium | reverse complement strand
CTCGAACACGATACGGCAGCGCCGCGGATTGACGCTCAGCCGTGGCGCCAGCCGGCCTGCTCCGCGGCGATGACGATGCGCGCGCAGGCCTCGGCATCGGAGTCGGCCTGATGGTGACGCAGCTCGATGCCGAGATAGCGACAGACATCGGGCAGTTTCGTCGGATAGACATCCCATTGCATGCGCGCCAGCCGCACGGTGCAGACGAACGGTTGCCGCGGCATGTCCAGTCCGTAGGTGGCGCAGCAGGCGCCGAGCACGCCCCGGTCGAAGGGCGCGTTGTGCGCGGCGAGGAACGCCACGCCCGCCAGCTCGCGCGCGATGCCGCTCCACACCGCGTCGAAGCGCGGCGCATGCTTCACGTCGTCCCAGCCCAGGCCGTGGATGTGCGTGAACAGGAACTGCCGCGAGGGCGGCCGGATCAGCTCGTACAGCCGCTCCACGATGCGCCCGCGCTCGACGATCACCACGCCGACCGCGCAGGCGCTGTCGCGTCCGTGACTGGCGGTCTCGAAGTCGATGGCGGCGAAACGGGTCATGGCGATAACAAGCGGGCAGCGGCGGCTACCACATCAGATCGTCGGGGACCTGATAGTCCGCGTAGGCGTCGTCTTCGTCGCCGGCCTGCGGCTGCGCGGCCGCGCGGCTGACGATGCTGTCGGCGTCGCGCTGCAGGATCCGGTCCGCGACCGCCGCCGGGATGACCGCGTAGCCGTCGTCGCAGCGCGCGATGGCGAGCTGGCCGCGTGCCAGCCGGTCACGGATCTGCTCGGTGACGAAGATCTTCCGGATGGCGGTGCCGTCCTGGAAGTTGTAGCCGACCTCGCCGTCGCGCGGCAGCCGGTTCAGTTCGATCAGCTGCCGGATCTGCGCCTGCACCGCCTTGTGCTCGGCCTCCTCCTGGCGCCGGCGGTTCAGTTCGCGGTCGCGCTCCGCCGCCTCGGCCGCGGCCTGGCGCGCCGCCAGCGCCGCCGCATCGACCGTCTCGATCTTCTGCTTGTGCTTCTGCTTCTGCTGCTTGCTCTTCGCCTTCTGCGCCTCGGCGAGCCTGGCCTTGTTCACCAGGCCGGCCTTGAGGAACTGGTCGCCAAAGGAATTCGCCATGGATTCACCCTCATGTCCGGGGACCGGCGGGGGCCGGATTGGTCCGCCTGTGCCGATTCTAACCCGCGGGCGGTGCGCCCGGACACATCCGGTGCATCGCGGCCCGCGGGCCGGCGCGCCCTGCGACGGCGATTTCCGGCGCGCGCATTCCGAAATCGTTCTAAGCTCAACAGGACGGCCGGCGCACCCGACCGGCAAGCGACAGGAGCGTACTCATGACAGACCGACCGCAGACCCAGAACATGGCGCTGTTCTGCGACTTCGAGAACGTCGCGCTGGGCGTGCGCGACGCCAAGTACGCCGACTTCGACATCCGGAAGGTGCTCGAGCGCCTGCTGCTCAAGGGCAGCATCGTGGTGAAGAAGGCCTATTGCGACTGGGACCGCTACAAGGCGTTCAAGGGGGCGATGCACGAGGCGGCCTTCGAGCTGATCGAGATCCCGCACGTGCGCATGTCCGGCAAGAACTCCGCCGACATCCGCATGGTGGTCGACGCGCTGGACCTGTGCTACACCAAGTCGCACGTCGACACCTTCGTGATCATCAGCGGCGACTCCGACTTCTCGCCGCTGGTCAGCAAGCTGCGCGAGAACAACAAGATCGTCATCGGGGTGGGCGTGAAGAATTCCACCTCCGACCTGCTGATCGCCAACTGCGACGAGTTCGTCTACTACGACGACCTGGTGCGCGCCGAGCAGAAACCGCGCCGCGCCCGCAGGAAGACCCCGGCCGGCAAGAAGGCCACCGCGAAAAAGGCCGTCGAGAAGACCGAGGAGGACCGCAAGCAGGAAGGCCTGGACCTGCTGCTGGAGGTGGTCGAGGACCTGTTCGAGGAGCGCGGCGAACAGGAGAAGGTGTGGGGCTCCATGGTCAAGCAGGCCATCAAGCGCCGCAACCCCGGCTTCGCCGAGACCTACCACGGCTTCCGCAGCTTCGGCGAGATGCTGGAGGAGGCGCAGGCGCGCAAACTCCTGCACCTGCAGCACGACGAGAAGTCCGGCGGCTATCTGATCACGGCACTCGGTCAGGCGGTGTGAGATGCGCCCGCCGACCGGCCCGCCGCGAGTGCCCGGACGTTTGTCGCCCGGCAGCGGGGCAGTACCCGTCGGTAATGCTGTACGAACGGGGGAGTGATCGGGAGGCGGAGCCCCTCAGGTGAGCCGTCTCACGCCTGCCAGACCCCGTAGCCCGCCTCGCGCAGACCGATCGCCAGTTCCACTTCCATCTCGCGCGCACCCTCGTAGGGCATCGGGTTGTACACCTCGTACAACTCGGGCAGCAGCCGCAGACCGTACTCGCGTACGAAACGGTTCGACTGGATGCCGGCCTTGTGCTTGTCGAAACGGATATCCGGGTCCAGGCCGGTCATGCCGACATAGACGCAGGGTTTGCCGTATTCGTAATCCGGGTTGGACTTCATGAACCTGGGTTCGTAGAGCACATCGTTCGACAGTTCGACGACGTAGACGTGATAGTGGTACGCGCGTGTCATGGAGGCATTCTACACCGGGCCGGCCGCCCGCCCCGCACGCCCCGGCGAGGCGCCTGCCGTCCTCCCTGTGTGACCCGATCACTGACCCCCGCCACCCGTGCGGCCGATCATCGGCCGATCCACATCCGCACACGGCGTTGGAGATTCCGATGATCGAGCTGCACCAGTTCCGGCCCTTCTGGGGCCTGCCGAACGCGAGTCCCTTCTGCATGAAGGCGGAGACCTATCTGCGCTACCGCGGCCTGCCGTTCCGCGCGGTGCCGAGCGGGCCGCGGCGTTCGCCGACGGGACAGATCCCGTTCATCGTCGACGACGGGCGGGTGATCGCGGATTCGGAGGCGATCATCCGCCACTACGAGGCGCGGCAGGCGGCGCACCTGGACGCCGGCCTCACGCCGGCCGAACGCGCGACGGCCTTCTTCGTGCGCGAGCTGGTGGAGGAGCGGCTGTACTGGCAGATCACCTTCATGCGCTGGGGCGATCCCGCGGGCTGGGCGGTGTTCAAGCCGGACCTGGTGAAGTACCTGCCGCGGTTCATGCGCGGGCCGCTGTTGTTCACGATCCGCCGCACGCTGCTGCGGCAGATGCGCCGGCGCGGGCTGTCGCCGGCCGATCCGGCCGGCGCGTACGCGCAGGGGCAGCGACTGCTGGACGCGCTCGCCGACCTGCTCGGCGACCGGCCCTTCTTCCTCGGCGCAACGCCGCGCACCCTGGACATGAGCCTGTACGCCTTCCTCGCCAACATCCTCGATCAGCCGCACGGCAACGCGCTGCAGGCGCACGGCCGCGCACACGCCAATCTCGTCGCCTATTGCGCGCGCATGCAGGCGCTGTGCTATCCGGGCGGGTCCGCCACGGCGACCGCCTCCATGCCTGCGCCGACGGCACGCACAGCATAGCCATACAGAGGCTGCAGAGCTGAGACGCTCGCGCTGCGAAGCTGCGCTGGGGCGTTGGCTGCAAGATGACGGACTCCGGACGGTTCGCGGGCAGCGCCCGCTGCTACGCTCAACGCGACAGCTGTGCCGCCTCCGTCAGCACCAGCCGGATGAAGGCCTGCGCCGCCGGTCCCGGGCGCCGGCCCTCGCGCTGCACCAGATACCACTGCCGCTGCAACGGAAAGCCCTTCACGTCGAGCACGCACAACTGGCCGGAGGCGAGTTCGGCCTGCACGGTGTGCAGCGACACCACGCCCAGGCCCAGGCCGGCTTCGACGGCCTGTTTGATGGCCTCGTTCTTGTTCATCTCCATGGCGGGCGTGAACGTCAGTCCCTGCTCGGCGAGGAACTTCTCCAGCGCACTGCGCGTGCCCGAACCGTGTTCGCGGCCGACCAGCGGTTCCCGGAGCAGGCGTTCGAGGGAGATGCCCCGCCTGCCCGCGAGCGGGTGGGTGGTGGCGGCGATCACCACCAGCGGGTTGTCCATCACGGGTTGCGCGACCAGGCCGAGGCCGTCCGGCGGCTGGCCCATGAGGGCGAGATCGACGCTGTCGGAGGTCAGGTGCCTCAGCAGGGTCTCGCGGTTGACCACGTTCAGCGACAGCTTCACGTCCGGGTGCAGGGTGCGGAACAGCGCCATCAGGCGGGCCGCGAACACGCTGGCGGTGCTGGCCGCCGAGACCGTCAGCGTGCCGCCCTTCAGGCCGCGCAGATCGGCCAGCGCATGTTCGAGATTGGCCAGTTCGCGGGCGATGGTCCGGGCGGTCCCGAGCGTCTCGCGCCCGACTTCCGTCAAGCGGATGTGCTTTCCCTGATGTTCGAATACCGGCAGGCCGAGGACCGACTCGAGCTGCTTGACCTGCATGGAAACGGCCGGCTGCGACAGGTGCAACTCCTTGCTGGCACGGGAAAAACTGCCGCAGCGGTCGACCGCTTCGAGGATCTCCAGCTGGCGCAGGGTGAGCTTGAGCATCGGACCGCCACCTGTAGGAGCGGGCGCTGCCCGCGAACCGTTCCGAGGGCTGCCGGTTCGCGGCCGAAGGCCGCTCCTACAGGTTGAGTATCTCCGTTATTCGATAATCTTTGAAATGATCTAACAAATCCTGAATATACCTTATAGACCATCCAAATTATAGTGAATTCACTGCAGCGGACCTCCGCTGGCCCATCCGTCACACGATCTGGAGGAAGCCCCATGGCCCACGATCAATCCAAGCGCTACGCCAACCTCGACCTCAAGGAAGCCGACCTCATCGCCGGCGGCCGGCACATCCTGGTCGCCTACACCATGAAGCCCAAGGCCGGCCACGACTACCTGGCCACGGCCGCCCATTTCGCGGCGGAGTCCTCCACCGGCACCAACGTCGAGGTCTGCACCACCGACGACTTCACCAAGGGCGTGGACGCGCTGGTCTATCACATCGATCCGGCCAAAGAGGACATGCGCATCGCCTACCCGCTGGAGCTGTTCGACCGCAACGTCACCGACGGCCGCTTCATGCTGGTGTCGTTCCTGACGCTGACCATCGGCAACAACCAGGGCATGGGCGACGTCGAGTACGCGAAGATGATCGACTTCTACGTGCCCGAGCGCGTGATCCAGATGTTCGACGGTCCGTCCAAGGACATCTCCGACCTGTGGCGCATCCTCGGCCGCCCGGTCACCGACGGCGGCTACATCTCCGGCACCATCATCAAGCCCAAGCTCGGCCTGCGCCCCGAGCCGTTCGCCCAGGCGGCCTATGAGTTCTGGCTCGGCGGCGACTTCATCAAGAACGACGAGCCGCAGGGCAACCAGGTGTTCTCGCCGCTGAAGCAGACCCTGCCGCTGGTCTACGACGCCATGAAGCGCGCCCAGGACGAGACCGGTCAGGCCAAGCTGTTCTCGCTGAACATCACCGCCGACGATCACTACGAGATGTGCGCCCGCGCCGACTTCGCGCTGGAGACCTTCGGCCCCGACGCCGACAAGCTCGCGTTCCTGGTCGACGGCTACGTCGGCGGCCCCGGCATGGTGACCACGGCGCGCCGTCAGTACCCGAACCAGTACCTGCACTACCACCGCGCCGGCCACGGCGCCGTGACCTCGCCGAGCGCCAAGCGCGGCTACACCGCCTTCGTGCTGGCCAAGATGTCGCGCCTGCAGGGGGCGTCGGGCATCCACGTCGGCACCATGGGCTACGGCAAGATGGAAGGCGAAGGCGGCGACAAGGTCATCGCCTACATGATCGAGCGCGACGCGTGCCAGGGCCCGATCTACTTCCAGAACTGGTACGGCATGAAACCCACCACCCCGATCATCTCCGGCGGCATGAACGCGCTGCGCCTGCCCGGCTTCTTCGAGAACCTCGGCCACGGCAACGTGATCAACACCGCCGGCGGCGGCTCCTACGGCCACATCGACAGCCCGGCGGCCGGCGCGATCTCGCTGCGCCAGGCCTACGAGTGCTGGAAGGCCGGCGCCGATCCGATCGAGTGGGCGAAGTCGCACCACGAGTTCGCACGTGCGTTCGAATCGTTCCCGGGCGATGCCGACAAGCTGTTCCCCGGCTGGCGCCAGAAGCTGGGCGTGAAGGCCGCCTGAGCGCTCGCCTCTTCTGCGCAGTAGCAGAGCCCCGCGCCAAGCGGGGCTCTTTTTTTGACCGTTGCAGGTTGGGGTGATGCGGCGGGTCAGGCCGGCCGCGCTTCCCGGCCCAGCCCGAACCACATCGCGTACAGCGCCGGCACGAACAGCAGCGTGATCGCCGTGCCGGCCAGCACGCCGCCGATCAGGACATAGGCGAGCGGCCCCCAGAAGCCGTCGAAGGTGAGCGGCACGAAGGCGAACGCAGCCGCCACGGCGGTCAGCATCACCGGCCGGGCGCGCCGCACGGCCGCCTCGACGACCGCCGTCTGCGTCGCCATGCCGTCGCGCAGATTGTCGGCGACCTGCTGGGTGAGGATCAGCGTGTTGCGCATGAGGATGCCGGCCAGCCCGATCAGGCCGAGCAGCGCCACGAAGCCGAACGGCTGGTTGAACAGCAGCAGCGCGACGGTCGCGCCGATCAGGCCCAGCGGCGCGGTGGCGATGACCATGAAGGTGCCGGAGAAGGTGCGCATCTGCAGCATCACGAAGATGAGCATCAGGCCGACCATCACCGGCTGCAGCTTCTGGATCGAGGCGTCGGCCTTGGCCGACTGCTCGACGGTGCCGCCGATGTCGATGCGGTAGCCCTCGGGCAGCGTCGCGCGGAGCTGCGCCATGGCGCGCCACACCGCATCGGTCACGTCGGGCGGCTGCGCGCCGTGCACGTCGGCGTTGACCGCCAGGAAGGGCTCGCGGTTGTAGCGCTTGACGACGGCGTCCTCATAGGCCGTTTCGATGCGGCCGAGATGGGCGACCGGCACCTTGCGGCCGTCGCGCGTCTTGATCTCCAGCCCCGCCAGCTCCTCCGGCGTCACGTCGCGCCGGCCGCGCGCGCGCACCTGCACCGCGCGGATGTCCTGCCGCACCTCGGCGACCGGCACGCCGTCGAGCAGGAACTGCAGCTGCTCGGCGACCTCGCGCGGCGCCAGCCCCATGCGCTGCAGCCGGTCGGGGTCCATGGCCAGATGCAGCACCGGCGTGCGCTCATCCCATTCCAGGTGCGGGTCCACGGCGTGGGGGTTCGCGGCCAGCACCGTGCGCACGGTGTGACCGATGCGGCGCAGCTCGACCGGATCGGGTCCGAGGACGCGGAAGCTCAACGGCCACACCACCGGCGGACCGTACAGCAGCTGCGCGACCCGCACCCGCGCCTCGGGAAACTCGCCGGCGTCGATGTGGCGCCGCAGCTCGGCCATGACCCGATCACGCGCGGCCACGTCCTCGGCCACGGCGACGATCTTCGCGAAGGCCGGATCCGGCAGCTCGGGATTGGCGGAAATGAAGAAGCGCGGCGCGCCGGCACCGACGTAGGCCGACAGCGTCTTCACCTCGGGCATCCCCGCCAGGATCGCCTCCAGGCGCCGGGTGACGGCGTCGGTGGCCGCAATGGCGCTGCCCTGCGGGAGGAACACGCTGACCAGCACCTCGGTGCGGTCGGAGCTGGGGAAGAACTGCTTCTGCACCGGCCCGGCCATGCCGGCGACGGACAGCGCCAGCAGACCCACGGTGCCGGCGACCACCCGCCTGCGGTGCGCGACGCAGGCGGTGATGAGCGCGCGCAGCCGGCGGTAGATCGGCGTCTGGTACAGCTCGCCCTCCGTGTGCCTGTGCGCCGCGGGGATCTCGGGCAGCAGCCGGTAACCGAGATAAGGCGTGAACACCACCGCCACCAGCCAGGACGACAGCAGCGCATAGGCCAGCACCCAGAAGATGTTGCCGGCGTATTCGCCGACACCCGACTGCGCGAAGCCGATCGGCACGAAGCCGACCACGCTCACCAGGGTGCCGAACAGCATGGGCGCGGCGGTGACGTTCCAGGCGTGCGCCGCGGCGTGGGCGCGCTGCCAGCCCTCCTCCATCTTCACCAGCATCATCTCGATGGCGATGATGGCGTCGTCGACCAGCAGGCCGAGCGCGATGATCAGCGCGCCCAGCGTGACACGGTCGAGGTTGACGCCGTTCATCTTCATGAGCAGGAAGGTGATGCCGAGCGTGACGGGGATCGCGATGCCCACCACCAGGCCGGCGCGCAGGCCGATGGCGATGAAGCTCACCAGCATCACCACGCCGACGGCGACCAGGAACTTCACCTGGAACAGATCGACGGCCCAGACGATCGCCTCGGCCTGATTGGTGAGCTGTTCGAGCGTCATGCCCAGCGGCAGCCGCGCACGCTCCTGCGCGAGGAAGCCGGCGAGGCGTTCGCCCAGCTCCAGGCCGTTCTCGCCCCGGTGCATGACCACGCCGAGCAACAGCGCATCCTCGCCCTGGGCGCGCACCAGATAGGACGGCGGATCCTCGTAGCCGCGCCGCACCTCGGCGAGCTCGTCCAGCCGCAGGATGCGTTCGCCCGCGCGCACCGGCACGGCACCGAGCGCGGCGGGATCGGCCAGGTCCGCATCCACCCGCAGGTAGAGCCGCGGCCCGCGGGTCTCGATGCGTCCCGCCGGCTGCACGCGGTTGTGGGCATCGATGGCATCGAAGATCTGCCGCGGCGACACGCCCAGGTTCAGCAGCTTCGCGTCGTCGAACTCGAGATACATGCGCTCCGGCCGTTCGCCGAGCAGCAGCGCCTTGTGCACGCCCGCGACGCGCTGCAGGCGGTCGCGGACCGCCTCCGCCTCGCGGGTCAGCTCGCGCAGCGGCAGGCCCGGCGCCGACAGCGCGAGCAGCGTGAAATAGACGTCCGAGAAGTCATCGTTGACGATCGGGCCGATGACGCCCGCCGGCAGCTCCGGGGCCTCGTCGAGCATGCGCTTGCGCACTTCGTAGAACAGGTCGGGGACCTTTTCGCTGGGCGTGTGGTCGTGGAACTCGACCTGCAGATCGGCGCGCCCGGGCCGCACGGTGGTCTCGATGCGGTAGAGATACTCGACTTCCTGGATGCGCTTCTCCAGGCGGTCGACGACCTGGTCCTGCAACTCCCCGGCGGTCGCGCCCGGCCACAGCGCCGACACCACCATCACGCGCACGGTGAAGGCCGGGTCCTCGGCGCGCCCCAGCGTCGCGAAGGCGTAGACGCCCGCGAAGATCGACACCAGCAGAAAGAACAGCGTGACGTCGCGCTCGCGCACGGCGAGCGCGGAGAGGTTCGGAAAACTCATCGGCGCTGTTCCCGCACCGCCATCCCCGCCGTGAGCAGATGCGTGCCGAAGGCCACCACGCGCGCATCGGCGGACAGGTCCGCACGGATGCGCGCCATCTCCCGTCCCAGCGACACCACCGCGACCGGCCGCGGCTGTGCCGTGCCGTCCACCACCTGCCAGACATGCGGGCCGGCGGCACGCTCGTCGAGCGCGCCGACCGGCACGTCGAAGACCGGCGCGGCCGGCGCGGCCTCCTGCAGCGTCACGCGCACCACCGAGCCCAGCGCGAAGGCCGCGCCATCCGCGAGCCGGTAGCGTGCGCGCCACGTCAGGCTCACGGGGTCGGCGGCGCCGGCCACCTCGCGCAGTTCGATGGTGACGGCGGTCCCGTCGGCGCCCCGTGCCTGTCCGCGCTGCGGCGGGACGGTGCCGTCGGGCAGCGCGACCTCGATCTCGCGTGCGCCTTCGACGGCGAGGATCGCCAGCGTCTGCCCCGTGTCGACCACCTGTCCCGCCTCGCCCGGCACTTCGAGCAGCACACCGGCGCGTTCGGCACGCAGCACGGCATAACCGAGTGCGTTGCGCGCGCGTTCGAGACCGGCCTCCGCCGCCGCGAGCCGGGCGCGTGCGGTACGCTCGGCCAGGACCGCGCGGTCGTAGGCCTGCTGGCCGACGAACTTCTTCTCCAGCAGATCGCGATGGCGTTCCAGCTCGTCCTGTGCGGTGCGCAGCTCGGCCACGGCCGCCGCGTGCGCGGCCGCGGCCGCGTTGAGCGCTTCGCGCAGATCCTTGGGATCGAGTTCGAACAGCAGCTGGCCGGCTGCCACCGTCTGGCCGGCATCGACGTGACGCTGCGCGATGCGGCCGTCCACCTGGAAGGCCACCGGCGTCTCGACGCGGGCGCGCACGCGGCCGGTCAGGTCGAGCCGCGCCTGGCCGTCGCTGCGCACCGCGACCGTGCGGACCCAGGGCGCGGCCGGGGCCTCGGCCGCCGGCTCGTCGTGCCGCGAGCACGCGCTCAACGACAGCAGCGCCATGGCCAGGATGGCGGCGAAGGGCATGGTGGGTACTCCGCGACGGAACAGGCGTGTTGTCATTGTCCCGCCTATGGTACGGGAATGCCGTGGCGGCCCGCCAGACGCCGCGACAGACCGGACATATGCCAAGGTTTCCGGGTGCCTATGCCGGGCCGGCCGTGAAGAGAATGTCAAAATTTCATTATGGGGGCGTCAAGACAATTTTGTTCTATTCCGGCCGCGTCGTTGCTAAAGTGACACATTCCCCCGTCTTTCCAACCGACTGTGAGGACTGCTCCGATGCACGCACCCGGCTCCCGGCGGGCGCTGGCGGTCACCCTGATCCTGGGCGCGGCCAGCGCAGGCCTTTACCTGCTGTTGTTTCTGTTCTCCGCCAAGCTGCCGGAGCTGGCCGCGGCCACGCGCCACGGCGAGAAGCTCTACGCCCTCGTGCCGCTGGTGATCGCCATGGTGTTCTCGCTGGTGCACGGCGCCTTCACCGGCCACTTCTGGGACCTGCTCGGTCTCCGCGCCAAGAAAAAATAACGGAACCCGCCCATGGAAAGCATTTCCTTCATCGAACTGAACGCCACCTCCGTCGTGGTGCTCTTCCTGGTCGGCTTCGTCGGCGGCATGGTCAGCGGCTTCATCGGCTCGGGCGGCGCGTTCGTGCTCACGCCGGCGATGATGAGCATGGGCGTGCCGGGTGTGGTCGCCGTGGCCAGCAACATGGCCCACAAGTTCCCGAAGTCGCTGGTCGGCGCCTACAAGCGCAATCTCTACGGCCAGGTGGACATCAAGCTCGGCATCGTGATGGGTATCTTCGCCGAAGCCGGGGTGCTGTTCGGCAAGAACATCATGGTGGCCATCCGCGAGGCCTTTGGCACCACCGGCACGAACCTGTACGTATCGTTCGTGTTCGTCGTCGTGCTGGGCATCGTCGGCACCATCGTGCTGCGCGACGGCATGCGCGAGAAGCGCGGCGAGGCGACCGCCGGTGAAGGTCCCAGGCAGCTCACGCCACTGGTGCGCTGGGTGCGTGGCCTGCACATTCCGGGCACGATGATCCATTTCAAGAGCATCGATGCCAAGGTCTCGTTCCTGGTGATCGCGCCGTTGGGCTTCGCCACCGGCCTGCTGGCGGCGACCATCGCCGTGGGCGGCTTCATCGGCGTGCCGGCGATGATGTACGTGCTCGGCCTGCCGGCGCTGATGGCGAGCGCCACCGAGCTGGTCGTGGCCTTCGTCATGGGCCTGGGCGGCAGCTTCTTCTATGCGCTCGACGGCTTCGTCGACATCCGCCTGTCCATGATCATCCTGGCCGGCTCGCTGTTCGGCATCCAGATCGGCGCCATCGGTACCACCTACGTCAAAGACCACGTGGTGAAGTTCGTCATGGCGGCGATCATGCTGCTGGTGCTGGTGAGCCGCTTCTTCTACATCCCCGGCTACCTCGTCGAACTGGGCTACCTGGAGGGGCTGACCCCGACGACCATCGGCGTGTTCGACGCCATCGGCGAGGGCACGCTCGCCTTCGCGCTGCTGTTCGGCGGGGTGATGATCCTGCATGCGCTGTACAAGGGCATGCGCGAGCACCGGCTCGCCCTCGAGGCCGCGGCACTCGTGGCCGAGGCGGCACCCGCCGCAGCCGCCGTGCCGGCCGCCGTGCCGGCCGCCGAGGCGGCAGCGACCGGCACGCGGCTGTCGCCACTCGGCCGGTTCGAACGCTTCGTCGTGGCCAGCGACGGTTCGGAGTTCAGCGCCGCGGCGGTGCGCGAGGCCATCTCCATGGCGCGCAAGTGCGGCGCCGAGCTGTACGTGATGTCCCTGGTCGCCACCGGCGTCGAGCACGAGGGTCTGGGCGAGACCATCCTCAAGCAGGAACTGGAGGCCGCGCAGGGACACCTGGACCAGGTGAAGGCGCAGGCGGCCGAGGCCGGCATCAGCTGCGAGACGCACCTGATCCACGGCCAGAACGTGCAGCAGGAGATCGTCGATCTCGCCGAACGCACCAAGGCGGACTTCATCATCATGGGCCGCCGCGGCCGCCGCGGTCTGGCGCGCATGATGCTCGGCCATGCCACCGCGCACGTCATCGGCCTGGCACGTACCAACATCCTGGTGGTGCCGCGTGCCGCCCATATCGAGGGCCGCCACATCGTGGTCGGCACCGACGGCTCGCGTTTTGCCGATGCCGCGGCGGTCACCGCGACGGGCCTGGCGCAGTTCTGCAGCGCCAAGGTCACGGTCGTCTCGGTCACGACGCCGAGCCATGGACCGGAGCGCCGTGCCGAAGCACAGACGGCCGTCGATCTGGCGGTGAGCCACATGCAGTCGAAGGGCGTGAACGCCGAGGGCCTGGTGCTGGAAGGTCAGCCGGCCATGACGATCGTGGACGTGGCCCGCGAACGCAACGCGGACCTGATCGTCACCGGCAGCCACGGCCGCAGCGCTTTGGAGCGCGTGCTGCTGGGCAGCACGTCCGAGCGCATCCTCAGCGAAACGCCGTGCGCGGTGCTGGTGGTCAAGGGGACGTGATGCTGCCGGCGCGGGACGGTGATACCATCCCGCGCCGGTATATTCGTCACTCTGGCCGTGTGCGACTGTGGAACAGCCGCGGGTTGCGTTCGATGAATGTGCGGATCCAGGCCTCGATAAAGGAGCGCTGCCCCCGCTTCATGTACCACCAGCCGAAAACGCTGATCACCAGGGCGCCGAGGGCGTCGACGATGAGATCCCACATGGTGTCGGTCAGACCCGAGGGGTCGCCGAGCATCGGCTTCTGCATCTGCATCCCGAACAGCTGATCCATCGCGAACTCGAAGATCTCCCAGAGAACGCCGACCGTGACGGCGAACAGAAACGCGAACAGGGCGACGAAGCGCGGGCGCAGGTGCAGATCGACGCGCGCGTTCCCGTTGAGGACGTAGACCAGCAGAAATCCGGCGATCGCGAGCAGCAGCCCGGACGAAGCATGCAGCGCCATGTCCCACCACCAGATGCGTTCGTAGTAGCTGCGTATCTCGCCGAGGAACAGCGTCGCGAACACGAATATCACCGTGAGCACCTGAAACTCGGCAGGCACGTGCACCCGGAAGTGGCGGCTGAGCGCGTAGGGCAGCAGTGACACCAGCATGATCGCCAGCACCAGGAAGGCGGTCACCCACCGCTGGTCATAGAGCAGCAGCGCGAGCTCCACCGCCATGATGAATTGCAGCAGCGTCACCACGCCGAGGCGGATCCGTACCGCCAGATCGGCCGGCGGCACGTTCCGCGTGCGTGGGCGGGTCTTGAATCCTCGCATCGCGCCTCCCCACTCGTTCCGGCCGCGCTTTCGCCGCCGGTATGGCGGACCCGGTCGGCTTCAGGGCAGCAGGTCCAGCGCGACATCGGCGATAATCGGCCAGATCCTGCGGCGTTTCCTGTAGATCGGCATCAGATCGATAACGCCGCCATCCAATCGGTACGCCTTGCCGGTGGTTTCCAGACACAGCCGGGGTTGCCGGTCTTCGAGCAGGAACCAGAACCTGTACGCCGGTTCCGCGAAGAGATCGTCCGACCGCCTGACTGCGGCTCGCCGTGCCGCCGGGAAACGGTCAAACCATGCAGTCCGCACACCGCCCGAATACCCGGACGTGTCTTCGTAGCCGTTTCGGCATTCCCAGTATTCCAGACGGCCGACGGTATGGGTCAGAAATTCCGTTACCGTCCGAAAGACCAGCGATGCGGATGTCGTCGGCGGCAGCTTGCTCGGGACATCCAGCCCGGCTGCCGAGCATACCTCATCGAGCAGCCGGGCCGGCTCGGCCCCCGACATCAGCGCCGCCCAGTCGTTCCAGGTACGTATTTGGGCGCCGGTCGTGAACGCGTCGGCATGGACGTGAACGCTCCCGTTGCGGTTCACGTCGATACCGAATTTCGGATGGGATGCGTCTGTCAGGAGAACGAGGCAGTCATACGTGCCGCCCCCGGGGTGGGCCTCGATCAGTGTGAACCGCTTGGGGTAGCGGCGGTGCAACTCAGTGACGAACCGCCAGGAAAGAACCTCCTTCAGCTGGCCGGATTCACAGTTCATGTCGGCACGCATGTGGTGGACACTCGATGTTCATGGCCGCCATGGATCAGCCCGCAGGGCAGTGCCGTACG
>CAYWKV010000054.1:0-2274 GCA_964458835.1 uncultured Gammaproteobacteria bacterium | reverse complement strand
GCTCGGCTCGAACCGAAGGGTTCTCACCAAGGCCTCCCTTTTCGCCAAATAAAGACGGCCCCGCGCGGGGGCCTTCTTTATTTGGCGGAGAGGGAGGGATTCGAACCCTCGATACGTTGCCGTATACACACTTTCCAGGCGTGCTCCTTCAACCGCTCGGACACCTCTCCGGGAACCTGGTCTTGCTTCCGCTGTTTCGATGCCGCGGTATTCAGACATCGGAGCACGCGGCGTGCTCGTTACTCGGGCCTCCGGCCCTCGCCCCCTCGCTGTATTCGGGGACTGCCGGCACCTCCCGGCTGCGAAGAGCGCGTAGGGTAAACCACCGGCAGGCGGCATGCAATCGCGCGGGGACGGCTGCCGCCATCCACCGAAGCATCGGGGCCATTTGCAATCGGACGCGGCACCCCATAGAGTGGCAGCCGCCCGGGGCATGCCGGCCACCCCGGCACCGTCCGTCTGGCCTGTCCGGCCCATTCCTTATATATACCGCCATGCCCGCCCGCCTCGTCCGCTGCCTGTCCATCCTGCTGCTTGTCCTGGCCGCGTCGGCACTGCCCGTGCGGGCCGATGCACCGCCGCAGGAGATGGCCGCCGCCGAGCCGCTGGACCCGAAGTTGCTGCGGGACTGGGTCGAAAGCATGAAGCGGGAGCCGCGCGGCCCGTTCAGCCGCATTCGCTGGTTCTGCGAGGACGGCAGCGTCCTGCCGCCGACACCGGGGGCCTGCAGCGAACACGGCGGCGGCGTGCAGCACGGCGAATGGAACACGCGCGTCCTGGCCATGCGCAACGACGGCTATCTGGTGGCAAACCTGCTGGCCGACAGCCGGCCGCTGGATTTCGTCGGACCGGCGGCGCATCTGGACCAGCTGCGCCAGATCCTGCTCGAGCAGTTTCTGATCGCCAACGATGACGGTTTCCTGTTCCGGCAGGCACGCTATTACCGCGGCGCGCTGCAGATCGAGGACGAGCGCGACGGCGCGCGGCAGCTGCTGCTGGCCCTGGTCGAGGACCCGGAATGGCTGGCGCCGCGGCGTTACCTGCTGCTGCGCGAGGCGGCGCGGCTGCTGCCGGTGCGGCTGGAGCCTTCCACCGCCGGCGAGGCGCGCCAGCTGGCCATCGAGATCGCCGACAAGGACCCGGCCTTCCAGCCGCTGCGGGTGAAGATCCACGGCATCCCCGACGCCAGGGATCCGCAGCTGGTGCGCGAGCATGCTGCGAGCCGCGGCCTGCCGGAGCTCACCGAACACTACGCGCGCCTGGCGGAACAGCTCGAGGCGCTGTATGCGCCGCAGACGGCGCTGCGCCAGCTCGAGGCACTCGCCGACGAAACGCCCAACCGCGCGCTCAAGGCCGAGCTGCGCGCCGCCGCCGCGCGCCTCGGCGGCACGCGCGATCTCGCACAGCGCCTGGCGCTCGCCGCGGACTACGGCGTCGCCTGGCGCGAGCGCAGCACCGCGCCGGGCGACCTGAGCCCGCCGAACCGCATCCGCGTGCTGCTCGCCGGCCTCGCCATCGAGGACGAGATCTATGCCCTCGGCAACCGGCTCGTCGAAGAGGCACAGACGGCGGACCGGGCCACGCGCCTGCAATGGCTGCAGACCATGGCGAAGGGGCTGTATGCCGCCGGCCTGCTGTCGGCGCGTCAGCGGCAGGCGGCGGAAGACGAGATCGCGCGGCTCGGCGCGGCGCGGACGCTGCATGTCGAGGCCTACCTCGCCGCCCTGCGCTATCTCGCGCGCGTGCCGCAGTGGGCGCAGCGCGGCATGGAGTTCCATTTCGGACTCACGGTCGAGCGCTGGACGGTGCTCACGCCCAACGCGGTGCACTACATTCCCGACCGGCTGCGCGCCAGCCCGCTGCTCGCCTACACGCGCATCCTCGACGGGCTCATCGAGGAGGCCAACGCCCTCGCCGGCGTGCGGTACACGCTGTTCGGACGGGAGCAGGCCACCGGCCTGCGCGCCCTCAACCCGGGCCTGAGCCGCGGCACCCTGCTGCCGCCGCCGCAGAACGAAGCGGACTTTCGCTCCGACGGCATCTACCTGCTGCCGTCGACCACGCCCGAGCTGCCGCGCGTCGCGGGCATACTCACGCGCGGCGAGGGCAGCTCGCTGTCGCACGTGCAGCTGCTGGCGCGCAACCTCGGCATTCCCAACGTGGTCGTGGACGACGCACTCCTGGCCAAGCTCGAAGCGCACATGGGCCAGCCCGTCGTCGTGGCGGTAAGCCCACGCGGTGCGGTGGAGATCGCGGTGGAGGGGCCCCGCGGGG
>CAYWKV010000053.1:15634-16998 GCA_964458835.1 uncultured Gammaproteobacteria bacterium | reverse complement strand
GCCCGACCCCGTACCATTCCCCACCTTTCATTTCCCGATCGCGCGCCCGGAGGCAGTCACGGCCATGAGTTCCCTGCGTACCCACTACTGTGGGCAGCTGAACGCGTCCCATGTCGACCAGGACATCAGCATCTGCGGCTGGGTACACCGCCGGCGCGACCATGGCGGCGTGATCTTCATCGATCTGCGCGACCGCGAGGGCCTGGTCCAGGTCGTCTTCGATCCGGACGCCCCGGAGTCCTTCGCGGTCGCCGAGCGCGTGCGCAGCGAGTTCGTCCTGCAGGTGCAGGGCACGGTGCGCCGCCGTCCGTCCGGCACCGAAAATCCGAACATGCCCACCGGGGAGATCGAGATCCTGGGCCGTGCGCTCACCATCCTCAACAGTGCCGAGACGCCGCCGTTCCAGATCGACGAGGACGAGATCGGCGAGGAGCTGCGCCTGCGCTACCGCTACATCGATCTGCGCCGGCCGGTGATGCAGGAGCGTATCCAGCTGCGCGCGCGCATCGCCCGCCAGCTGCGCCGCTTCCTCGACGAGCGCGGTTTCCTCGACATCGAAACCCCGATCCTGACCAAGACCACGCCGGAAGGTGCGCGCGATTACCTGGTGCCGAGCCGCACCCATCCGGGCGAGTTCTTCGCGCTGCCGCAGTCGCCACAGCTGTTCAAGCAGCTGCTGATGATGAGCGGCATGGACCGCTACTATCAGATCGTGCGCTGCTTCCGTGACGAGGACCTGCGCGCCGATCGCCAGCCGGAATTCACCCAGCTCGACATCGAGACCTCGTTCCTGAACGAGGACGAGATCATGGGCATCATGGAGGACATGATGCGCGGGCTGTTCAAGGACGTGCTCGACGTCGAGCTGCCCAACCCGTTTCCGCGCATGACCTATGCCGAGGCGATGCAGCGCTTCGGCGTCGACAAGCCGGACCTGCGCATCCCGCTGGAGCTGGTCGACCTCGGCGATCTGATGCGCGATGTCGATTTCAAGGTGTTCTCCGCGCCGGCCATCGATCCGAAGGGCCGCGTCGCCGCGCTGCGCCTGCCGCAGGGCGGCGCGCTGTCGCGCAAGGACATCGACGACTACACCCAATACGTCGCGCGCTACGGCGCCAAGGGCCTGGCCTACGTCAAGGTCAACGACGTGACCAAGGGCCGCGACGGCCTGCAGTCGCCGATCCTCAAGTTTCTGCCCGACAGCGCCGTCGACGGCATCCTCGAGCGCACCAAGGCTGCCGACGGCGATCTGATCTTCTTCGGCGCCGACAAGGCCAAGGTGGTGAATGAGTCGCTCGGCGCGCTGCGCATCAAGCTCGGCCACGACCGCGGCCTGGTGATCGGCGACTGGGCACCGCTGTGGG
>CAYWKV010000053.1:0-15624 GCA_964458835.1 uncultured Gammaproteobacteria bacterium | reverse complement strand
ATCGACTTCCCGATGTTCGAATGGGACGAGGGCGACAACCGCTGGGTCGCGCTGCACCATCCGTTCACCGCGCCCAATATCGATGACGCCCAGGCACTGTGCGACAACCCCGGCGAGGCGCTGTCGCGCGCCTACGATATGGTGCTGAACGGCACCGAACTCGGCGGCGGCTCGGTGCGCATCCATCGCGAGGCGATGCAGGAGGCGGTGTTCGATCTGCTCGGCATCGGCCACGACGAGGCGCGTGCCAAGTTCGGCTTCCTGCTCGACGCGCTCAAGTACGGCTGCCCGCCGCACGGCGGCATCGCCTTCGGCCTCGACCGGCTGGTGATGCTGATGGTCGGCGCGCAGTCCATCCGCGACGTGATGGCCTTCCCCAAGACCCAGACCGCCGCCTGCCCGCTGACCAATGCCCCGTCGCCCGCCGACGACAAGCAGCTGCGCGAACTCGGCATCCGCCTGCGCGCCAAGGCGGCGGAGTAGGGCAAAACCAAAATCCTCGCCACGGAAAACACGGAAAGCACGGACGAAAAATATTCATGGCCACGAAACCCACGAAATCCACGAAAATTGAATAGGGGGTTTACCAAAATACCTTTCGTGGATTTCGTGGGTTTCGTGGCAAAAAAGGTTTTGTCCGTGCTTTCCGTGTCTTCCGTGGCAAGGGGGCTGCCTGAGGCAAGGTGCGTTTAGGTCATGACCGAGCGAGCCTACAAACGCCCCGAATCCGTGCTGGTGCTGGTGCATACCGCGGCCGGCGAGGTGCTGTTGTTGCGGCGCCGCGTACCGGATGATTTCTGGCAGTCGGTGACCGGCAGTCTGGAATGGGACGAGACGCCGGCGCAGGCTGCGCGGCGGGAGCTGCGTGAGGAGACCGGTCTGGCGGTCGGCGACACCGTGCTGGTCGACTGCCGCATCACCAACCGTTTCCCCCTCCTGCCGGCCTGGCAGGGCCGCTACGCGGCGGACGTCACCCACAACACGGAGCATGTCTTCAGTCTGGCGCTGCCGGCGCGGACGGCCGTCCGCCTCGATCCCCGCGAGCATCTGGAATACCGCTGGCTGGAACGCGAGGCGGCGCTCGCGTTGGCGGGCTCGCACACCAACCGCGCCGCCATCCTCGCCTGTGTGGCGGCCGGCACGGTCGGCCCCCCTACGCAATAAGTGATACAGCGATCCGCTACCGGGGCCGGTATAGTGCCGCCCTGCCCGGGGCCGCCGTTGTCCGGCCTCCGTCGCCGTTCCTAAAGAATGCGGGGCTATGGCCGATGCCCGGGTGCCCCGCACAGGGGCGTCTTTTCGCCGGGTGCGCACGGTACCCATGTAGTGGATTTCTTGGAGAGATCGTGATGAATCGCATTCCCGGCCGGCTGCCCACCCTGTGCGCGGCCATGCTCCCGCTGTTGTCCGTTTCCGCCCACGCCACCAACGGTATGAACATGGAAGGCTACGGACCCATCGCCTCCGCCATGGGTGGCGCCTCGCAGGCCTACGACAACGGCACGGCCGCCATGATGAACAACCCGGCCACCATCGGTCTGATGGACGAGGGCGATCGGCTGGATCTGTTCTTCGGCTTCCTCGGCCCCGACGTCGAATCCGAGGCCATGGGCATGAAGACCGAGTCGGACGGCACCGCCTATTACATGCCGGCACTCGGCTACGTCCGCAAGCGCGAGAACCTGACGGTGGGCATCGGCATGTACGGTCAGGGCGGCATGGGCACGGAATACGGCAGCACCGGCTTCATGAGTATGGGGGCCGGCCTGGAGAACCGCACCGAGCTGAGCGTCGGCCGCGTCATCGCGCCGCTGAGCTTCAACGTCAATGACAAGCTGACCATCGGCGGCAGCCTGGATTTCGTCTGGGCGGGACTGGATCTGCGCATGGCGATGTCGGAGGCCCAGTTCGGCGACCTGGCCGATCCGCGCCAGCAGACGCTGGGCACCGCCTCGGGGTCGCTGGTCAACGCCTTCGGCACGATGTACGAACCCTTCGGCGGCAGCGGCATCAACCGGCTGGATTACGCCTATTTCGACTACAGCAACGGCAGCCGCTTCTCGGGCAAGGCACGCGGCTACGGCGGTGCGGCCAAGCTCGGCGCGACCTACAAATTCAGCAACCGCCTGACCGTCGGCGCGTCCTACCATTCCGAGACCCGGCTGGGCGACATGGAGACCGGCGACGCCCAGATCCGCATGGCCGTCAACGCGAATTTCGGCGGCGGCTACCAGGACTACGACATCCCGGTGACCGGCAAGATCAGCGTCAAGGATTTCCAGTGGCCCTCCACCTGGGCGGTGGGCGCGGCCTTCCAGGCCACCGATCGGCTGCTGCTGGTCGGCGACATCAAGCGCATCAACTGGGCCGACACCATGCAGAACTTCCGCATGGTGTTCACCGCCGACGCAACCCAGGCCAATCCGCTGGCGATGGGCTTTGCCGGGCTGGAGCTGGATTCCGCCCTGTTCCAGAACTGGGCGGACCAGACCGTCTACCAGATCGGCGGTGCCTACCAGGTCAGCAAGCGGCTGACGCTGCGCGCCGGCCTGAACTATGCCGAGAACCCGGTGCCGGACCAGTACCTGAACGCGCTGTTCCCGGCCATCGTCGAGCGGCACATCAGCACCGGCTTCGGCTATGCCTTCAACGCTGCCCAGACCATCGACTTTTCGCTGCAGCACGCTCCCGAGGTGTCGGCGACCAATCCGGGCAACGGTTCGACCATCCCGGCGGTGACTTCACGCCATTCCCAGACCAGCTTCCAGTTCATCTATTCGCACCGGTTTTAATACGCCTGCTCGGACAAGTCCTGCGCAGGCTGACTGCAAGAGGGAGATTCCCCTCTCCCCCTTGCGACCCCCATCGGTTGGGATACCGCCGCGGTGGGGACAGATCTTCAGCTCTGTCCTCGTTGGGGTTCCAGTCAGGGTTTGTAGGCTGGGGTGAGGCGCTGTGCGCCGAGCCCCAACGCGGTCCGCTGTCGTTGGGGTTCGCTGCGCCCACCCCAACCTACATCACTGTCCTGGCCAGATGCTAGAATCCGTTCCGTTCTGAACACCGGACGAGGCAGTCATGGCAGGTCACAGCAAGTGGGCGAACATCCAGCACCGCAAGAACGCCCAGGACGCCAAGCGCGGCAAGATCTTCACCAAGCTGATCCGTGAGATCACGGTCGCCGCGCGCAGCGGCGATCCCAACCCCAATGCCAACCCGCGCCTGCGCCTGGCCGTGGACCGCGCGCTCGACGCCAACATGACCAAGGACACCATCGAGCGCGCCATCAAGCGCGGCGCCGGGGCGATGGAGGGCGAGCACTACGAGGAGATCCGCTACGAGGGCTACGGCCCCGGCGGCGCCGCGGTCATGGTCGACTGCATGACCGACAACCGCAACCGCACCGCCTCCGAGGTGCGTCACGCCTTCGCCAAGTACGGCGGCAATCTCGGCACCGACGGCTCGGTGGCCTATCTGTTCACCAAGCTCGGCGTGCTGAGCTATCCGGCCGGCAGCGACGAGGACCGCATCATGGAGGCGGCGCTGGAGGCCGGCGCCCAGGACGTCGTCACCAACGACGACGGCTCCGTCGACGTGCTCACCGATCCGGCCGAATTCAGCCAGGTCAAGGAGGCGATGACCGCTGCCGGGCTGGCGCCGGAGCAGGCCGAGGTGACGATGCGTCCCAGCACCAGTGCGGTGCTGGATGCCGAGGCCGCCGCGTCCATGGTCAAGCTGCTGGAGGCGCTGGAAGACCTCGACGACGTCCAGCAGGTCTACTCCAACGCGGACATTTCCGAGGACATCCTCGCACAGTTGTGATGTAGCCCGGATGGAGCGCAGCGGAATCCGGGATGGCTCCGGCGATCCCCGGATTCCGTTTCACTCCATCCGGGCTACGGCTGTGAAGTGGTCCGCAGGCCGCTCCTACCACCTGCATGCGATTACCCGGTACTATGCCCGCCATGCGCATCCTCGGCATCGACCCCGGCTCCCAGATCACCGGCTTCGGCATCATCGATGTCGACGGCCCGCGCTGCCGCCACGTGCACAGCGGCCACATCAAGGTCGACGGCGAGGCGTTGCCGGCGAAGCTCGGCATCATCTTCGAGGGCGTGCGTGCCCTGGTCGGCGAATGGCAGCCGCAGGAGGTCGCCATCGAGCGCGTGTTCATGGCGCGCAACGCCGACTCCGCGCTCAAGCTCGGCCAGGCGCGCGGTGCGGCGATCTGCGCCGCAGTCGGTGCGGTGCCGGCCATCGCCGAATACAGCCCGCGCGAGGTCAAGCAGGCCATCGTCGGCAAGGGCAGCGCCACCAAGGAGCAGATCCAGCACATGGTGCGCGTGCTGCTGAAGCTCACCACGAACCTCCAGCCCGACCAGGCCGACGCGCTGGCCATCGCGCTGTGCCACAGCCACATGCGCCAGACGCTGGCGAAGATCCCCGGCGCGCGCGCCGCGCGCGGAGGGCGTTTCCGGTGATCGGTTTCCTGCGCGGCAAGCTGGTCGCCAAGCAGCCGCCGGTGCTGCTGATCGACGTGGGCGGCGTCGGCTACGAGGTCGAGGCACCGATGACGACCTTCTACGACCTGCCCGGGACCGGCACCGAGATCACCCTGCACACCCACCTGGTCGTACGCGAGGATGCCCACACGCTGTTCGGCTTCGCGAAGCTCAGCGACCGTGCGCTGTTCCGTTCGCTGATCAAGATCAGCGGCGTCGGTCCGCGCATGGCGCTGGCGATCCTGTCCGGCATGAGCGCCGAGGCCTTCGTGCGCTGCATCCGCGACAACGACGCCGCCGCGCTGACCCGCGTGCCCGGTGTCGGCAAGAAGACCGCCGAGCGCCTGGTGGTGGAGCTGCGCGACAAGCTCGGCAAGGGTGAGGCCGGCGGCGCCGACATCCCGGTCGCGGCGAGCGGCCCGGCCAACCCGGTCGAGGAGGCGGTCAGCGCCCTGATCGCGCTCGGCTACAAGCCGCCGGACGCCTCGCGCATGGTGCGTGCCGTCGAGGCCAAGGAGCTGGGCGTGGAAGAGATCATCCGCCGCGCGTTGCAGGCGGCGGCAAAATAAGTCGCCGGGTGGCCTCGTGCCAGGGGCGTCGGCGTAGGCTGCGTCGGCGCCAGCGACGCACCGGAGTGACACGGGCGGGGCGGCTCGCCGGGCGCCGCGCCGGCGCGATACCACGGTGCGTCAGGCTCCGCCTCGACGCACCCTACGGGGTTCGCATCCGCCCGGCCTATCGGGTATCTTCCCCGCATGACCGCCGACCGCCTGATCGACCCCCACGCCGCCTCCACCGACGAGGAGCGCATCGACCGCGCCATCCGGCCGAAGCTGCTCGCCGACTATGTCGGCCAGCCGCAGGTGCGCGAGCAGATGGAGATCTTCATCGGCGCGGCGCGGGCGCGCGGCGAGGCGCTGGACCACGTGCTGATCTTCGGCCCGCCCGGGCTGGGCAAGACCACCCTGGCGCACATCGTCGCCAACGAACTGAACGTCAATCTGCGCCACACCTCCGGCCCGGTGCTGGAGAAACCCGGCGATCTGGCGGCCATGCTGACCAACCTGGAACCGCACGACGTGCTGTTCGTCGACGAGATCCACCGCCTGAGCCCGGTGGTGGAGGAGATCCTCTACCCGGCGATGGAGGACTACCAGCTGGACATCATGATCGGCGAGGGCCCGGCGGCGCGCTCCATCAAGCTCGACCTGCCGCCCTTCACCCTGGTCGGGGCGACCACCCGCGCGGGGCTCCTGACCTCGCCGTTGCGTGATCGCTTCGGCATCGTCCAGCGCCTGGAGTTCTACAACCAGGCGGATCTGGCCAGCATCCTGCTGCGCTCGGCCGGCATCCTTGGCGCGGAGATGACGCCGGACGGCGCCCAGGAGCTGGCCAGCCGCTCGCGCGGCACCCCGCGCATCGCCAACCGGCTGCTGCGGCGGGTGCGCGATTACGCCCAGGTCAAGGGCAGCGGGCGTATCGACGCCGAGACCGCGCGCAAGGCCATGGACCTGCTCGGCGTCGACAGCCATGGCTTCGATACCATGGACCGTACCCTGCTCATGGCGATCATCGACAAGTTCGACGGCGGGCCGGTCGGCATCGACAGCCTGGCCGCGGCGATCGGCGAGGAACGCGGTACCCTCGAGGACGTGCTCGAGCCGTACCTGATCCAGCAGGGCTTCCTGATGCGCACCGCGCGCGGCCGCGTGGCCACCCGCAAGGCCTATCTGCACTTCGGGCTGAAGCCGCCGGCGCGCTCCGGCGACCCCGACAGTCCGTCCCTGTTTGACGTTGCCGAAAATTAGGCGTATATAGTCGCGCCCGCGGGAGCCGGTTTTTTTGCGGGCTTCCCCGGGCATCCCGGCGCTGCCGGGATCGACTATCCCTTGCTGGACCTTTCCCGAAACCTATGTTGCGAGTGCTACCCGTAGTGCTCCCCGCCATGCTGTGGTCTCCCTGGCAGGGCCTTGTCGCCGACCCCTTGTACCCCGATGCCGGAACTCCCACCCGCTGGTTTCTGTCTCTCGACAGGGACCGGGACGGTTATCTGGACGGCCGCGAACTGCAGTTGCGCCCGGAATGGGCGCAGGCGGTGCGGACGGCGGACCGGAACCGCGATCTGCGTATCGATCACAGTGAATTCCTGTCCTTGCTGGATAGGTTGCTCGTGCGCCGGTAAGCTATGTCCCTGACTCGCCAGGCGCGGCACCCCGTCGCCGCAGAATCGATGGAGAACAGGCAGGATGCGAGAATTCCGCTGGCCGGTGCGTGTGTACTATGAGGATACCGACGCCGGCGGCGTGGTCTACTACGCCAACTACCTCCGCTTCATGGAGCGGGCCCGCACCGAATGGCTGCGCAGCCTCGGGTTCGAGCAGGATCGCCTGGTCCGGGAGCAGGGAATCATCTTCGCCGTGACCGAGGCCGAACTGCGTTTCCTCCGCCCCGCGCGCTTCAACGACGCCCTGGAGGTCGTGGCGCGCGTGATCGAACGCCGCCGCGCCAGCCTGCGCTTCGCCCAGACGGTCGCGCGCGGTGGCGAGCCGCTGTGCGAGGGCCGCATCCAGATCGCCTGCCTGGACAGCGCCACCTTCCGCCCGCGGCCCATTCCGGACGAACTGCTGAAGGAGATCCCCGATGTCGACTGATATGTCCATCCTGCACCTGATCACCGGCGCGAGCCCGGTGGTGCAGGCCGTCATGGCCCTGCTGGCCATCATATCGGTCATTTCCTGGACCATGATCTTCCACAAGTGGCGCGCGCTGGGCGACGCTCTCGACGAGGCCAATGCCTTCGAGAAGCGCTTCTGGTCGGGCGGCGATCTGGGGACGCTCTACAAGGAGGTGTCCGAGGCGCCCGGCGAGGCGCGCGGCATGGCGGACATCTTCGAGGACGGCTTCAAGGAGTTCGCGCGCCTGCGCAAGCAGTCCGGCAACGACCCGCAGGCGCTGATCGAGGGTGTGCAGCGCTGCATGCGCGTGGCGCTGTCGCGGGAGACCGACCGGCTGGAGATGAACCTGTCGTTCCTCGCGACGGTGGGCTCGACCAGTCCCTACGTGGGCCTGTTCGGCACCGTGTGGGGCATCATGAATTCCTTCCGCGCCCTCGGCAACGTCCAGCAGGCGACCCTGGCCATGGTGGCGCCGGGCATCGCCGAGGCGCTGGTGGCGACCGCCATGGGCCTGTTCGCGGCCATTCCGGCGGTGGTCGCCTACAACCGCTATTCGAACGACGTCGAGCGCCTGATCACCCGCTACGACAATTTCCTGGAGGAGTTTTCCTCCATTCTGATGCGTCAGGTACACAATTGATGGCGCGGATCGCACACGCAGGCACCAGATCTGTGGTATCCGTCGCAGGTGCGGGCACCGCCGCCGTGCCAGACTGGAGCGCCTGAGACCATGGCCAGACAACGCATCCGCAAACGCCCCATGGGCGAGATCAACGTCGTGCCCTACATCGACGTGATGCTGGTCATGCTGGTGATCTTCATGGTGACGGCGCCGTTGCTGCAGCAGGGCGTGCAGGTGGAGTTGCCGCAGGCGAGCGCCGAGCCGCTGCCGCCCGATCAGGGCGAGCCGCTCGAGCTGAGCGTGGACGCCGAGGGCAATTATTTTCTGAACGTGGGGGGCGATCCGAAGACCGCGCTCGACGAAGAGACCATCGTGCAGCGTACCGCAGCGGTGCTGCGGCGCAATCCCAAGACGCCGGTGCTGGTGCGCGGCGACCGCAACGTCGACTACGGGACGGTGGTGCGCGCCATGGTGCTGCTGCAGCAGGCGGGAGCGCCCAATGTCGGCCTGGTGACCGAGGACTCGGCGCCCGGGCGCGAGCGCTGATCGCATGTTCCAGGTCGTCAAGGATCATCCCCGCGCCTTCCTGTATGCCGTGCTCGTGCATCTGGCGCTGATCGGCATGCTGGTCCTCAGTCTCGACTGGACCATCAAGCCGGACGGCGGCCCGGCCCAGTCGCAGCCGGTGCAGGCGATCGCCATCGACGAATCCAAGCTCGAGGCCGAGCTGGAGCGCCTGCAGCAGGCCGAGACGCAGAAGGAACGTGAGGCCGCCGAGCGGCTGCGCAAGATCGAGGAACAGGCCAGGCAGGCGGAGGCGACCCGCGAGCGCGAGCAGCAGCGCCTGCAGGAGCTGAAGAAAAAGCAGGAGGCCGAGGCGCAGCGGCTCAAGGAACAGGAGGCGCAGCGCAAGCTGGAGCAGCAGAAGGCGGCCGAGGCCAAGCGCCAGCAGGAAGAGCTGGCGCGCAAGAAGCAGGCGGAGGAAAAGCGGTTGGCCGAACTGGAGGCCAAACGTAAGATGGAGGCCGAGGCGCAGCGCAAGGCGGAGGCCGAAGCCAAAGCCAAGGCGGAAGCGGAGGCCAAGGCCAAGGCGGAGGCCGAAGCCAAGGCGAAGGCCGAGGCGGAGCGCAAAGCCGCGGAGAAGGCTCTGCAGGAACAGCTGGCGGCGGAACGCGCGGCGCGGGAGGCGGCGCAGGCGGAGGCCAACCAGCGCGTGGTGAACCAGTATGTCGGCGCCATCCAGGCGCAGGTCAGGCGCAACTGGATCCAGCCGACGAACTGGCAGGGGCGGTCCTGCACCGTGCAGGTACAGCTGATTCCCGGCGGCGACGTGGCCAGCGTGCGGATCGTGCAGGGTAGCGGTGATCCGGCCTTCGACCGTTCGGTGGAGGCCGCGGTGTACCGTGCAGCGCCGCTGCCGCTGCCGCCCGATCCGGCGCTGTTCGAAAGCTTCCGGACGCTGCGCTTCGTGTTTGCGCCCAAGTGATAGAGCAAGGATACAGAACGATGCCGAGATTTCTACGCGAACTGATTGTGGTGCTGGCCCTGTGGGGCCTGGGAACGGCGGCGCAGGCTGCGCTGACCATCGAGATCAGCGAGGGCGTCGAGGGCGCGCTGCCGATCGCCGTGGTGCCGTTCGGCTGGACCGGCCCGCAGCCCCTGCCCGAGGACGTCGGCGCCATCGTCGCCGCGGACCTGCAGCGCAGCGGCCGGTTCGCCCCGCTGGCGCCGGAGGACATGCTGTCGCGTCCGACCCAGGCCGCGCAGGTGAACTACCGTGACTGGCGGCTGCTGGGCGTCGACAATCTCGTCATCGGGCGGATCGAGGCGGCCGGCCCGGACCAGTACAACATCCAGTTCCAGGTGCTCGACGTCCTGCGCGGCCAGCAGGTGACCGGCTACAGCGTGCCGGCGAGCCGCGCCCAGCTGCGCCGGGCCGCACACTACATCGCCGATCTGATCTACGAGGCGCTGACCGGCGAGCGCGGCGCCTTCAACACGCGCATCGCCTACGTGACCGTCAAGCGTGCCGGCACCGCCAAGCAGTACGAACTGCAGGTCGCCGACTCCGACGGTTACGGGCCGCAGACCGTCGTGCGTTCCAAGGAGCCGATCATGTCGCCGACCTGGTCGCCGGACGCGCAGCGCGTCGCCTACGTCTCCTTCGAGAAGCGCCGCGCCGAGATCTACGTGCAGGACATGCGCACCGGCACGCGCTCGCAGGTGGCGGCCTTCGCCGGCATCAACGGCGCCCCCGCCTGGTCGCCGGACGGTTCGCGGCTGGCGCTGACGCTGTCGCGCGACGGCAATCCGGAGATCTACGTGCTGCGGCTGGCCGACGGCAATCTGCGGCGCATCACCCAGTCACCGGCCATCGACACCGAGCCGGTGTGGATGCCGGACGGCAACAGTCTGGTCTTCACGTCCGACCGCGGCGGCGGTCCGCAGCTCTATCAGGTGGCCGTCAACGGCGGCACGCCCAAGCGGCTGACCTTCGAGGGCGGCTACAACGCCAGCGCCGACGTCTCTTCCGACGGCAAGCGCCTGACCTTCGTGCACCGCGACGGTGGCGGCAAGTACCGCGTCGCCGTGCTGGATCTGGAGCGGCGGCTGTTGCAGGTGATCAGCGAGGGCAATCTGGACGAATCGCCGAGCTTCGCGCCCAACGGCCGCATGGTTTTGTACGCGAGCGAATCCGGCAATCGCGGCGTGCTGGCGGCCAGTTCGGTCGATGGCCGCTTCGGGCAGCGGCTCAGGTTCCAGGAGGGCGACGTGCGCGAGCCCGCCTGGTCGCCGTTCCTGCCGCGTTAGGCGCCAGGTCTTAGCTACTGGGACGTGGCCGGCTGCCGCCATCGGCGACGACCCCGCCCCAGCACCTAGAACCTGGACTATGAATTTCGACAATCAACGATCTGAGGAGAGTGTTATGCACGCAATGTGGAAACCGGTGTTGCTGGCCTGTGCCGTGGCGCTCGCCAGCGGCTGCAGCAGCATGGGCAAGAAGGCCGACGGCGACGCGGCGATCGAAGACCGCGGCATGGGCGCGGTCCAGGAAGGCGCCGTGAGCGAAGGCTACGGCACCGGCGGCATGTTCCAGGGCATGTCCATCGACGACCCTGCCAGTCCGCTCTACCAGCGCGTCATCTACTTCGAGTTCGACAGCAGCGAAGTGCGTGCCGCCGATCGTGAGCTGCTGACCAATCACGCCACCTACATGGCGCAGAACGCCAATGTTCGCGTGGTGCTCGAGGGGCATGCCGACGAGCGCGGCTCGCGCGAGTACAACATCGGTCTGGGCGACCGCCGTGCGCAGGCCGTGCGCCGCATGCTGGAACTCCAGGGCGTCGGTGCGCAGCAGATCAGCACGGTCAGCTACGGCGAGGAGAAGCCGGCGGTCGACGGCCACGACGAGTCGGCGTGGTCCCAGAACCGCCGCGTCGAGCTGATCTACCAGGGGCAGTGAGATGAGGGCCCGTCACACGGCCCGGACGATGGTGTTGCTCGCCGCGGCGCTGGGCGCCGCGGCGGCGCACGCCGCGCGCGAGCCCAGCCTGGAGACTCGCGTCGAGCGTCTGGAGGGCATGCTGCAGAGTCAGGGCCTGGTGGACCTGCTCGCGCAGATGCAGCAGCTGCAGCGCGATCTCCAACAGTTGCGGGGCGAGGTCGAGGTGCAGGGCCACAAGCTCGAGCAGCTGCAACAGCGTCAGCGCGATCTGTACGTGGACATCGACCGGCGTCTGCAGCAGCTCGAAGCCGGTGGCGCGGGTGTGCCGGCCGATCAGGCCACGCCGGCCATCCCCGTCGCTCCGGTCGTTCCGCCGCCCGCATCGAATGAGCCGGTTCCGGTTCCCCCGGCTGCCGCGGCCGCTCCGGATCTGCCCGCGCCCGCGCCCGCGCCGGCGGCGCTGGCCTATGATCCCGTGGCCGAGGAGAAGGCCTACGACGAGGCGCTCACCATCCTGCGCGAGGGCCGCTACGCGGAGGCGGCGGAGGCCTATCGGCGGTTCCTGGGCACCTATCCGAACGGCCGCTTCGCGGACAACGCACACTACTGGCTGGCCGAGACCCATTACGTCATGCGGCAGTTCCAGCCGGCGCTGGACGAATTCAACAGGCTCGTCGCGACCTTCCCGAACAGCCCGAAGGGCCCCGATGCGCAGCTCAAGATCGGCTATATCCACTACGAGCTGGGCAACTGGAAAGAGGCGCGTACCCAGCTGGAGGCGCTGGTGCAGCGCCATCCCGACAGCACTGCCGCGCGCCTGGCCGGCGAACGCCTGCAACGCATGACCCGCGAGGGGCGGTAGACGGTCCGCGCTGGGCACGAAGGAAAACCCTTTTGCCACGAAATCCACGAAATCCACGAAAGCTATGAGGGGGAAACCCGTCTCTCCGAAAGAGGTTTGTAACCCTCGATTTGTCCGTGCTTTCCGTGTTTTCCGTGGCTGGGTTTTCGCCTTGGAATCTTTCGTGGATTTCGTGGGTTTCGTGGCCATCGCCCTTCCAGCGTCTTTCCGGAGCGCGGCACGGTTGTAGTAAACTGCGCGCATGAACGAAACGGCGTCTGCGGTGGCGGATGCGCCGGCGGCGGAGCCGGGGCGTCTGCGTATCACCGAAATCTTCCTGTCGCTGCAGGGCGAGTCGCGCAGCGTGGGCTGGCCGACGGTCTTCATCCGCCTGACCGGCTGCCCGCTGCGCTGCGGCTACTGCGACACCGCTTATGCGTTCCAGGGCGGCGAATGGCTGTCGCTGGACGACATCCTGGCGCGTACGGCGGCCTTCGGCGTGCGGCACGTCACCGTGACCGGCGGCGAGCCGCTGGTGCAGAAGGCCTGTCTCCCGCTGCTCGCGCAGCTGTGCGATGCCGGCCACGAGGTGTCGCTGGAGACCAGCGGCGCCCTGGACGTGGCGCGCGTCGATCCACGTGTCGTCAAGGTCATGGACCTCAAGACGCCCGGCTCGGGCGAGGTCGAGCGCAACCGCTGGTGCAATCTCGAGCACCTGAATCCCCGCGATCAGATCAAGTTCGTGCTGTGCGACCGTGCCGATTACGATTGGGCCCGGGAGCAGCTCGCCCGGTACGAGTTGCCGGAGATCTGCGAGGTGCTGTTCTCGCCTGTGCAGGGGCGGCTCGCGCCGCGCGAGCTGGCGGACTGGATCGTGGCCGATCGCCTGCCGGTGCGTTTCCAGATTCAGCTGCACAAATACCTGTGGGGCGATGTAGCGGGGAAGTGACGCGAAGCGGCTGATCGCGCCAGGACTGGCGCTCCTACAGATGCATGGATTACCGCCTGTGGGAGCGGCATTCTTGCCGCGATCGGGGTGGGTGTGCCAGTGTGCGCGGCGTATCGCGTCAGAACCGGCGCTCCTACCGGAGCGCGGATTCAGAGGTGTTCATGCCAGCCAAAGCCGTTGTGCTGCTCTCCGGCGGACTCGATTCCGCAACCGTGCTCGCCATCGCGCGCGACCGGGGGTTCGCCTGCCATGCCCTGAGCCTCGACTACGGGCAGCGGCACGCCGCCGAGCTGGCGGCGGCCCGGCGGGTTGCGGCCGCCTTGGGTGCGGTCGAGCACAAGACCGTCGCCCTCGATCTGGCCGCCATCGGCGGGTCGGCCCTGACCGATCCGGCCATCGCTGTGCCCCAGGCGCCGAGCCAGGGTATCCCTGTGACCTACGTGCCGGCGCGCAATACGGTGTTCCTGGCCCTGGCGCTGGGCTGGGCGGAGGTGCTGGGTGCGCGGGACCTCTTCATCGGCGTGAACGCCGTCGACTACTCCGGCTACCCGGATTGCCGCCCGGAATATATCGCCGCTTTCGAGCGTCTAGCCAATCTAGCCACACGCGCCGGCGTGGAAGGCGCCGCCTTCCGCGTCAACGCGCCCCTCATGCGGATGAGCAAGGCCGAGATCATCCGTGCCGGGGTGGGGCTGGGCGTGGACTACGGTCTGACGCTGTCCTGCTATGCGGCGGACGACGAAGGCCGGGCCTGCGGGCGCTGCGACGCCTGCCGACTGCGGACCGCGGGCTTCGCGGCCGCCGGCGTGCCGGATCCTACGCACTATATGGTGGCTTGAGCCGGGTGGCGCGCGATGATTTATCATTGCGGGGGGCGCAGGGCCGGGAGCTCCATGGTCCCGGAGCGATCCGGCATCCGGAGTCCGGGAAGAGATCCGCAGAGGAATCCGGGGGGCGTGCCGCCACCGCGCCCTGTCCGGCTGGTAGATACGGGTGCGCGAGGCGCGCCCAGCATGAGGAATGACACCATGGTATTCGACAACTTTGCCGCCGCCCAATCCCTCTTTCTCTGGGGGACGCTCGTCATCGCGGTGATCCTTGGCTTCGTGGTCAACAAGACCAATTTCTGCACCATGGGTGCGGTTTCCGACTGGGTGAATATGGGCGACACCGGCCGCTTCCGTGCCTGGGTGTTCGCCATCGCCATCGCCATGCTGGGCGTGGCCGGGCTCGAATACGCCGGTTTGGTCGCACCCGGTGATTCCTTTCCGCCCTACCGGGCGGGCCAGCTGATCTGGGCCGAGAACCTGCTCGGCGGCATCCTGTTCGGCATCGGCATGACGCTGGCCAGCGGCTGCGGCAACAAGACGCTGATCCGCATCGGTGGCGGCAACCTGAAGTCGGTGATGGTGCTGCTGGTGATCGCGGTGATCGCCTACTTCATGGTCAACCCCTTCCCGGGCAGCGACCAGACGCTGTTCACGGTGCTGTTCTACGACTGGATCCGGCCGCTGGCGGTCAACCTCAAGACCACCCAGGACCTGGGTGCGGTGATCGGCGGAGCCGCGGGCGCCCCGACGCTGCGCCTCGCCATTGGCCTGGTGCTGGGCCTGGCGCTGCTCGTGTACGTGTTCAAGTCCGTCGATTTCCGCGGCCGTTTCGACAACGTCCTCGGCGGATTGGTGGTCGGCCTGGCGGTGCTGGGTGCCTGGTACCTCACCAGCAACGTCGCCATCGATCTGGATGGCGAGCAGTATTCGCTGCGCGACTATGCGCAGCAGTGGGACTTCCTGGCCGAGTCTGCCGAGGGCAAGCCGGCCGACACGCGGCCGCTCAGCCCCCAGTCGTTCACCTTCATCAATCCCATGGGCCAGACCCTCGGCTACGCGTCCGAAGGTCTGAAGAGCACCTACCTCACCTTTGGCGTGATGTCGCTGTTCGGCGTGATCCTCGGCTCGTTCCTGTGGGCGCTGGTCAGCCGCAGCTTCCGCTTCGAGTGGTTTGCCAGCGTGCGCGACTTCGTCAACCACTTCGTCGGTGCCCTGCTGATGGGCTTCGGCGGCGTGCTGGCCCTGGGCTGCACCATCGGTCAGGGCATCACCGGCATATCTACGCTCGCCATCGGTTCCTTCATCGCCTTCGGCGGCATCGTGCTGGGCAGCGCGCTGACCATGAAGGTGCAGTACTACCGCATGGTCTACGAGGGCGAGGCGAGCTTCCCGGCGGCGCTGATCACGGCCCTGGTGGACCTGCGGCTGCTCCCGCAGGGCATGCGGCGGCTCGAGGCGGTCTGATCCCGTCGACTCGCGATCATTCACCGGCGGGGTTTTCCTGTCCCGCCGGGACGCGTATCATGTGCCGCTTTCCCGCCACGGGCCGTTAGCTCAGCCGGTAGAGCAGTGGACTTTTAATCCATTGGTCGCAGGTTCGAATCCTGCACGGCCCACCATTTCCACCCGCCCGCACCCGCAGTCGCCCGGGCCGCGCCGTCGAAGGGCCACAAAAAAGCCCGCGTGATATCACGCGGGCTTTTTCATGGTCGGACAGCGCTCCGGTCTCAGCTCAGCGGCGCATAGCCCGGGTTGCCGCTCAC
>CAYWKV010000052.1:9680-17221 GCA_964458835.1 uncultured Gammaproteobacteria bacterium | reverse complement strand
AATTCATTGCGCAAATCCGGCACCATTCCTCCGCGGCCGGGTCTGCGGGCGCTTTCAATAAGCCATTTTTCCGTGTCGTTCCGTGGATTCCGTGGCTGGATTTTTTTGGTATCGGCGTAAGCAAGCATTATTCGCCCTGGCGCCCTCTGGGCCTGAAGGATTGGCCGTAGCCCGGATGCAGGCCGGCAGGCCGTAATCCGGGGGCGTCCCCGGATTATGCTGCGCTGCATCCGCGCTACGCATGATCACCTAGACATCGACGGTATCCTGCATGAGATCTCCAATGCCGATCCGCAAGGCCATGTCGGGTCCGCTGCTGCCGGTGTTCTCCACGGCGGCGTTCTACGCCCTGTACTATCTCGTCAGCACGCTGCAGTTCGACGTGCGCATCGTGTTCCGTGCCGTGCCGTTCGACTACCTGCTGCAGCTGCTGGTCGGCTATGTGCTGTACGCGTTGTCGCGGCGGCGGTGGGTGTTCGTGATCCTGCAGGGACTCATGATGGCGGTGCTGTACGTCGGCAACGCGATCAAGATCTCGTTCTTCGGCGGGCCGATCATGCCCGACGACGTCTACGCCCTGCGCTCGCTGCTGCTGGTGCTGGACGGCTGGCATTTCCTGGCTGCGGCGCTGCCGCTGGCGGCGATCGCGGCGCTGTTCGTCTTCAACATCACGCTGCGTCAGTGGCGCGCCTACCTGGCCAGCATCGCGGTGACCCTGTTCTCGATGACGCTGGTGTACGAGCCCGCCGCGATCCTGGAGCCGCTCGACCGGCGCTTCGGCAATTCCGTCTGGGACCAGCGGTCCAACTATCTGTACCGGGGTGCGACGCTGTATTCGCTGCAGGAGGGTGCGCGCTATTTCGCCGCCGCCGCCGTGCCGCCGGACCGCGATCCGGCGCTGCGCGCCGCCGACGCCCTGCTGCGCGCCGCCCCGCCGAAGCCTGCCGCGCAGGCCGCGTTCACGCCGCGCAACGTGCACATCGTGCTGCTCGAGTCGTTCTGGGATCCGAAGCTGCTGAAGAAGGCCGGCTACAACCAGGACCCGGTCGATCCCGCGTTCCGGCGGCTCTGGAAGCGCACCGGCAACGCCCGCGCGCTGAGTCCGGTGTTCGGCGGCTACACCGCGAATGCCGAGTTCGAGATCCTGTGCGGCTTCCCGGTGGTGGAGGACAACGTCAAGTTCGAACGGCAGATGCTCAACGACGTGCCCTGTCTGCCGCACCTGCTGGCCGAGCGCGGTTACCGCGCCGTGGCCTCGCATCCCAACGTGCCGGTGTTCTGGAACCGGGTCAACGCCTACCAGCGCATGGGCTTCCAGACTTACTGGGCGAAGCAGGATTTCATGCTTGACGACATGAACCGCGAATTCCTCGCCGACAGCTCGCTGTACCGGCAGGTGCTGGAGAAGCTGGGGCCGACGCTGGATGCCGGGCAGCCGGTGCTGAACTACATCGTGACCTACTTCGGGCACTGGAACTATCCGTTGAGTGCCTCGCGGCCATCGAAGATCACCTCGAAATCCGCGGTGGAAGAGGTGACCACCTACGCGAACACCATCCATTACAAATCACGCGAGCTGATGGCCTTCCTCGAGGCATTGCAGCGGCGTGATCCCGACGGTCTCATCGTGCTGTTCGGCGACCACCTGCCGTTCATGGGCGAGAACTTCGCCGGCTACGTCGATTCCGGCGTGCTCGCCGCCAACCGCAGCGCGTTCACGGCGGACATGTTCAGGCTCTACGTCAGCACGCCCCTGATCATCATCGATGGCAGGCGCGGTCCGCTGAAGACGGGCGATCTGGCCATCTACGAAGTGCCGGGCCTGCTGCTCGATCTGCTGCACTACGACGAGCCGACCATCATGGACTACACCCGGCCGCCGGCCGGCATGCAGGTCCGGCCGCTGCCCGGACTGCACATCGACGTGCTGAAGGACGGCAAGGTCGAGGCCTGCAAGGAGCCGCCGTACGAGGGTGCCTGCGCGGTCTCCGCCCGCTGGCTGCGGGACGTCCTGGTCGTCGCCAACGACCTGTTCATCGGCCGGCAGTACACCCGCCAGGGGCACGCGCGCGCCACCGCGGCCGGGGCGGAAGCATCCGGAGCGGAGGCGGAAGGGGTTGTGGCGCCGTCGGTGCCCGCGCCGTGAGCGCGCACATGCACAGCCGCACGACCATCACCGCCCCGCGGTGCGCGTGCACGCGGCGTTTCGCGATGGCGCTGTGCATCGTCCCGCTTCTGTCCTCCTGCACCGGCGGATTTGACACCCTGCAGCAGGATCTCACGCGTGCCGCGCAGGAACAGGTGATGCGCACGCTTGCCGCCCAGTACAGCCACCGGCTCGGCGGTGCGGTGGAGGCGGTCGTCAGCGATCTCGCCCGCCCCGGTGGCTACCTCGACAACCCGCTGGCGCGCATCCTGCTGCCGCCGCCGCTGGGGTTGGCGCTCGGCGTCGCCCGCGATCTGTACGCGGACCCGCAGGCCGCGCTGCTGTCGGTACTGATCAACCAGGCGGCGGAACAGGCCATCCCGGTCGCGACGCCGATCCTGCAGACGGCGCTGGCGGAGATCACGCCGGCCGAGGCGCGCGGGCTGCTCGACGGCGGCGCCGGCGCCGGCACCGGACTGCTGCGATCCAGGACCGAGGCGGCGCTGAAGGCGGCCGTGCGGCCGCGCGTCGCGACCGTGCTGGCCGGCAACGACGCCCTGCGGATCCACGACGAACTCCTGGACGCCTATCGCGTGCAGTCGGCGCCCGCCGCACCGGAGGCGGTGTCGCCACCCGCCGGGCCGGCGCCGGATCTGACGGCTTATGTCACGGACAGCACGGTGGAGGGCCTGTTCACCGTGCTGGTCGCGCGCGAGGCGGTGATCCGCGACGACTTCGAGCGCATGACGGGCGGGATGCTGCCGGGCGCAGGGGCGCCACGGCACGACTGAAGGCGGCCGGCCGTCAGCGTGCCCGGCGCCGGGCCAGACCCAGCAATCCGATCAGGCCGGAACCGAGCAGCCATGCCGCGGCCGGCACCGGCACCGGCGACGGCGGCTCGGTGCCGCAGTGTTTCGCGACACAGGGGTTGTCGATCGGACCCGGGATGCCGTTGGGGTGCTTCTCCCATTTGTCGTCGTCCGGGTGCGCGCGGCTGTTTTCCCATTTGCCGCCTTGCGCAAGCAGATCCTTGCGCTCCTTGGCCCGGTCGGCCTTTTTGAAGACCTCGTCCGCATCCATGCCGCCCAGGCCTTTGGCGTGTTCGCTCACCGCGGCGGCTGCCGCGCCGCCCCGCTGGTCGAAACTGATCTTCGACGGCGTACCGCCGCCGTCGAATGCACCGTGGCCGATACCGGATGCCTGCAGCGCCTGTGGAATCAGCGCGCCCATGCACAGGGACGCCACTACGATTCCGGCCCGAAATCCTCCGCCAATGTGGGTGTTTGTCATGACTCCTCCGAACGGTTTCTGGTTGTTGTGGAATCGGCGCCGGCCCCGATCGCGGATGGGATGGTGAGCGCAGGCCGGGAGGACCTGTCTATCGCATCCGTGCCGAGCATGCCCTCGTGGGTCAGCAGTTCGCCGAGCCTGCGCAGTCCGTGAAACGCCTTGTGCAGCCGGCTTTCCACGCACTCCACCGTGCCGACGACGCTGTCGGGGTCGCCTGTTTCGCGCCGGTAGACACGAACGATGTAATTTTCCATACGGACATCCATTTGCTGATTTTCGTATCGCGGTGCGAGTGTGCCGCCCTGGCACTTACATACGGCTTACAGGACCGGACGGAAAACTGCGGAACGGAGCAACGGCAGGGGCGGCGGCAGGGGCCTCGCACGCGTGGGATGGACCCCGTGCCGCAGGGACGCGCAGGCACCGTTGCTGGATGCATGTGGGAGGGGACGCGCGGTGTGCCGGCGTGCGGCCGGCCGGTCGCGTCAGAGGGTGCCGAGTATGCGCTCGGTTTCGGGCGAGGGGGCGACGTGCAGGCCGGAGAGCAGGTTGACGCGGCAGCGTTGGTAGACGGCGCGCGCTTCGGAGGTTCTGTCCGCATCGCGGTAGCAGATCATCAGGCGCTGGTAGAACAGTTCGTACAGCGGATCCAGCCCGATGCCGGTTTGATAGCAGTCGGCGGCCGCCAGCCACTGACCGTCGCTCTCGGCCTGCCTGCCGACCTGGACGATGCAACGCATGAGCCTGGAGCGCAGTCGCTCCTGGAAGGACAGCCCCCAGGGCTTGTGGCTCTCGTGCGCCAGGAAGCCGCCCTGGTAGAGGGGCATGGCATCGTGCAGCAGCCTGCCCACCTGTATCTCGACATCGTCCGCGGCCGAGGTGCGGATCGCCCGATCGATCCGATTGAGGATCTTCTCGAACGTCCAGGCATCGACCCACACCACTTCGTTGTTGAGGGTCAGTCGGCCGGCATTGGAAATCAGGGCGCCGTCATGCTTGAGGAGGCGGCGCAGGCGATGCAGCGTGACGTCGTAACTGTTGGCCGCGTCGTCGCCCGCGGCATCCGGCCACAGGGTGGCGCTCAGGGAATCCCGGTGGATGCTGCGGCCGCCGAGGGCGATGGCGCATTGCAGCAGTTCCATCGGCTTCTGCTGGCGGAGTGCCCGGGGGGCGAGTGCGCAGCCGTCGATTTGTATCCCGAAGCGGCCGAGCGTGTGTATCCGAATGGGCTGGCCGGAGATGCCCCGCTCGAGACGCCGGCGTTCGTGTCCGACGAAGCCCCCCCCGGCGGGGCCGATGAATGTGTCCATACCTGCGCACCTTCCCTGCTGCAGCATTGTTGTGTTCGCGCGTCTCCACGACAGGAAGCGCGCTTTGGTGTACCGACCGGCCGGCCCGCAATGGCCGTCGTCGGCCTATCCGGCACGGACGATTATGCCAAAAGCCGCGTGGTTCGCCCAACGGTCCGGCCGGGACCGCTGCGGCTGACGGCCTCGCCATAAAAAGACCCGACGAGAAACCCAAGGCGGCCTTATGAGTACCCGGGCGGCGGCCGGCCGGCAGGGGGCGCTACGGAGTGCGTGCGATCAGCGCTGCGCATCCCGTGCCACGTAGGCGGCGGGGATCTGGTATTCGCCGGCGAAGCTCACGCCGACGCCGGTACGGGCGGCGACCAGGCGCCGCACCCGCAGCTCCACGGCCCAGGGGGCGCCGGGATCGAAGCCGGCAGCGGCGCGCACGATGAAGATGGAACGCTCCGTGAAATCCGGCATGCCGGCCAGCGCCGGATCGTCCAGGCGCCGATGGTCGGCGTCGCGGAAGCCGATGGCCTGCCGGTTCTGGCGGAGTTGAATGCGGTCGAACACGCCGCCGTGCACGTAGGCCGTGCCCTTGAACGAATACTGGCCGCGGGCCAGCACGGCGATGGCGTGGGCGCCCGGTTCGAGTTCCGCCATCAGGCGGCCGTAGGCCGGCTCGCCGAGGAGATTGCGGCCGATCGTCGGCGCGTTCAGATACGCGTAGTAGAGATCGATGAAGACGTCGCAGGAGTCGTCTTCCGGCAGGGGCCGGCAGCCATCATCCGCCGGCAGCGGCTCCACCGGGCCGGTGGCCATGCGTGCCGCGAGCGCCTGCTCCACGTCGCCGCGGGTCAGCAGCAGGCGCCGGATGGCGCCGTTGCCGGTCAGGGAGGTCCAGTCCGCGGTCTCGAACCGGTCCGTTGGTACGGTTGCCGGTGGCGGGCGCACGGCGTCATCCGTCTCCAGCAGGCCGCGCGATACCGCGACCCGGCGGGCCGCGGCCAGGATCGTGCGATTGACCGCCATCGACGTCACCGTGGCGCCGGTCAGGGCGTCGACGTTCACGTAGCCGGTGCGCCGGCCGATGCCGATCTCGTAGCGCTCGCGGATCGAGCGGCCGGCATAGGCGGCGACGAAGCCCTCCAGGGCGCCCTTGGGGAAATGCGACTTGAGGATGGTCTCCTGGTGCCCGAGCACCCGGGCGCCGGCGAGGGTGCCGTTCAGGCCGAGCCCGATCAGCAGCCGGATCGGCCGGCCGGAATAGCCGGGGGTGCGTACCACGTCGTCGCTGACGAAGGCGTAGCCGAGCAGGGCATCGCCCCGGAACACCGGCGCCGCCGGCGGCTCGCCCGCCACCGCGCCGAACCGGTCCGCCTCCGGAAACAACTCGGTCACCCCGGGATGGTCCTGGGCGATGCCGCGCTCGGCGGCGAGCGGTGCGGCGCCGCCGGCCAGCAGGCCGAGCAACATGCCGCTCACGAGCGTGTGCACGGCCATATCCGCCCCCCTCGTCCCCGCCGCGACGGCGGCGGGATCGCATCGACTATAGCGGAGGCACGTCGCGGCAGCCAGATGGTGCCAAAAGGCGTATTTGCCACGGAAGCACACGGAAGGCTGCCGAAATGAAACCGCGTCGCAAAGCCCGCCTCCGTACTTGGCGGGTGACGTGGGCAGTCGTGTGACGCGCAGGACCTTGTCCGTGTTTGTCCGTGTGCTTCCGTGGCGGACTGGGTTTTTCAGGGTGACGGTCCGCCGGTCGGGCGGATCGTCGGCGCGTGGCGTCGCGTCAGGCCCGCGACATGAACTCCCCGGTCAGGGTGTTCACCTTGATGACTTCGCCGGGTGTGAGGTACTCGGGCACCTGCACCACCAGCCCGGTGCTGAGCGTGGCGGGCTTGCTGCGCGCCGAGGCCGAGGCCGCCTTCATCGCCGGGGCGCAGTCGACGATCTCGAGCGCGACGGTGGCAGGCAGCTCCACGCCGAGGATGCTGCCGTCGGCGATCAGGGCATGGATGCCTTCGAGCCCGTCGGTGAGGTAGGACAGATCGTCCTCCATGGAGGCCAGGCCGAGCGTGTACTGCTCGTAGGTCTCTTTGTCCATGAAGGTGCAGCCGTCGGCATCCTGATACAGGTACTGCACCGGCCGGCGCTCGAAATCGACGGTGTCGACGACCTCATCGCCCTTGAAGGCGCGCTCGAACTTCTGCCGCGACACCACGTCGTAGCCGCGCGTCTTGTACAGGGTATTGCCGCTGCGCGAGGAGGCGGTCTGCACCTGCACGTCCTTGACGAAGATGTTGCGGCCGTCCACCTGCAGGACCAGGCCGCGCTTGAGTTCACTCGCTTTCATGGGATGCTCCGGTGCCCGGGGATGCCGCATCGCCGCCCTCCGGGACGGCGGGCGCGTACTATAGCAGGGGCGGAAAGCCGCCGGGAAGGCGTGTCCGGGTGCGCTATAGTTCCACTGTGAACCGTCGGGAGGAGATCGCTATGCAGGTCATGTCGGGTTCGAACGCGTGGAGGTTCTGCCTGTGTCTGGGTGCCGTCCTGTTCGGCGGCGCGCCGGCCACGGCACAGGAATTCTCACGCGGCCAGGGGCTGTACGAGAATCACTGCCAGTCCTGCCACGAGAGCTGGGCGCACACGCGGGAGGGACGCAAGGTGACCTCCATGAACGAGCTGCGCCGGCGCGTGGCGGCCTGGAGCACGCACGCCGGCCTGGGCTGGAGCGACGAGGAGATCGGCGACGTGGCCGATTATCTGGCGCGCACGTTTTACGATCTGGAGGACCGGCCCTGAGCGGCCGC